>JAITIB010000062.1 GCA_031279675.1 Puniceicoccales bacterium | reverse complement strand
ATTTGGCCGCAAGGCTCGTGCCCGGCGATCATGCCTTTCTGGTAGCCCTCGGGGCCTTTGCCCAAGTGCTCGTGGTAGATGCAGCGGATGTCGGAGCCGCAAATGGTGGAGGCCTTCATACGAAGGAGCACCTCGCCATGCCCGGGCGTCGGGACGGGATGCGTTTCGAGCTTCGCTGTGTGGTCTCCGGGCAAGACCGCGCAAAGCATCGTTTTGGGAATCTGTGAAGAGATGGACATGTGTATTGGTTGCAAAGGAAACCAGCGTTGGCGCGCAACGACCGATTTCGAAGACGCGATATAAATGCAATCGTGGCGACAGACACAAGCGCAAAATATCCCGCCCCGATGCAAAGGCCGGTGGCAGGCGCGCAGGGTTGACAAGCGCCACCTTGAGCACATTCGTGCGCGGGCATGAACTCCGATTTCCTCGCCCGATACGCCGGGACCGGGCGTCTCTACGGACGCGCCGGGTTGCAACGGCTTGCTGTCGCGCACGTGGCGGTTGTGGGGCTCGGTGGCGTCGGCTCGTGGGCGGCGGAGGCGCTTGCCCGATCCGGTGTCGGCGCGCTCACGTTGATAGACATGGACGATGTCTGCATTTCCAACACCAACCGGCAGCTGCACACCACCACGGGCACGCTCGGGCAACCCAAGGTGGAGGCTCTGCGCGAACGCCTGCAAAGCATCAACCCGGACTGCCGGATTTGCACCGACCGTCGTTTTTACACCGCCGCCACCGCCACGGACATCTTTTCGCGTCTCCCCGCGCATGCGCGCATCGTTGACGCGACCGACGGGCTGGCCGGCAAGTGTCACCTTATCGCGGAATGCCGTGCGCGGCGCATTCCGATTGTCGTGAGCGGCGGTTGCGCAGGCAAACGCGACGGCACGGCAATCCGCGTCACCGACCTGAGTGTGACGCAAAACGATCCGCTTTTGAAATTCGTGCGCAAGCGCCTCCGTCAGACCCACGGATTTCCGCGCAACGGGAAAAAATTTGGCATCCCCTGCGCATGGTCGCCCGAGCCAAGCGCCGGGGATCCCGACGGTTGCTCGGCGACGCTCGCGGGCACGCTGGAGGCCACGGACAATCTGCGCCCCAACTGCGAATGGGGCTACGGCACCGCGGCTTTTGTGACAGGCGCGTTCGGGCTCGCCACCGCCGGCGTTGTGGTGAACGCCATCGCCACCGGCGCATGAGGCGGCGCCACGGACGGGGAATCCGCCGCGGCGCACCGGAACCTTTGTTGCCCCACCCTGTCCACGTCGGCGCAATGCAACACTATTCGCAAGCAATGAAAACACCCGACACAGTCCATCACACCCTGCCCTCCGGGCATCCATCCCGCCGCGCGTTCATCGGCAACTGCGCCGCGCTCGCCTCGCTGCCCATTCTCGCGAGCATTCCCGCCACCGCCTTTGCCGCCGGCGCGAATGAACGACTCAAGGTCGGGCTCATCGGCTGCGGCGGACGCGGCAAGAGCGCGGTGGGCGACTGTCTCAAGGCCGATCGCGACGTGCAAATCTGGGCGATTGGCGACGTGTTTGCCGACCGCGTCAACGGTGCAAAAAAAGCATTTGCGAACAATCCCCGGAGCAATGTCCCCCAGGAGCGTTGTTTTTCCGGTTTTGACGCCTACAAGCAAGTCATCGCCTCCGGTGTTGACATCGTCATCCTCGCCGCGCCCCCGCATTTTCGCCCCGCGCACATGGCGGAAGCCATCGCGAAAAACGTCCACATATTCGCCGAAAAACCCGTTGCCGTTGACGCCGCCGGGGCGCGCAAAGTCATCGAGCTTGGCGAGCTTGCCGCGCAAAAAAAGCTCTCCGTGGTCGCCGGTACCCAACGCCGCCACGACTGGGGTTACCGGGAAACGATGAAGCGCGTCCGCGAAGGCGCCATTGGCGAGCTCATCAGCGGGCAAGCCTATTGGGTGGGCGGCAGCACGGACGGATTCTGGCCCCACCACAAACGCCGCAACAACTGGTCCGAAATGGAATACCAGCTGCGCAACTGGTATGGCTTCACATGGCTTTGCGGCGACCACATCGTGGAGCAGCACGTCCACAACCTCGACATCATGAACTGGGCCTTTGGCGGCCCTCCCGTGAAGGCCTTTGGTGTCGGCGGGCGCCAGACCCGGACCTGGGGCAATATCTGGGACCACTTCGCGGTTGAATTTGAATACGCCAACGGCGTGCGCGTGCAAAGCTTCTGCCGGCAGACCAACAACACGGCGAACCGCGTCAACGAACACCTCGTCGGCACCCTTGGCACCGCCATCCCCAGCGGACGCATCAAAGCCAAAGGCAAGGACGACTGGCGTTACTCGGGCAAGAGCGTCAGCCCCTACGTTCAGGAGCACATTGACCTCATTCAAGGCATCCGCAACGGCGCACCCGTGAACGAGGCGCGCATCCTTGCCGAAAGCGCGCTCACGGGGATACTCGGGCGCATCTCCGCATACACTGGCAAGGAAGTCGGCTACAAGTGGCTGCTCGGGGCGTCAAAGGAAGACCTCTCCCCCTCCGCCTACACCTTTGAGGGGACGCCGCCGCCCGCCGAGATCGCCATCCCCGGGAAAACACCACTTCCGTGATTCCGCTCCGCCCGTCCGGCGGCAGTGCACTGACGAGAGGGCATGGGACGCAAGTCCCGTGCCTTGTTGTTTATGGCACGAGCGCCGGATCGAGGACGCCGATGCAGGGAAGGTTCCGGTAGTGCTCGGCATAATCGAGCCCGTAGCCGACGACAAAATGGTCGGGGATTTGGAATCCGTAAAAGTCCGCGTTCACGGCAATCCTGCGCCGGGCCGGCTTGTCGAGCAGAACGCAGGTCTTGAGGCTGGCAGGGCGGTATCGTTCCCGGAAAATTCCTTGAAGGTGGTGGAGCGTGTGCCCCGTGTCCAGGATGTCATCCACGAGAAGGACATGCCCGTTGTGGAGGTCAAGACGGGGAAACTGGTGGACTGTTGGCAGGGCGGCGGGCGCGGTGGCGTCGTGATAAGTGGAAACGCGCACAAGGTCGAATCGCGTGGGATGCGGGAGATGGCGCAAGAGATCGGCGGCAAAAACCAAGGCGCCGTTGGCCACGGCAACGAGGGTCAAGCCGGAAGGGCCTGCGGCGGCGTGAGACCGGGTGATTTCGTGCGCGAGCCGGGCAACACGAACGGCAATTTGCCTCGGGGTGAACAGAACTTGCGCGAGATGGGGATGGGAATGCCCCCGGGCTGGCGGCATTTTGGCGGCAGTGGCGTCGGACATTGTTGGCGTGGTAAGGGTGAATGAAAAAAAAGAGCGCAGGGGTGTTGATTCCTTGCGCTCCGCAATGCTGATGTTTCGTGATTGGCCCGGGCTATGCGCCAATCTGGTAACGGGTGAACCGGTTGATGACGATGTTTTCGCCCGTCCTAGTTATGCTCTCGGTGATGAGGTCATTGATCTTCTTGTTCGAATCCATCACGAAGGGCTGGTCGAGAAGGCAGACCTCGGAGTAGAACTTCTCAAGCTTGCCTTGGACGATCTTCTCTACGGCGGCAGGAGGCTTGCCGGTGACTTGCGCCGCGGCGATTTCCTTTTCCTTCTCGACGACCTCGGCGGGGATCTCCTCGCGCTTCACATACCGGGGCGAGGCCGCGGCGATGTGCATGGCGAGCTGCTTGGCGAAAACTTGGAATTGCTCGTTCTTGGCGACGAAATCGGATTCGCAATTGATTTCGACGAGCACTCCCACCTTGCCTCCCGTGTGGATGTAGGCCTGGACAATGCCCTCCGAGGCGGCGCGCCCGGCTTTTTTGTCCCGGGTGGCGGCCCCCTTCTTGCGAAGGATCTCGGCGGCGGCATCCGGGTCCCCGTTGCTTTCGAGGAGTGCGTTTTTGCAGTCCATGAGACCGGCGCCGGTGCGATTGCGCAGGTCGTTGACTTGTTGTGCGGTGATGGTTGCGGACATGGTTTGTCGAATGGGTTGCGGGTTGGGTTATTCCTTTTCCTTCTTGGCTGCGCGGCGGGCGCGCGGCTTGGCGGACGCCGCCGGTTTTTCCGCGGGTTCCTGCCCGGGCTGCTCGGCTTGCTCGGTAATGAGGGACGGATCGATGGTGACCTCCGGCTGGGCGCTTGTCGTCTCCGCCTGGATGGGAACGATGGTGCGGCGGGCGGCGCGCTCAATCTCGCGGCGGGCGATACCGGTCTGGATGGCCTGGCTGATGGCTTCCACGATCAGGCGCACGGACTTGACGGCGTCGTCGTTGCCCGGGATCGGGTAGTCAAGTTTTCCGGGGTCCGAATTGGTATCGACGAGCCCGATGACGGGGATGCCCAGACGGCGGCACTCGTCCACGGCATTGGATTCCGTCTTGGTATCGACGATGAACACCGCGCCGGGCAGGCTGTGGACGCTGACCATGCCTTCAAAATTGCGGTTCATCCGGGACATTTGGCGGCGCACAGCCGCGGCCTCCTTCTTGTGCATCTTGGCGAGGCTGCCGTCCGCCTCCATGCGCAGGTAACGGCGGTATTTGTCGAGCGAGTTCTTGATGGTGGCAAAGTTCGTCAACCCGCCGCCCATCCAGCGGTTGACCGCATACGGCATGTTGCAGACCCGGGCGGCCTCGCGCATGATGTCCTGCGCCTGGCGCTTCGTGGCGATGAAAAGGATGTCCTTTCCGGTGGCGACGAGATCCTCGACGAAACGGGTTGCCGTTTCGAGGCAGGCATGGGTTTTTTCGAGGTCGATGATCGAGACGCCCTCGCGATGGTCGTAGATGAACGGGCTGGACTTCGGATTCCAGCGGCGGCGTTGGTGGCCGAAGTGCACTCCGGCATCGAGGAGGTCTTTAAGTGTAATGTCCATATTGTGTTAACCAGCTCCGTATTCCCCGTCCGCCGGAATGGCGGGAAACTTTGGATCTTTGTGATTTTCGATGTTGTCTGATTTTTTCTTGCGCAACACCACCGGCACGGTGTCGCATTGGAGGGGCGGGAAAAAAGCGTCCCAACGCACCTTGGCAAACATTTTTTTCAACTCCGCCCCAATTATTTCAAGCCCGACACCCTCCCCGCTTGCCCCTGCTATTCACACCCACTCGCAAACAAAAGCCATTTCATACAAATAGTCCCCGTGAAAGAGCCAAGATGTCCCCAAACGCCTTGCTGAGGCGTATGGAGATCCAAAAAAATATTTTTGCGACTTGCTGACGCGTATGGAGGAGCAAAAAAAAATTCCTCGCTCTTGCTAACGCGTATGCAAGAGCCAGTGAAGCGAATCCCGTGGGCGGAACGGCGGCTTCAGCCGCCGGCTCTCACAGGGCGCGCCGCCGGACGCAGCCTGCGATGATGAGTGCGATGCCGGTGAGCGCTTGCAGGGCGAGCACGGCGTTGGAGGTTCCGGGGCTGGCGATGAACATGCGCAGGTTGGTTTCACTGTAGGCGTCGTAGATGTGCTCGGCGTGCATGGAGCTCATGAATCCGGACCAGCCCCAGTAGGCGTTGATGAATGGGCGGCAGACCCACGTGAGCGCGTCCGGCAGGGCGAGCACGACGCCTGAGAGCGGGATTTGGAAGCCGACAAGGTATATGGAGAGGAGGGAGGCTTTTTCCGCCGATTGCATGATTGCGGAGAAGCCGAGGCAGACGAGGCTCATGGAGACGCACACGGCCATCATTGTGCCCAGTTGCAAGCCCCAGGGGCCGGGGAATCCGCAAACGAGTTTCACAAAGCACGCCATCCACGCGCCTTGGAAACATGCGACGAGTGCGACGAATGCCATTTTTGAAAGGACGTATGCCATCGGGCGCAGCCCCGTGAGGCGTTCTTTTTCGTAGAGCGAACGTTCGCCGGCGATTTCGCGCCCTCCGTTGTTCGCGCCCATCAGGGTGAGCAAAATCACTTGGAACATGACGAGCCCGCTCGCAAGGGCGCCGGCGTTCACGCGCACTTTTTGCACTTCAAACGCCTGCGTGAAGGCTTCAAGCGAGGCCTGCACGCGCTCCAGCGGGACGCGCGGCACCTCGGGCAGGCCGCCGAGAGCGAAGATCACGACGATGAGCGGGAAGCCAAAGGTGATCGCAAGTGTCAGCGCAAAATACCCCGTGTCCCTGAGGAAGAGCAGGGAACGCCGCCGCAACAGCGTCATGAATTGCCGGGGCACGCCCACGGGCCGTGCCTGTGCGTGCGTCGCCGGGGGTGCGGAGCTGGACTCGTCCGCCGTGGGTTCGTGCCAGAAGAAGTGCCCCGGATTGTTGGCCAGGAATCCGTCCCAGCGTTCGCGCCAGAAGGCCACGGGTTGCGCGTTCAACACGTCGTAGATGTGCAACGCGTCGGGCACGTCAAAATACTCAAGCAGGAGAGCGGGGGAGCCTTGAAAGACCACGGCGCCCTGGAAGACGACCGTCACCCAGTCGAACACCTCGACCTTGGCGAGATTGTGGATGATGCACACGAAGGCCTTTCCCCGTTCCTGCACGAGGCGGCGCAAGAGGGCGAGGATCTGGCTCTCCGAATTCGGATCGAGCCCCGAGGTCACCTCGTCGCAGACGAGACATGCGGGATCCAGCGTCAGCTCCACCCCCAGCCCCAGACGCCGCAGCTGGCCGCCGGAGAGGGTGCCCACGCGTTTGTCGCGATGCTCGGCGAGGCCCGTCACAGCGAGCACTGATTCCATGCGCCGTTCGCGCTCGCGCGCGTCGCGGACGGAGAGGTCCAGCGCGGCGCGAAAGGTCTCCTCCACGGAGAGCTGGGGGAAGGCGTTGGTGAACTGTTGCGCGAACCCGACGCGCCCCGCCAGTTCTTCGGGATCGTGAATTTCCCGTCCTTCAAAAAACGATTTCCCCTCCCCGTCGGTCAAACGCAGCATCGCCTTGACGAGCGTCGTTTTCCCGCATCCCGAGGGCCCGATGACGGCATTCAAGGCGCGTGGACAAAACTCCGCGTTCACGTCCGAAAGAATCAACGCGCCATCGGCGCCGCCAGCGCGCACAGAAAGGTTTTTGCAACGTAACATCGTCCCCACCCTTCCCCACCCTCGCCGACCACGCAAGAGCAGACATGCGCCGTCCATCGCCGCGACTGACTTTGCACTTCCCGTTTCCCATTTTTGGTTTTCACTCCCCCCTCATGGCATTCCTCGACAAAAACTTCCTTCTCACAACGCCCCTCTCACGCACCCTCTACCACGGCACCGCCGCGCGCAAGGGCATCATCGATTACCACTGCCACCTCTCGCCCCAGGACATCGCCGCCGACCGCCGTTTCAACAACCTCCATGAAATCTGGCTTGAGGGCGACCACTACAAATGGCGCGCGCTCCGCGCCAACGCGGTTCCGGAAAAATACATCACCGGGGACGCCCCGCCTTGGGAAAAATTCCAAGCCTGGGCGGCGACCGTTCCCCATACGTTGCGAAACCCGCTCCACGTCTGGACTCACCTTGAGCTGCGCCGCCACTTCGGCATCCGGCAGCTCCTTGGGCCGGCCACCGCAAAAAAAATCTGGGACGCCGCCAATGACCAACTCCAACACACACCCTCCCTTTCCGCGCGCGGCATTCTCAAAATGTTCAAGGTCGAGGTGCTTTGCACCACCGACGACCCGGCGGACTCGCTCGCGCATCATGAAAAAATCGCCGCCGACAAATTCCCCACAAAAGTTCTCCCCACATTCCGTCCCGACAAAGCCTTCGCCATTGCCTCCCCGGACGCCTTCAACGCATGGGCGGACAAACTTGCCCGCGCCGCCAACCACGACACCGCCACCTTCAACGGCTTTCTCGACGCGCTCAAAAAACGCCACGACGCCTTCCACACCCTCGGCGCCCGTCTCAGCGACCACGGGCTCGAACGTTGTTACGCCACCGATTGCACCGACGCGCAGGCCCGGTCCATCTTTGACAAAGTCCGCTCCGGCGCCCTCCCCGACGCCACCGAGCAGGAACAATTCGGCACCCACATGATGCTCTACTTCGCCGCCCTCGACTCCGCCCGCGGCTGGACAAAGCAACTCCACCTCGGCCCCCTGCGTAACACCAACCCCCGCCTCTTCCAGCAGGTCGGCCCCGATGCCGGTGCCGACTCCATCGGTGACGCGCCCCAGGCGCGCGCCCTTGCGTGGTATCTCGGCAGGCTCACCGCCAACAACACCCTTCCCAAGACCATTCTCTACAACATCAACCCCGCGGACAATTACGTCTTTGCCACCATGGCCGGAAACTTTCAGGACGGCTCCATCGCGGGCAAAATCCAGCACGGCTCCGGCTGGTGGTTCCTTGATCAGGAGGAGGGGATGCGCTGGCAGATCAACTCCCTCTCCACCCAGGGGCTCCTCTCGCGCTTCGTCGGGATGCTCACCGATTCGCGCTCTTTCCTCTCCTACCCCCGGCACGAGTATTTCCGCCGCATCCTCTGCGAGCTCATCGGCACGGATGCTGCCACGGGACGCATTCCCGCGCAGCCCGCGCCGCTCAAGCAACTCGTCGCCGCTGTCTGCCATGACAATGCCGCCGCCTACTTCGGATTCTAAAACCACGCGTTCTGTTTTGTGAAAATTCACGCCCTCATCCTCGGCGCCGGCCCCGCCGGCCTCGCCGTGGCAAGCACGCTCCACCGCGCCGGCCTTGAGCCGCTCGTCCTCGAAAATGCCCCCCGTCCCGGAGGCTCCGTCAAAACGCACCGCGAGAACGGATTCATCGCCGAATGCGGGCCCAACGCCTTTCTCCTCGAAAACGACGGCACCGAGGCGCGCTTGCGCCAGCTCGGTCTCACCCTGCAGGAAGCCTCCGCCGCGGCACGAAAACGCTACCTCGTCTGCCACGGCAAAGCCACCCCGGCGCCCGGCGGCCCTCTTGGCGCCATCACAACGCCCCTCCTGAGCCTCCGCGGCAAGCTCCGCATCCTCGCCGAACCCTTCGCCGCGGCGCCCCCGGCGGACGACGAAAGCGCCGCCGCCTTCACCCGCCGCCGTCTGGGCGCCGAGGCGGCCACCCGTCTTGTCGAGCCGATGGTCGCGGGGATTTATGCCGGTGATTACGAAAAGATCTCCCTCCGGCA
The DNA here is from genome assembly GCA_031279675.1 of Puniceicoccales bacterium. Lineage (GTDB taxonomy): Bacteria > Verrucomicrobiota > Verrucomicrobiia > Opitutales > UBA953 > CALNBE01. The sequence continues at coordinate 17,995 of JAITIB010000062.1, read as the reverse complement.
CGCCTTTCCCCGGCTTCGCGAAATGGAACGCCGCCACGGCTCGCTGCTCCTTGCCGGACTGCGCACCGGGCGAGCGGCCCCCCGGCGGCGCATGGTCAATTTCCCGGGAGGCATGGCAGACATCCCCGGCGCAATGGAGCGAACGATTGGGCCCGGGCGCATCAGGACCGACGCCACCGTTCACGCCATCGAACCTGCGGACGGAATGTGGCGCGTCGAATGGAGCCGGCACGGACGGGCCCGCGAGGTCGTCCACGCCACCACCCTCGTCCTTGCCATTCCCCCGTGGCGCATGGCCGGACTCCCCCTTCCCGCCTCACTCCAAAGCCAATTGCAACCGTGGGAGAGCGTGGAGGCACCGCCCGTGAGCGTCATTTCACTCGGCTATGCCCGTGATCAGGTCACGCACCCCCTCGACGGCTTTGGGATGTTGAGCCCCGCCATTGAGCGCCGCCACATTCTCGGCACCCTTTTCCAAAGCACCCTTTTCCCCGGACGCGCGCCAGAGGGCTGCGTCCTTCTCACAACTTTCCTCGGAGGTTCCCGCCATCCCCATGCCGGCGATCAGACCGATGCCGGGCAAATCAAGGACGTGCGCACCGATCTTCACGATCTTCTCGGCGCGCGTGGCGAACCCGTCTTCACACACCTCCAGCGCTGGCCGCGCGCCATCCCCCAATACAATCTCGGCTACGGCGTCCTCCTCGAACGCCTTGATGCTGCCGAGCGCGCCTATCCCGGCCTCCACTTTTGTGGCAGCTACCGTGCCGGCGTCGCCCTCCCCAAAACCCTTGGGCACGCTTTCGCCACCGCCGAAAAAATCGTCGCCACCGCCGTTTGACTCCCCGGACATTTTTTTTGAGGGACCTCAAAAAAACACTTGTCAGACCCGGGCTAACACCCTCTTATACGGGCAAATGGAATTTACTCGGTCAGCAATGATCGAGTGAAGGCAGTAGTAACAGAATAGGTAAGGTAGGGTAGAAGCCGGTCTGCAAAGACCGGCTTCTTGTTGTTCAAAACCGCGTTTTGCCCAGACACCGCTTGCCTTGTCGATGGGGCGCGGCACACTGCGCGGGATGAAACAGTGGTGGCAGACGATGCGGGATTGGTGTCTGGAACGTTTGCGGTGGCGTGGGAAACGCCGGCTCACGCCGCGGATGCAAACAGGGCGTGCTGGCGAACGCCACGCAGCGGCGCATCTGCGCGCGCAAGGCTGGGGCATCGTCGCCCGCAATTGGCAAAATGGGAGGGATGAGATCGACATCGTTGCACGGGATGGCCCCAGTCTGGTGTTCATCGAGGTGAAAACGCGCGCGTCCACCGGTGCGGTTGATGAGGCGGGCATGGGATACTTTGCCGTGAACGCACGCAAGCGGCGGGCGCTGTCGCGGGCTTGCCGCGCTTATCTGTCGGGACTCGCGTCCAAGCCCGCGCATTTTCGTTTCGATATCATCGAGGTGAAAATCAAGGGCGACGGCACGCATGAGCTCGTGCACCATCGGGGAATCCCCCTTTTCCCCAAGCATTATCGCCCCTGATCGGAGCGGTGGGCGCGACGCCACCCGCGACGGATTTCCATAGAAAACCCTGTCACCAGGAGCGCGCGGCAGCCGTGAATGCCGTGGCAATGATCTCAAAATCCGCGTCGGTGTGCGCCGCCGAGATCGCCGTCCGAATCAAGTCCTTTCCCGGCGGCACCGCCGGTGCGATGGACATCACGGTGAACACGCCATGGCGGATCAGTTTTTGCCAGAAGGAATAAACGCGTTCCTTGACGCCCAAGACGATGGGAACCGCGGGCGTTTCGCTCCCCCAAGTGTCCAGCTTGAGTCCGTCGAGCAACTGCCGGTAACGTCGCGTGTTTTCCCAAAGGCGCTGGAGATGCTCCGGCTCGGTTTGCAAAACGTCCAGCGCGGCCATGGCGCAGGCGGCTTGGACGGGTGAAAGTGCCGCCGAAAAAATCGTTTGTTTCGAATGTGTGCGGAGGTATTCGACAACGTCGCGGCTGCCGGCAACAAAACCACCCGTGCTCGCCAGCGCCTTGGAAAAACTGCCGCAGAGCACGTCCACCTTGTCCGTGACCCCGAAGTGCGCCGCCGTCCCCCTTCCCTGTTTGCCGAGCACCCCCAAGCCATGCGCGTCGTCCAGCACAAAGAAACAGTTCTGGTTTTCACAGACGCGCAGGATTTCGGGCAGCGGCGCAATGTGCCCCTCCATTGAATACACCCCCTCCATGACGATCATCTTGGGCGTCCCCTGCTTTTCAAAAGAAAGGCTCTCGGCCAGCGCGTCCGGATTGTTGTGGGCAAAACGCTCCGCGCGCGCCGGCGCAAGCCCGATGCCCGCCCAGAGCGAGGAATGGCAGTTCTTGTCGGCAAAAATGAGGTCGCCTTTTTCGACAAACGGCTGGATCGCGGACATGCAGGCAAGATAACCGGCGGAGCAAACATGGCAGGCCTCCTTGCCAAGGAACGCGGCAAGCCGCTCTTCCAGCTCGGAATGACAAGCACGGCTGCCGTTGGAAAGGCGCGCACCGGTGGTGCTCGCCCCCCACGTCCCAAGCGCGCGCCGCCCGGCCTCAATCACCTTCGGGTGGCAGGCAAGGCCAAGGTAATCATTGCTGGAGAGCATGACGAGCTCGCGCCCGTCGAGCGTGACACGCGTCCCCTTTTGCGCGGCAAAGGTGTGGTAATACGGCGCATACTTATGGCGCAGACGCGTGAGGACGTCACCGGCACAACGCTGCGCGATGGCATTGGGAAAGGCGTTTCTTTTCGGGAAGGGAAACACGGCGGTTTCTCGCGCTTGCCGTCACGCGCCCCGGGCCTGAAATTTTGGCAGCAGATACTCGCCACAACTCGCGAGCGAGGCCAGGCGCGGATAATCGGCCTCCGGGACCTCGATCCCGTGCTTTTTTCGCAGCTCCATGACAATGTCGAGAAAGTCCATCGAGTCCAGGCTGAGCTGGTCGCGAAGGCGGACTTCGGGTTTGACATTGGAGAGGTCCTCGTCGGGTGCGATTTCCGCAATGATGTCGAGAACTATTTTGTGAACCTGTTCCTTGGTCATGAATGCAGTTGTTGGTTTGAAGGTGATTGAAGAGAGTTGTGTTGGAGAAAAGTCCGTCGGCAGCGGTTTGTCACGAAAATGTTTCAAGGACGCGGTTTGCCAACGATAAGCACCGAGTTGATGCCGAGCATCCCGAACGAGTTGTTGAGGATCGTTTCCACGCGTCCGGCTTGCGCGGGCGTGTCAAGGACGAGGCCGGGAAGGGCGCACTCGGGATCAAGATGATCAACATTGATCGTGGGATGGACGACAGCGTCGTCGAGCGAGGGCAGGTTTCCGGCAAGCTCAAGCGCGCCCGCCGCCCCCATGCAGTGCCCGATGTAGCTCTTGGTATTGTTGATGTGGGTTTCGGGGCAGTTTTCAAAAATCGCCCGCAGCGCATGGCATTCCTGAATGTCGCCCAAGGGGGTGGCCGTCGCGTGCGTGCTGACGAGATGAATGTCGCGCGGCTCCAGCCCCGCATGTTTCAAAGCGATGCGGATACACTCCGACTGGCGCCCGGGGTTGGGAAGCACGGCGTCGGTGGCGTCGGAATTGATGCACCAGCCGAGAATTTCGGCATAAACGCGCGCACCGCGCCTGCGCGCATCCTCAAACCTCTCGACAACATAGAGCGCGCCGCCCTCGGAGATGACGATGCCGTTGCGGTTGCGATCAAACGGGCGCGAGGCCTTCGCGGGGTCGGCATGGTGCGCGAGCGCGCCCTGATTTTTAAACCCGGCAAAAATCCCAAACGTGTGAATGGACTCGGAGACGCCCCCGGCAATGGCAAGGTCCACCTCGCCAAGCTGGAGCATTTGCGCCGCTTGAATGAGGCCCGCGTTGCCCGCGGCGCACGCCGCGCCAATGGTGTAGTGGGGGCCCGTGATGCCCAGGTTCATGGTCACCTCGCCCGCGGGGTTGTTGGCGACAGTGCGCGGGTTGTGGTGGTGCGTCCAGAACTTGGTGTCGTAGCCGAATTGCGAAATGCTGTGGATCTCGTTTTCCGTCTCGACGTTGCCGTGCTCCGTGATGCCGATGTAAACGCCTGTGCGCGCCTTGTCGGCGCCGCCCCAGTCCAGCGCGGCGTCGGCAACGGCCTCGCGGGCGCAATAAATGGCAATGCTCCCTGCGCGCGTGCCGTTGCGCAGCTCCTTGCGTCGCTGATACCGGGTGGCCTCAAAATCGCAAACGCCCGCGGGATGCCGGCCCATGTAGCGCACATCCACCGTGGCAATGCGCGCGCGGCCCGCAAGCAGGTTGGCCCGAAACTCGGCGTGCGAATTTCCGTTCGGCGCCGTGAGTCCGACTCCGGTGATGACGATGCGCGGGAAGGTTGGCATGAAAAAAGCGCGCCAATAAGGTCATTGCCTTCCCCAATGTCAACCTGTCGTCACTGGCGGCGGTGGCGTCGCGCGCAAAGCACGCGCGGCAGCAGTGACGTCGGGGGCCGCGCTGATTGCGCTGACGACTGCGATGCCGGACACCCCGGTGGCACGCACTGAGGCGGCGGTGGCGTCCGTTATCCCGCCGATGGCCACCACAGGCAACGGGCTTTTCCCAACAAGTTCGCGCAGGCGGTTCAAACCCACCGTTGGCGCCGGATTGGCCTTGGTTTGCGTGGGGAAAACAGGGCCGATGCCGAGGTAGTCCACCAGCGCAAGCTCACCTCCGGCCCTGGCTTGCTCAAGATGGGCGGTGTTGTTGATCGTGAGCCCGAGGTGGCGTCGGGGGCCGAGCAGTTTCCGGGCAACGGCGACGGGCAGGTCGTTTTGCCCGATGTGCGCGCCGTCGGCCTCGATCGCGAGCGCAAGGTCAATGTGGTCGTTGACGAGCAAGGGGATTCCACGCCGCGCAAGGAAGCGGCGCAATGCAAGCGCCTCGTCAAACGCGATCCGCCTGCACGCGTGGGCGCCACGGTATTGGACGAGTGTGACCCCGCCGGCCAGGGCGTCCTCAACGGTTTTGAGAAGCCCGCGCGGGGTGCGTTCGGCGGCGGCGGTGACGTAGTAAAGGGTGAGGTCGAGGGGGGCGATGGGGCGGGCTCCATCTCGCATGGTTAGAGTTTGAGAAAGTTTTCGAGTATCCGGATGCCATGCTCGGTGGCGTAGGATTCGGGGTGAAACTGGACGCCGTGGACGGCAAGTGTCCTGTGTTGCAAACCCATGATGATGCCGTCGGCGGTTTGCGCGGTGATTTCGAGACAGCCGGGAAGTGTCCCGCGCTCGACGATGAGGGAGTGGTAACGCGTGGCGTTGAAGGGGTTGGGCAAGCCGTGGAAAACGCCCCTGCCGGCATGGTGGATTGGGGTGACTTTGCCGTGCATAGGCCGGGGTCCGCGGATGATTTTGCCACCGAAATGCTGCCCGATGCTTTGGTGCCCGAGGCAGACGCCGAGGAGGGGGATTTTACCCGCAAAGGCGTCAATGATGCCAAGGCTCGCCCCAGCCTGCTCCGGCGCGCAAGGGCCGGGAGAAATGAGGATGTGCGTGGGGTTGATCGCGAGCGCCTGCGGTGGCGTAATCTCGTCGTTGCGGTGAATGCGCTGCTGGACGCCGAGTTGCCCGAAGTATTGCACGAGGTTGTAGGTGAATGAGTCGTAATTGTCTATGACGAGGAGCAACATGGTGATGAATAGTGATGGCGCTGATGCGGTGTTTTTTCAATGAAGCGTCACGTTGTGTCAAGCGGGACGCCACCGGAAGCGCTCGCCTTCTCTGCCGTTGGTGCGGAGGAATGCATTTGTTCAGCCGGACGCATACACGGGGGGGGGGGGGGGATGTTGCTGAGGAGTGACGGGAACCTCCTTTGAGGCAGCGCCTTCATCCTCGTTATAGTATTTGCTCGCGTATGAAACGCCCTTGGCGTCGGTGTAGTAGGGGATTTCCTGAACCTTGATTTGGTTGAGGATGGCGCCGTGGATGCGGACTTTGGATTCGCGGAAACGGTTGATGTTGAGCTTGATGAAGCGGCGGCTGACGCTGTTGAAGCGGACAATGAAGAGGATGCCCTCGGCGTAGGGCAGGAGGTTCAGGACGTCACTGACGGCGCCAAGGGGCGGGGTGTCGAGGAAAATGCGGTCATAGCGATCCTTGAGTGCGTCGAACATGTCCATGAATTGCTGGCTGCAAATGACCTGGGTGGGGTTTTTGATGGATTCCCCAACGGGGAGGACATCGAGGTTGGGGACAACGTCACGGTAGAGCGATTCGTCGAGCGTGTTTTGGCCAAGGAGGTAACGGGTGATTCCGCGCCCGCCTTCAAGCCGGAGTGTTTTGTCAACGGAGGGCAGGCGCAAGTCGGCATCAATGACGAGGACTTTTTCTCCGTGCTGGGCGTAGGTGATGGCAAGGTTGGTGACGGCAAATGTTTTGCCCTCGTCGGGTGTGGTGCTGGTGACGAGAAATATGCGGGTGGCGCGGGCGGAGGGGCTGATTTGGAGGGCGGAATAGATGGTGCGGAATGCCTCGGTGATCATTCGATCCCCGCCGGTGGCGACGAGACGGGCTTTCTCGCAGGTGTCAAAGCGCGGCGCAACGGGGAGCACTCCGATGAGGGGGAGGTTGAGGGCGTCCTCAACGTCCGCGGCGGATTTGACGCGGTCGTCCCAGTAGGCGAGGAAGAAGATGATGACGCAGCCGATGAGAAATCCGGAGCCAAAGCCGAGGGCACCGTTGCGGAAGTAGTTTTTGTTGATGGGAGCGTTCGAGAGAAGCATGGCGGGCTCAATGATGTCCACGCTGTGCGTGCGTCCGTCCGCAAGCTTGCTGAGCTCGGATTGTTGCCCGACGGCGATGGTGGAGCGCAGCCGTTCCTGGTCTTCTATCTTGCGGTTGATGGCGTTGAGTCCGCCTTGCTGTTCGTGGAGCAGGGCGATGGCCTTCTCAAGGTTGGCGATGCGCGCCTCGGTGGCGTCGAGGCTGGTCTTTGCGATGGCGTGGTTTTGCTCCACCTTGGCAATGGTGTCGGAAATGGCCCGCTGGTGTTCACGCGTGGCTTCCTCAAGCCCGTGCTTGGCAACGATCACATGCGGGTGCTGCTCGGTGTAGCGCTTGAGGAGCTCGGTGCAGTTGATCCGGCGGTTGACGACTTGCGCTTCGAGGCTGGCGACGCGCTCGGCGTTGGCGATCTGGGGGAGCGTCTCGGGGGGGATGTTCTTTTGGCGCAACTCGTTTATTTTGTTCCAGAGCGCCTCGATCTCGGCGTGGGCTTTCTGGTCGGCGATGCGGATCTGGATGGCGGTGGAAAGCTCGACGCGGGCGATGGCCATCTCGGAGTTGAGCTCAAGCAGGCGTGGGTTTTCCCGCATGACACGGTCTTTTTCGTCGTAGAGTTTTTCAATTTGCTGATCAAGCGCGGCGAGCGTGCCCTGGGTGGCGACGATGAGCGGTCTTTGCTGGTTCTGGAGCAGGTCCTTGTTGTAGTTGCGGATTTCCTCGGCGAAATACTGTGTCATGCGCTGCGCGATCTCGCGCTCCGGGTGTGTGTAGGTGATGCTCGCGATGAGGCTCTGGCGCTGGGGGAGAATTTCGCGGAACTTGCCGAGGATGTCCACGTCGCGGGTGATGGACGCGACGCTGCCACGGAAGGGCTCCAGCACTAGCTTGCGCTCGTGCTGGGTGAGGCGTTTGGCAACACGTTCGATGACGGGGATGGAACGCATCAGCTCGACCTGCGTGAGGAAGTCCTCGTTTGCAGTGACGGTATCCGTTTCCGGTTGTGTGCGGGACACGACGCTGGGCGCGGCGTAGGGATGGCGGTGGACGCGGAGTTTTGCCATGGCGCGGTATTCGTCCTGGCTGTTCATCGTGTAGATGAGCGCGCTTGCCGTGCACACGAAGACCGCGAGCACGAGATACCAGAAGCGTTCGCGCAGGATGAGGACGTAGTCGCGCAGGGTGTGCAGCTTGTCCACGGCGGCCTTCTCGCTGTAGCCGCCATAACTGCCGCCGTAGTATTCGCTGTAATAGGTGTTGTATTTTGGGTGTGCGTCGGGGGAAACAGGATGTTCGCGCCGCCTGTGCCTGTGCGCGTGGGACTCCCCGCCATCATCCTCCATTGGCGGGGGACGCACGATTTCCGGAACAGGCTGGACGCCGGACGGGGCGCCGCCGAATTTGCCAAAGAGCCGGCTGGGATTGCGTGGAGAAGTACTGGGCGTGTTGCTGGCGTCGGAAGCATTGCCGCTTCCTGATTCGGACGGAGATACCATTATGCGTTTGATGTTAGAAATTTGGGAACTTGTGACATTTGCTGGAATTTCCGGCAAAGCAGTTGGGTAGGCGCCACTTTCGGAAGGCGGAAGTTGTGCACACCACCGTCAAAAACAAGCACAAAAGACATATAAAAGCAGGCACGACGACGCTGCCGTGTTTGCATCCAGATAACTCTTGCGGACCGGCGGCATCCGTTTGAAAACGGCGAGCGCATGAAAACTTCCGCGCACGCCACTTCCCGCACACTTGTCAAGGACGCGCACAGGGCGACCGCCCCCCGCGAACACATTCACCTTCAGGGGTGGGTGCGCACGCGCCGCGATTCCCGAATGCTCTCGTTTGTCGAGCTCAACGACGGGAGCTGCCTCAGGGGGATGCAGATCATTGTCAATGCGACGCTTCCTGATTACGCTTCGCTCATGCAGCGGAGCGCCACGGGCGCGTCCATCAGTGTCCATGGGCAGCTCGTCCCCTCGCAAGGCTCCGGGCAACGCTGGGAGGTCGTGGCGCGGGATTACACGGTGATTGGAGAGGTGGACGCGGCATATCCGCTCCAGAAAAAGGGGCACACGCTGGAGTTCCTCCGCGCCCATGCGCACTTGCGCGCCCGCACCAACTTGTTTGGCGCCGTGTTCCGCATGCGAAGCCGGCTCGCGTTTGCCGTGCACGAATTTTTTCAGCAGCGCGGGTTTTATTACGTTCACACGCCCATCATCACCGCGAGCGATTGCGAGGGAGCGGGAGAAATGTTCAACGTCACCACGCTCGACTTGGCGACGCCACCGCGCACACCCGCCGGGGAGGTGGATTACTCCAGGGATTTTTTTGGACAGCGCACCTCGCTCACCGTTTCCGGACAGCTTGAAGGCGAAACATACGCCTGCGCGCTGTCCAACATCTACACGTTCGGGCCCACATTCAGGGCGGAAAACTCCAACACGTCGCGCCACGCGGCAGAGTTTTGGATGATCGAACCGGAGGCCGCGTTTCTTGATCTGGATGGCGACATGCAGCTGGCGGAGGATTTTGTGACGCACCTCATCCGCGACACCTTTGAAAAGGGCGCGGAGGAAATGGCGTTCTTCAACCAATATGTGGACAAGGGGCTCATCAGCCGTCTGGAATTTGTCCTCACCCGTCCATTCCAGCGTTGCAGCTACACGGAGGCTGTCAGGATTTTGGACGCGGCCACGACGCATGGGCGCGTTTGGGAGCGCGACGTGAAATGGGGTGACAACCTGCAATCCGAGCACGAACGTTTCCTCACCGAGGAACACTTCAAAAGCCCTGTCGTCGTCCACGACTACCCGCGCGCGTTGAAACCGTTTTACATGCGCGCAAACGACGACGGGCGGACTGTGCGCGCAATGGACGTGCTCGTTCCGGGCGTTGGGGAGATCATCGGCGGCAGCCAGCGTGAGGAACGTCTGGACGTGCTCCTGTCCAACCTGGGCGCCCACGGGCTGGATGCGCACGAGTATGCATGGTATGCGGACTTGCGTCGCTACGGCACCGTCCCCCACTCCGGTTTTGGAATGGGCTTTGAGCGCCTGCTCATGTTCGCAACCGGCATGGCCAACATCCGCGATGTGATCCCTTACGCGCGCACGCCGGGAAACGCGGGGTTTTAAAATGCCATTTCAGGGATCTTCCGGATGAAAATTTTTCATTGACGACAGGGGCCGACGCCACTTCCCTCGGCCCCGTTTTTACGGTGGATGTAGCTCAGTTGGTTAGAGCATTGGTTTGTGGTACCAAGGGTCGCCGGTTCAAATCCGGTCTTCCACCCCATTTCAAAAATCCGCGCCTTGGCGCGGTTTTTTTTGCGCGCACCCGCGCGCTTTGGGCTTGTCAGGCGCGGGCGCAAGCGCATGGTTCCGGGGCCATTTCCAATCCTCATCATCGATGAAGCATTTTTTCACCCATTACCGTCCTGCCCCCTCTTGTTCCCGAGCCCCAGATGCCAGCCAAAGAACCTCGTCGCGCGGCTTTTCTCTCGTGCTCTCCCTCGTGGTCATGAGCATGTTGCTCTTGCTCGTGATCAGCCTGACGGTGTTTCTGGCAATCGAAATGCGCATAACCTCGGCTTCCGCCGACCGGCAAAGGGCGCAACTCAACGCCACCTTGGCCCTGCGGATGGCGCTGGCACAGCTGCAACAGGAAACGGGGCCAGACCAGCGCGTCACGGCACAGGCAAACCTCACCCTCCCGGTGCCCTCGGGCGAGGACAAGGAGGCGCGCGCACTTTGGGAGGAACGCAACCCTTACTGGACACTTGCGTGGGACACGCGCGAAAAAAATCAAAACCGCCCGCCCGCAGCCCTTGTCAGTGGCGAGGCGCAATTCAACTCGCTTGACCAAAAATCCTCCTACGAAACCAAATATGAGGTGCCGTGGAAAAAAATCTCCGCGGGCATCCCGGATTTTTCGGAATACGTGACACTTTTTTCCAGCGCCCGGGACACCGCGGCTGATGCCGACGAGGAGATGCCGCCGCTCGACACCCGCGTCACCGTCAAGCGCGTTTCCCTGCGAGACGCCGCCCGGCAAATCAATGGGCACATTGGCTGGTGGATTTCCGACGAAGGCGTGAAGGCACGGATGAACCTGCGGGACGCTTTCGCGGACGAACCACCCGATTCGGCACGCGGGCTTGCGCGCCTGACCACGCCCGGACGCGCCGCCGCCACTGAACTGTTCCCGCACTGGACCGGAATCAAGTCCGGCGACCCCAAGCTTGCCCAAGTCCTCGACACCGCCGACTACGCCCTGATTGAAGGCGTCCCCGAGGGCACGCTCACAACCACATACGCACACGCCGTCACCGCGCACTCGGAAGGGCTCCTCGTGGACGTGCGCAACGGGGGACTCAAGCATGACCTCTCGATCGCGCTGGAGCTGCCGTATGAGAAATTTCAAGAGTCCCCCTTTGGCCGCCGTGGCACCGAGCCCTCCACGCTCAACATGGACGGCACCGTGCAGAGCGGTGGCGGAAGCGGCGCGGGCACCGTGAAAAACCTTCGCTGGGAAAAAGAGATCATGCACCTCGTCAGCGCCAACAAGGACGTGGAGTCACGCCCCGTGTTCAGCGTCAACATCGGCTCCGGATACAAAATCCGCGGCCCCAGCTGGGACCTCATGCGCAACTACTACCAGCTCTACAAAGCCGTTGACGACGACACGGAGGTGCTCGCCGGCAAGGAGGAGGCCAACAACTTCCTTAACGGCGCCTTTCGCGCCCGCTCATTTTATCCCGGGCTGCCCGCGCACAACAACTTTTTCGGGGAGGCCATTTCCCACATCTTCAATTCCCGAAACTCGGGTTCGCATGATGTCTTCGCCCTCGATTACCGCGGCAGCGGCTCCCCCATCCCACGCCCAATCAAAGTCTCCGCCAACCCCTACATGGCACGCTACATCCTCGGACTCGGGCTCCAGCGCGCACAAAGCGAGCCCGACAGCGACGGCAAACAGCGCAGCATCCTGCGCCTTGTCGTCAATCCCATCATCGGCATCCGCAACCCCTTCAACGTGCCCATTCTCATTCGCGGTGGCGATCCCCTCACCGACGGCTACGGGCGCCAGGCGCGTGTCGGCATGAAACTTTCCCTGCGCGAATACGCATCCACGCGCTTCACCTTTATCGTAGATGGACAGAACGTTGCCAACGGCAAGATGACCGATTTCTTCTCCTGGGAGGGCACCGGATACGATGGTGGCGAAACCTTTATCGTGTTCGTCCCCGAGATCATCATCCCGCCGGGTGAGACCTATGTTTTCTCGCCCAGTGACCGCGAAACCCTCCAGTGGCAACGCGGCGCCATCATCGGCGAGCCCGAGTTCAACCACCTTGGCGGTTTCTACCTCAGCAAACTCAAGAACGGATCGCCTCTCACGCTTGAGGACACCACCCAGGTTACCCTCCGCATGTCCTATGACTCCAGCAACATCAATGATGATCATTACAACTCGGGCACCTTCATTCGCGAGCACATCAAGAGCTGGCCCGGAGACATAATAGACGCCGGAGGTTACCACAGTAGCGAGCACTCCGAGCCGTTCATGATCAACTACTCCCCCAATATTGTCGGACGGGACTATGAGGCCACCGTCAATGTCAGCGCGCTCCCCACCGAAAAACAAGGCTCCCAACCCGTTGGCCTCGCCGAGTTTTTTGAAAAACCCGCCGACTGGGGCGTCCGCGGCGACGGGACCACGCGCATTGTCGCCAACAACAACTACCCCCTCTACGCCATGAGCAACCCCATCACATCCACCAAGCGCCCCGACGCCCAAGGCCGTTTAGGAGACAAAATCGGCTACCAGTGCACCTCCCCCAGCTGGCACTTCAGCATTCGCAAAATCACCTCATGGGAGGAAGCCCTTGAGACGAGCGGACGCACCATCTTCAGCGGCAACAGCATGGGCAGCAGCGGCAAGACCTCATTCATTGCCGCCTACCTGCCCCGCTCCCCCCTCACCTCCCTCGGCCAATTCCAGACCGCCAACATCAGCGTTGCCGACCATTTTGCCCTCTACTCTGTCGGCAACGCCCTTCCCACACCCTACGTCCCCGCGGACGCCCTCTACTCGACCGTCCGCAACTGGACCAATTACGACCACACATGGCTCCTCAACACGGCACTCTGGGACCGGTATTTCTTTTCCACAATCGCCCCCGAGGTAAACCCGCAGGGCAGCGCAGCCCCCGCGCAAATCCGCCCGCAAAACAAGGTCTGGAGCGATTTCCTGAGCAAAAACCAACCCCTCCTCAACACCCAATTCCGACTCAATCCAAACAGCAATGTCCCCGAGGCGCAAAAACTCCTCGAAGACAAAAACGCCTACCGCAAGTCCGCCGCCCACCTCGTCCAGACAGGCACCTTTAACATACACAGCACCGATTACCGCGCGTGGAAAACCATCCTCGGCGCCACTCACGAAGTCCCCGTCCCCAGCGACAGCAACACACGCATCGGCGGCCCGGACACCAAGGAAAGCCCCTTCCCCCGCGTCCTCCCGGTGCGCGGCAACGAATTTGCCAAAAACAACGCCCTCTCCTCTGAATCCACCTGGAAAAGCGCCAAGGCGCTCACCAACGCGCAAATCGAAAAGCTCGCGCGTTCCATTGTCTCAAAAATCCGCGCCCGCCTCGCCACCATCGCGCACGAGGCCCCCTACACCGCCCCAGGCGGCGAAAAACTCGTCCTCCCCTTTTTCTCCCTCGCCCAATTCATCAACCGCGGCGTCAGCAACGACGACCCCGGAAAGCTCGGCATCGTCCAAGCCGCCATATTCCATGCGGACAAAACCCACGGCGCCGCCATTAACACCGGCATCGCCCAACCTCCAAACGACCTCACGCGAGCCAAGCTCAACGACGAAGTCCAAGGCGCCTTCCCCCATCCCGAGGTCGTGGAATTCTCTGACGGCAGAATCCCCATCGCCACCGGCGCCACCGGCGCCCTTCTCCAAGGCGACATCATCCAAGCCATTGGCCCAAGGCTTGCCGCCCGCAGCGACACATTCCGCATCCGCACCTACGGCGACGCCACCGGGAAAACCGGCGCCACCCACGCGCGCGCCTACCTCGAAGCCATCGTCCAGCGCACCCCCGAATACATGGAGAACCATGACGGCCAGCAACCCTCCGATATCGCCCCTGAGAACGACCCCGAGAACCGCACCCTCTCCCCCGTCAACCAATACTTCGGGCGCCGCTACCGCATCGTTTCCATCCGTTGGCTCAGCCCCAACGAAATTTGACACCCGGCAACACAGCAACAACAGCACCAATCCGATATCGCAGACAATGAACACCATGACCAGCCGCCACCTCCTTGCGACGCTCCTTCTCAGCCTTGCCAGCATCACGACGGCACACGCCCAGAGCGGCGCCAGGCGAGAGCCCGAGCCCGTTTCCATCCGCGTCTCCTTTCTCAGCCTCGACGCGGCCATTTCGGGGCTCACTTACGGAGCCACCGCGGGCAACGGTAAAAAAGGCAGCACCTTGGACATCCCCTCCGATTACAAACCCCTCCCCATCCACTACAACGGCCCCAGCCCCCTCGTCCTCTACCGCAACAGCGGAGAAAAAAATGCCCCGGTCCCCGTTTCCGAAATCACGCCTCCCAAAAATTCCGGGACCTACCTTGTCCTCCTCAAACGCGTCAGCACCCCCACTGAACGCTACGCCAGCTTCATCGTTGCCGAGGAAAACATCAAAAACCCCGGCAACACCTGGTGCCTGATCAACCTCAGCAAGCACAACGTCACCGCAAGTTTTGGAGACATCAATGCGCTCATCCCGAGTGGCAAATCGGCCCACCTTGATTTGGGCACCAAGCCACGCTACATCAACGGCGTCCTTTACCTCCCCACCGGCAAGCCCGGCTACTCCACACGCTTCCGATTCGACCCCGGTCGTGCGCGCACCTATCTCTTTTTTGACGATCCCAACGACCCCGCGCATCTCCTCCTGAAAGGCATCCCCAACGTCCCCGCGCCATCGCCACCGAGCTCAACAACCGGGAAACGCTGACCCGTCGCAACGCACAATCCCAATGCCGCCGCACTTTTTTGATTTGACGAAACCCGCGCGACAACTTCCCTGCGTCCCTTTTTTCCTAAACACATAAGCAAACAAATGCCCGTAGAAATCAAAATCCGTAAAGGCGAAAGCATGGACAAGGCCATCCGCCGCCTGAAGAAAAAACTCGAGCGCGAAAACATCATCAAGGATGTCCGCGCCAAGCGCTATTTTGAAAAGCCTTGCGAAGTGCGCCGCCGCAAAAGGAAGGTACAGGCATTCAGCAGCATGCTTCGCCAGCGTTACGAAAACATGTGAGCCCTCCAGCACACTGCGGCGCCGTCCCTCAATGGCGCCGTTTTAATTCCCACGGCGTGCGGACACATTCCCGCGCGCAACGCGTTGCTGCCATCCGGGTTCTTCCCGCGCCAGCGATTTGATTCGCGCCACCATTTCATCCAATCACAACCATGCCAGACACATCCTCAAAACTCGCGGCTGAGTTTACATCAAACACCCATGCCGAATGGAAAACCGCTGCCGAGGCGCTCCTCAAGGGCGCTCCGTTTGACAAAATCATGCTCACGCCGACGCCGGAAGCCCTCACCCTCCAGCCCATTTACGAGCGTGAGGTCCTCAACGCCATCCCCGCCACCGCGACACTCCCAGGCCAGGACGGATTTTTGCGCGGAACACGACCCGACGGCTACTGCCGCGCCCCTTGGGACATTGCGCAGGAAATCCACGGCGCCGACCCCGCCACCTTCAATGCCACGCTGCTGCGCGACCTCGCCGCCGGACAAAATGCCGTCAGCCTCGTGCTCGACCATCCCGGCTCTCCACGGCTCGAAAACGCCGCCGATTTCGCCACCGCATTTCAAAACGTCACCCCGGAGGCCATCGCATGGCACTTCCACGCCGGCACCCGCACCCAAGCGACCGCGACACTCTTCCACGACTGGCTGAAAAAGCAAAACGCCACTCCGGGAAAAATCCGCGGCACGCTCAATTACGACCCCCTCGGGACGCTCGCCGCCACAGGCTCGCTCCCCTTCCCCCTCGCGGAATTTGGCGCCACTGCCGCCAATCTCGTCCGGTTCACCAGCGACCACCTGCCCGCATTCACCGCGCTCGGAGTCGTTACCCACGCCTACCACAACGCCGGTGCCAGCGCCGTCGAGGAACTCGGCACCGCGCTCGCCACAGGGCTCGCCTACCTGCGCGCCCTTGGCGAACACGGATTCGACACCGACGACGCCGCAAGCCAGATGGCGTTCCATTTTTCCATCGGCGGAAACTTCTTCGTCGAACTGGCAAAACTCCGCGCCGCGCGCATTACCTGGGCCCGCATCGTCACCGAGCTCGGCGGCAACCCCGCCGCCCAAGTCATGCGCCAGCACGCCCGCACAGGCATTTTCAACAAAACCAAGCACGACCCCTGCGTAAACATCCTGCGCACCACAACGGAAGCCCTCGGCGGTGTCCTTGGCGGCATCGAAAGCCTCACCATCGGCGCCTACGACGAATGCGTGCGCCAGCCCGACGATCTCGCCCGACGGGTTGCCCGCAACACGCACATCATCCTTCAGGAGGAATGCGAGCTCACCTCCGTTATCGATCCCTCCGGCGGCTCATGGTATGTCGAAAAGCTCACCGATGACATCGCCGGCAAATCCTGGGAATTTTTCCAAAAAATCGAAGCCCAAGGAGGGGCCGCCGTCGCGATCCAAAATGGATTCATCCAAAACAGCATCGCCGCCACCCGCAAAGGCAGGGAAAAATTGCTCGGACAACGCCGCGTCTCCCTCGTCGGCACCAACCAATACCCAAACATTCAGGAAAAACCGCTCCCTTCAACCACCGGGCCCGACAGCGCCGCTTCGCCGAAAAAAACCGGTGACACCGCCAGGGAAACCGCCCCCGCGCTCCCCTCCACACGCCTCGCCGCGCGCTACGAGGAACTTCGTGCCGCCGCCACCGCCTACAAGGCCAAACACGGACACGGGCCCAAAATCCATCTCGCCAACATCGGCCCCCTCCGCCGGCACAAAGCCCGCGCCGATTTCACGCGAGGTTTCTTTGAGACAGGCGGCTTTGAAATCACCGGCGCCGAAGGCAGCACCGACGCCACCGCCATTGCCAACGCCGCGATTGCCTCCGGCGCCCAGCTCATTGTCATCTGCGGACACGACGAAGATTACGTCACTCAGGTTCCGCTCATCGCACAGGCAATCAAAGCCAAGGCGCCGCAACTCACGCTCATCCTTGCCGGAAACCCCGGTGACAACGAGCCCTCCTATAAGTCCGCCGGACTCGACACCTTCATCTTCGTCAAATCCGACAACTACGAGACCAACCGCCAATTCCTCCAAAAACTCGGCGCCCTGTAAATCACTGCGGATTTTTGCCCTTCACTGCGGTGGCCTCCATGCCACCGCAGTTTTTGTTGTGCCCCTCCCTCCCCGATTCATGCACGATTCTGGAACTAAATTGTTTACTTCATTGGTAATAATTAAATGATTTTGCCATTGATATTCCAAAGCAACAACACCATGTCCTCGAAAGCCGAAAAAGTCCCCCTCACCTGTTCCGACTGCGGAGTCGTCAACTGTTACCGCAACGACGGCACCTTCCCGTCTTTTTGCCATGGCGAAAATGCGGATCCGGCGCTCGTCCAAGGCTCGCTCGACAATTACCGCGAGGGCGGCGAGGATGAACGCGTCGCACGCGCGGCCATCGAAGTCGAAGGCACCTATTACGGGCGCCTCACGCGGGTCGAGGAAATCATCGCCTTCGCCAACCGCATCGGCGCAACGCGCATCGGCATCGCCACCTGCGTGGGCTTGATGGCCGAGACGCGCCTGTTTGCGCGCATTCTCAAAGCGCACGGACTCGAATCGCGCACCGCCATCTGCAAAGTCGGCTCAGTGGATAAAACGTGCATCGGCGTGCCGGAGAACCTCAAGGTGCAGCCCGGCTCTTACGAAGCCCTCTGCAACCCCGTCCTCCAAGCGCGTTTGCTCAACAACTACAAGACGCACTTGAACGTCATCGTGGGGCTTTGCGTGGGCCACGATTCGCTCTTCATGAAACATTCCGAAGCACCCGTCACCACGCTTATCACCAAAGACCGGGTCCTCGCGCACAACCCCGCGGCGGCGCTTTACACCGGGAATTTTTACTACAAACGCCTCTTCAA
>JAITIB010000027.1 GCA_031279675.1 Puniceicoccales bacterium | reverse complement strand
CCATTTTCCACCACCCCGACATAAAAAGGGTCCCCCCCCCATCCAACCCGCATAAATCCAAGCCTTTTCAGCCACTTTCAGCCTTCTTCAACCCTTTTCAACCTTTTTGCCGAGTCGCGTGGAGGTAAATTCTCCGGCGTCCGTGTGGGACGTGTTGAATCACCGAGTGGCGTCGTTTCGCCATGTCCGAGCCCGTGCCCTCACGGGACGCGGCGGTTGATCTCTTTCTGTCTCAAACGAGACAATGACAATGAAAACAGCAAACTCAAAACAACCAAATCAAATGACTAATAAAATGACCAGAATCCCATTGGGAAAACACGCATTTGCCGGAGCGGCGGTGGCGTTGGCCATGGTGACTACTCCTCCCTCGCACGGGGCAGCTCCGCTGACTTTGGCTGACTTGGACGGCTTGATGTTGCCTGTAGGCAACCTCGGCAATCCCGGCAATGCAGTGGGCCAGGAAAGTTACGGAAGTGTCGATTATGCATACTCCATCGCGAAGTATCAAATAACGCAGGGGCAATATGCGGAATTTCTCAACACCGTAGCCCATGACGATCCGAAAGAACTTTGGCATTCGTCCCTGGCAGGCACCCCTATTACGAAGTACCTCACAACAATAACCCGCACTGGAGATTCCGGATCTTATCAATATGCTGCGGATCCCAATTTTACCAACCGCCCTGTGGTTTACCTCCGTTTGTCAACCATGAAACGTTTTTGCAATTGGCTGACAAACGGAGCAAACGCTTCAGCCTCGACGGAAACGGGCGTTTATGACATGAACCTCGGTGCTGGTGCGCCCCGGAATCTCGCTATAGGGGGCGTCTCGACGGTGTATGCACTACCAACGGTGGACGAATGGTATAAGGCGGCCTACTACGATCCGGCCAAACCTGGCGGCGCTGGATATTGGACGTATTCGACATCCGGCACGCACCACGCAGGGGGCGATACAATAAGCATTAACTATGCAAATTATCAGTCCCCTAAGGGGACATATACCTATCGAAATACACATGGCCCCGGTTGGGGGAATGGCTTTTACCTCCTCAATGAGGTGGATTTCTACGAACTCTACCCCTCCGCTTACGGTGCCGTGGACATGACGGGAAATGCCATGGAGTGGACTGAAACATATGCCGGTGAAGTGGAAAAGATTATACCAATTCAGCCAGGGCGTCCAGAGGATCCTCCGCCTCCTCCGACTCCTCCCACATACATCCCCAGCTACCATGTGTGTGGCGGAACTTTCACTTGGGATGAGTCTCAGCTCGCCTCCACTGGCGCTGTTGGGAGGATCGACGACGAGGACGGCTATTATTACGGTTTCCGTGTTGTCGCCCTTGCGCCCCAGCCTGTTCCCGAGCCTTCGACGTATGCGTTGATCGGCGGGGTGGGGGCGCTGGCGCTGGTGTTGCTGAGGCGGCGGAGGCGGTGAGGTTTCGCCAAAGTGGCGGGTCGTGAGTGGCCCGCCATTTTTTTGTCTTACTGTCCTGGGCTGGTGGTGGTTTGGCTGCCGTGGTGTGCGCGGAGCCATTGTTGGGCTTGGATAAAGTCGTCGGGAAGGGGGGCGGTGAGGGTGAGGGGGTTGCCGGTGATGGGGTGGGGGAGGGTGATGCGTTCGGCGTGGAGCATGATGCGGGGGATGGGGGCGTCTTTGAAGGGGGTTTTGTTTTGCGCGTGCGGGTGGGTGTAGGTCGGGTCGCCGAGGAGGGGGGTGCCGGTGTGGGAGAGGTGGACGCGGATTTGGTGGGTGCGTCCGGTGTGGAGCCAGCAGCGGAGGAGGGCGGCGGTTTTGCCGTGGCGTTCTTCGACTGCCCAGTCGGTGCGGGCGGGTTTGCCGTTTTCGTGGACGGCCATGCGGGTGCGGTGGGTGGGGTGGCGGGCGATGGGGTGGCGGAGGGTGCCGGAGAGGAGGGTGGGGGCGGGGGCGACGAGGGCGAGGTATTGTTTGTCGGGGGTGTGGTGGGCGAAGTGGTGGACGAGGGTGTGGTAGGCGGTGTCGGTTTTGGCGAGGAGGATGATGCCGGTGGTGTCTTTGTCGAGGCGGTGGACGATGCCGGGGCGTTGGGTGCCGCCGGCGGGGGCTAGTTGGCCGTGGGTGTGGTGGAGGACGGCGTGGACGAGGGTGGCGGGGGGGGTGCCGGCGCCGGGGTGGGTGACGAGGTGAGGAGGTTTGTTGATGGCGATGAGGTGGGGGTCTTCGTAGAGGATGTGGAGGGGGATGGGGGCGGGGGTGAGTTGGGTGGGTGGTGGGGGGGGGAGGGTGATGTGGAGGGTTTGTCCGGGGGTGAGTGTTTCCTTGCGGGTGAGGGGGCGTGGGGGGGGGCCGGGGTGGTGGATGTGTCCGTTGTCGATGAGGTGTTGGATTTGGGTGCGGCTGTGGCTGGGGAGGTGGGTGGCGAGGATTTTGTCGGCGCGTCCGGGTTGGGTGTCGGGGGGGAGGGTGAGGGTGGGCATGGGTTAGCGCCGGGATTTGGGTACGGGGGTCTTGAGGAGGTGGGTGGGGTTGAGTTGTTGGAGGGCCTTGGGGATGAAGAGGCCGTCTTTGCGGATGAGTTTGTTGTCGAAGTGAATTTCGCCACCGCCGTGTTCGGGGCGTTGGATGCAGACGAGGTCCCAGTGGATGGTGGATTTGTTGCCGTTGTTGGCTTCGTCGTAGCATTGGCCGGGGGTGAGGTGGAAGGAGCCGGCGATTTTTTCGTCGAAGAGTATGTCTTGCATGGGGTGGAGGATGTGGGGGTTGAAGCCGAGGGCGAATTCGCCGATGTAGCGGGCTCCGGGGTCGGTGTCGAGGATGGCGTTGAGGCGTTCGGTGTTGGTGTCGGCGGTGGCGTTGGTGATGCGTCCGTGGTGGAATTGGAGGCGGATGTTGTTGAAGGGGATGCCTTGGTAGAGGGTGGGGGTGTTGTATTGGAGGGTGCCTTCGATGCTTGTGCGGACGGGGGCGGTGTAGACTTCGCCGTCGGGGATGTTGCGGTGGCCGCCGCAGGGGTTGGCGGGGATGTTTTTCACGGAGAAGCGCAGGTCGGTGCCGGGGCCGGTGATGTGGACTTGGTCGGTGCGTTCGAGGGCGGCTTTGAGGGCGGCCATGCCGGGCGTCATGCGGGCGTAGTCGAGGGTGCAGACGCGGAAGTAGAAGTCTTCGAAGGCTTCGGTGCTCATGCGGGCTTGTTGTGCCATGGCTGGGGTCGGCCAGCGGAGGACGACCCATTTGGTTTTTTTCACGCGGTGGTCGAGGGTGGGGCGTGTGGCGCGGGCGTTGGCTTGGGTGGTGGCGGGTGGGATGTCGCTGTTTTCGAAGATGTTGTTGCCGCCGCGGAGGGCGATGTAGGCGTGCATTTTTTTCATGCGCGCGAGTTCGGTTCCGGCGGTGAGGGTGTGCTGGGCGTGGGTGCTTCCGTGGAGGAGGGCGCGGTTGATGCGGGTGTGCTGGAGGTTGACTTGGGGCGTGGCGCCGTGGGCGCGGGCGGCGCGGATGAGGGCGATGACGATGTCGTCGGGGACGTCGATGGCGTCGATGAGGACGTTTTCGCCGGGTTGGAGCTTGGTGGAGAATCCGGTGAGGAGTTCGGCGAGTTGGTGGTATCGGGTGTCCATGTGTTTTTTTTGCTTTGAGCTGTTTGGTTTATGCGGGGGAGAGGTGGAGGGGAATCCCAAAAAGTGCGGGGCGTGTGCGGTGGTGTCACTTCCTGCTCGACCTTGGGTGTGGGTGGGGGCTATTCGGTGGGGATGTTTATGCCAATGAGAAATCGTTTGTTTTTGCCGTTGTCCGTGTTTGGCGCGGTGGTCTCGCTTGTGTCCTCGGGCGTGGTGCTTGCGGGTGGGCTCTCTCGCGTGGTGCTTAGCCGCGGGGGCGAGGTGGTGGGGGAGGTGTTGAGCGAGAAGCCTGACCGGGTGGTTGTGGATCTTGGTTTCACCTTGCTTTCGGTGCCGCGCGAGCAGGTGGCGTCGGTGCTTCCGGTGAGGGCGGCGTCCGGGGCGGGAGGGGTGTTCAACGCGGATTTGTTTCGCGAGGGTTCGCGGGAGGAGGCGTCGAGTGTGCGCGCGCTTTCGGAGCGGGTGGGGGAGGCGGTGGTGCTTGTGAAGACGCCAACGGGTTTGGGCTCTGGTTTTGTCATCCATCCGGAGGGGTATGTGATTACGAATGACCACGTGGTGGCGGGTGAGCTGGAGGTGTCGGTGACGGTGTTCCGGGGCTTGGGCAAGGCGATGCGCAAGCATCAGTTTGACCGGGTGCGCATTGTTGCCACGAGCAGTCATCTGGATTTGGCGTTGTTGAAGATCGAGGATGCCGCGCCGGGGGAGGTTTTCCCGACGGTGCCGCTGGGGTCTTCGGAGACGCTCAAGCAGGGGGCGCCGGTGTTTGCGGTGGGCAGTCCGCTGGGGCTGGAGCGTTCGGTGTCGGCGGGCATTGTGAGTTTGCGCAACCGGGACATGGGGTCGCGGTTGCTTGTGCAGACGACGGCGCAGATCAATCCCGGCAATTCGGGGGGGCCGCTTTTTAACATGCACGGGGAGGTGGTCGGGGTGAATGATTTGAAGATCGTGGCTTTTGGCGCGGAGGGGCTGGGGTTTGCCATCCCGGTTGATGTGCTGAAGGACTTTTTGCGCAATCGCGATGCGTATGCCTTTGATCCGCGCAATCCCAACTCTGGTTTTCGCTATTATGCGCCGCCGACGGCGTCCCCGGCTGGAGAGGTGTCCGGGAAAAAGCCTCCGGCGTCTTCGGGCAAAGCCTCTGCCGCTGGCAAGCGGCCCTGAGTGTCCGCCAGCAATCTTCTCCGGTGGCGTCGGGTTTGGCCGGCAAGTTTATTCTTGCGGGACCTGTGTTCGCTTTGCAGACACTCGCCTCCGATTACCTGTCCTTTCCGTGCGTCTGCCCAACAATCCGTACAACCTGAGAACATCGACATCACTATGAAACCCTTAGTAAACACCCTGATTTGTCGGCATGGCATGGCCTTGCTGGCGGCGATTGCGCTCGCTCCGGATGCCGGGGCGCGCCACGAAAAATGTCTTCCCCCGGAGACTTATGCCATTGTGCAGCAGACGGATTTTGCTGCCTACAAGAAGCGGCTCGAAGCCCACCCGCTTACCGCCGATATTAGGAAGGCGGGATTCGGGGAATATTTCGCGCCAGCGTTTAAGGCGGCTGAGGAAGCCTTTGCGAAGGATGGGCGCACCGCGAAGGAGTTTGCGCGGCTGGTTGAGTTCCTTCCCAACAACCTCGACGGCGAGGTGCTTTTCTCCATCGTCAAGACGCCCAAGCCGGCGAAGGGACACCTGCCTTTTGACTTCATCGCCTTTGCCGACATCGCGGCGGACGAAAAGACCCTTGTCGAGCTGTTGGAAAAATATGCGCAGACTGGCAAGACGCATACCCACGACGTTTCGCTCAACGATTACAATCAGTTGAAAGCCGAGTTGGAGGGCACCCCGGTGCCGGACACTGGCGTGGACGAGGATTCAAACAATTCAATCAAGACCGTCCCCGCGGTTTCCAAATGGACTGCGACGCCCTTCCAAGGCGTCACCCTCCACGAACACACGGTGAAAACCGGTGACCTTGCCCCGGTCAGCTTCGGTGGCTGGGCGCTTGCGGGCAAGACCCTCGTCATTGCCACCTCGCCCAACGCTTTGCGCGAGTCCGTCGATGCGCTCCAGAATGGCCGCAAGGATAATTTTTCCACGACTCCCGCGTGGAAACGCGTCCGGTCGGGCGCGGGCAATGCGGACATCATTGCCGCCGCCAACACCCCGTTCCTCGCGCAAGAGCTGCGCAACTTCATTGTCGGCAAAGCCAAGGAAGCCGGCTCGAATTTGATGAGCGTGGACTTTGTCAAAGCCTACGACACGCTTCGTCTTGGGAACATTTTGGCGTTGTGGGTCGCGCTCGAGGTCACGCCCGCGGATGTGCGCATCAAGAGCTCGCTGTCATACACGGAGAAGAGCGGCTTGCTCTCCCTGCTTACTCACAAGCCCCTTGATCCACTCGTCCCGGCATTCATACCCGCCGGCAAGGTTTTTGACACGGCCAACTGGGACATGACGCAGGCATGGAAAAACCTTGAGTCTCTCCTCGCCGAGGCCCTTCCCACGATAAAGCCCCTTCTCGACATTCAGCTCGCAAGCATAAAGTCCGAACATGGGCTGGATGTGCGCGACGCACTCTTGGAGAATTTCGGACAGAACATGGCCTGTGTTTTCAATGCGGGGAAAAATCTCCGTCGCCTTGGAAAATCAGACTTCATGCCCTCGAATGAGATGCTCTTCATCATGGAGCTTCGCGACAGCGCCAAGCTCGCCTCGTTCATCGAGACCGCCCTGGCAAAGCTTGGCAAGGGGGGGGACGAAGCCGTTTTTGACGAAATCGACTACATGGGTGTCAAGATCCGCAGCCTGAAAAGATCCCTTTTCGGCAACAATGCCGACGTGCTTCCGCACTTCGCCTATGCCATCCATGACGGAAAGTTCTTCTTTGCGATGGACGCGACGGACGTCCTGAAAAGGACCATCGCCGAGATCAAGACTCCGCAGAATCCCGCCGCCAAGGATCCGTCTGTCCAAAAGGCCATGAAATATGCCTTGAAAGACGCCGTGGGCTTTTCCTACGCGGACATCTCGGCCATTGTGGACATCTATCTGGACATGATTGAGGGTGCGCTCGATGCGAACAAGGTTTCGCCCCGGCCCGTGGACAGGACAAAGCGGCCTGCCGAGGGCGCCATTCCATGGCTGTCCGTCTCGACGAGCCACGAGCGCGCCGACGGGATTTACGGCGAGACCGTCATTTTCCGCAAAGAGGACAAATGACGAAACCGGCGCCGGGAAACACCACCCGCGCGCGCCGGCACAAAACAAAGCGAGGGGCGGGGCCACAAGCGCCCTGCCCCTTGGCTTTTCCTATGCTGAGCGCTCACGCGAAGGTTTCTTGCGCGGTGGCGTCAGCTTTTTAAAGAGCACGCGCGCGTTGCGTCCGTTGTCCCTCGCCTCTGCGCGGCGTTGCGCCGGAACATCCTCAAGGGTGCCATTGGCAAAGCCGCAGACATCCCGGAAGAACGCGCCGCTTTGCGTCGTCAGCGCAAACAACTTCGACGCACCCGATTCCGCCGCCTTTAGCTCCGCGTATTCGACGAGCATGCGCCCCACGCCGCGCCCGCTGTAAAACGACTGCACATAGACGGAGCCCACCTCCACAGCGTGCCTGTCCGCGTAACGCCGCAGGCACGCGCAGCCGATCACGCTCTCGTCAATCTCGTAAACGAAATACTCGTCTATGTGCTGCTCAATGTGGGCGCGCGAGCGCAGCACGAGAGACTCCCGGCGCACACCCTGCTTGGTGAGGGCGTGGATGGCCTGGACGTCCTTTTTGCGCGCGGGGCGGATCTGCTCGTAATCGTTGGCGTGGATCATCGTGCCCAGGCCAACCTTGTCAAAAATCTCCGTGAGCAACCCGCCACCCACCCGCCCGTCGAGAATGTGGGCGCGCGTCGTCCCGTTCTCAAGCGCGCGCACGGCGCACACGGCCTTGCTGCGCAGGCGCTCCTCAATGAGGTTCGTTTTGCGCTCGCGGATGATCGCGGAGAGCTTGGCCAGGGGCATGTTCACGACGACAGCGCCGTTGATAAGAAGACCCGGGAACGAGGTCAGGTAAATGAGTTTCGAGGCGCCGAGCGCGATCGCGATCTCGGCGGCGAGCGCGTCGCTGTTCACTCGCAGGGAACGTCCCTCGCGGTTGCACAGGATGGGGGTGAAAAGGGGGATGACGCCCTGGTCGAGGAGGTGTTTCAGGAGCCCCGTGTCGATCTTGTCCACCTTACCCGTGAACATCTGGTCCACGCCGTGGATGACGCCCGTCTCGGTCACGCGCACCGCGTTCGTCAGCGCCGTCTTGAGGCCAGAGTGCGAGAGCGACTCGATGATCGTCTGGGCCACCGCGCCGGCGCTCGCGCGCGCCAGTGCAAGCATGGGCGCGTCGGTTGCGCCCTCGCCGTAGAAATCCCCCTGCGCGCCCCTGTTCCCTGCCATCGCATCGCGCAATTGCTTTCCGATGCCGTGCACGAGCACGACGCGGATGTTCAGGCTGCGCAGCACGGCGATGTCGGTGACGACGTTGGCAAAATCCTCGTGCTCAACCACGCTCCCATCCACGGCGATGACGAAGATGTGCTCCCGAAACATCGGCACATAGCGAAGAATGCCGCGCAGGTCGGCGGGTTTGATCAAGTGTTCGGCACGCGCACAATTGGACATGGGCCGCGAGCGTAGGGAAACGCCCCAAGGAACGAAGAACATTTTTTTTTCGACAGTTTCGGATGGTTGGGTGTGCGAAGGGCGACATGCATTGTTCATGGTCTGCAAGATAATGCTTGTATTGTTTAGAGCATTAAAATCGGCCAAATCCATCCAGCCATGAGCATTGCCCTGCATAAAAACGCTCGCTAAAAAAAACATTGTGTGCGGAAAAATCAAGGGAAGTGGGCGTCTTGCTTGCGTTGAATCCACTCACGGGTGCGCAAGCCAGCGCCGCATTGCCCCGTTGGAATATTTTCGGCTCGCAACGGGCGCGGACGCGGGCACTCCCTTGGCGGAATGAACAGCCAGCCTGATGCCACCATTGTCAATGTTCTCGCCGACCGTTACGCCTCCGCCGCCATGAAGGCGGTGTGGTCGCCCACGGGACGCATTGTGCTCGAACGCGAGTTCTGGATCGCAGTCCTCAAGGCGCAGCGCGATCTCGGGTTGCCCGTCCCTCCCGATGCCATCGCCGCTTACGAGCGCGTGAAAGACACGGTCAATCTCAAGTCCATCGCGCGGAGGGAGGAAGTCACCCGCCACGACGTGAAGGCGCGCATTGAGGAGTTTTGTTCCCTTGCGGGGCACGAGCACGTGCACAAGGGGATGACGAGCCGCGACCTCACCGAAAATGTCGAGCAATTGCAGGTGTGGCGCGCCCTCGCGCTCGTGCGCGCCAAGGCGGTGGCCTGCCTGCACCGCCTCGCGATGCGCGCCAGCGAAGGGCGCGATGTTGTGCTCGCGGCGCGCACGCACAACGTCGCCGCGCAGCCAACGACGGCAGGCAAGCGTTGGGCGATGTTCGGGGAAGAGTTTTTGCACGGGCTTGAACGTCTTGACGCGCACATCGCGGGCTACGCGGCGCGCGGGCTCAAGGGCGCGGTCGGCACACAGCTTGACCAGATGACGCTCCTTGGGCAGGACGCGGCGCGGGTGGCGGAACTCGACACGCGTGTCCTGCGCCACCTTGGCATCCCGCGCGCGCTCAACGCCGTCGGGCAGGTTTACGCGCGCTCGCAGGATTTCGACACATTGTCCGCGCTGGTCTCGCTCGCATCCGGCCCGTCGTCGTTTGCGAAAACCTTGCGCCTCATGGCGGGGCATGAACTCGCGAGCGAGGGCTTTTTGCCCGGGCAGGTGGGCTCCTCGGCAATGCCGCACAAGATGAACAGCCGCAGCTGCGAACGCCTGAATGGATTTCATGTCATCCTTCGCGGTTACCTGTGCATGGCCGCCGATCTCGCGGGCGACCAGTGGAACGAGGGGGACGTCTCGTGCTCGGTCGTCCGCCGCGTGATGCTTCCCGATGCCTTTTACGCGGTGGACGGGCTGCTGGAAACCTTTCTCACCATTCTCAACCAGATGGAATTGAACACCGCGGTGGTCGCGCGCGAGGCCCGGCACTACCTGCCGTTTTTGCTGACGACGACCTTTCTCATGGAAGCGGTGAAAAACGGCGTCGGGCGCGAAACGGCGCACGAAATCATCAAGGGGCACGCGGTGGCGTCCGCACGGGATTTGCGCACCGGAAAAATAGGACGCAACGACCTTGTCGAGCGCCTCGCGCAAGACCCCCGGCTGGGCCTCTCTCACGAGAAACTGGACGCATTGGTGAACGCCGCCGGCGAGCAGACAGGCACCGCCGGGGCGCAGGTGGATGCGTTCGTGGCACAATCGGCGCAATGGGCACAGAGGTTCCCGGAGGCACTGGACATCACTCCGGGACGGATGCTGTGAACGGGGTGACGCCAAACGCCGCAAGACGCTCCACAACGAACTCCACGGGCAGCCCCATGATGTTGGAGACCGGCCCCTCGAACGCCTCAATAATCAACTCACGCCCCTCCTGAATGCCGTAGGCACCCGCCTTGTCCAACGGATTGACGCGCTGGAAATACGCCTCGATGACCGCGTCCGCAAGGGGCTTGAAACACACCCGGCTCGTCCTGCAATGCAACTCGTCCACACCCGCGCCCACCCAGACAAAAGCAACCCCGGTGAACACCACGTGCTCGCGACCCGAAAGACGGCGCAACATCATCCGCGCCTCCCCAAGATCCACCGGCTTGTTCAGCACGGTGCCGTCCAGCGCAACGGTGGTGTCGGCCCCCAGCACCAACGCGTCCGGAAACCGGCGCGCAAGCGCGCGCGCCTTCAACCCGGCATTGGACAACACCATTTCCCGGGGATCGGCGGACGCATCCTCATTCTCCACCACATCGGCAGGAATGATCTCCGGAAAAATCCCATGGCCCGCAAGCAGCTCCCGGCGGCGCGGCGACGCGGAAGCAAGGATGAAACGGGGCGCGCGCCCCAACCGCATGTTCATTTCGCGACCTCCCCCCCCTCCGGTTGCGCCATGATGCGCTGCCACAAATCCTCGCGCAAACGCAGGTAAAGCAGCACCCCGGGACGCAACCCGAGAAAATCCATGAAATATTTCCCGCGCAAGCGCGACGCCACCTCCGCATCCGTGACCGCATCCGTGATGACCATCGGCGCATCAAGAAACTCCTCCCGCCCCACCGGCGGCACCCCCACCCAATGCGCCGCCGTCCAATGCCGCAAATACCACGGCAACGGCCAATACTCCGACCCCGCAATGAAAACCCTCGCATAAAACCCCTCTTCCACCGCCGCCATTCGCTCCGCCAGCTGCGTGACACGCTTCACATCATCCACCGCATGGGCATAGGCGAGCGGATTGCGCTCGTCCGCCGCCAGCCGCCGCGTCAGCCACCAGCAATTTTTGTAAAGCGCCCCGCACACCACCGCCCCCGCCACCATGCAGAGCGCCGCGACACAGGCTCCCCGGCGCGACACGCCAACACCGCCCGCAACGCAACACCCCACCCCGCACATCCGGCGCGCCAAGGTCATCACACCCAACCCGGACGCCACCCACAAAGGCGGCAACACCCCAAGGAACAACCACGGCGTCTTGTATCCGATCAACGAATACAACAACAACAAGCTCGCACCGGAAGTCCACGTAAACACCGCCGCACGCCACTCCCCGCGACACCACCAACCACGGAAACACAACAGCACGGGCACAAGCACGCTCAACACACCCGTCACCCCCTCAATGCTGAAAACCCGCCGCCCCACATTAAACTTCCCAAAGAACGTCGCCACATACCACCCCGCCGGCTTCTCATGTCCGGCGCCCGACGCCTTGCCCGCATAATGCCAGTAAGTTTTCACAGAATCCACAACCCCCTGCCAATTCTCCCCGAATGACGAAAAAAACGCCACCGCGACCACACCCGCCACCCCGGCAAAAATCCCCAGCCAACGCCACCTCC
This sequence comes from Puniceicoccales bacterium, assembly GCA_031279675.1. Classification (GTDB taxonomy): domain Bacteria; phylum Verrucomicrobiota; class Verrucomicrobiia; order Opitutales; family UBA953; genus CALNBE01. Next base: position 598 of record JAITIB010000027.1, on the reverse strand, counting down.
CGCGAAGACCCGCGACAATCCCCCTCACCATCCGCACCATCCCGCCACCGGAAAAGCCAGCCCCGTCCGCAAACACCGTCGCCACCGCGCCCACCACAACCGCAGCAACCATAAGCACCCACGTCTCCTTCGACGCCACCGCCACACCCAGCAACACACCCGCCGCAACAGCCACCAAAACCCCCCGCCAAAACCCGCCGCCCGGCTCCCCCTCACCCCTGCCGCCAACCACCATCCGCCACACCAACGGCACCGCCGCCCAAAAACACGCCACCATCACCGTTTCCTGGATAAAATAACGCGCATAATAAACCGCGCACGCCGACAACGCCCCCAACGCCATCGCCACAACAACCGCCCCCATGCCAATGCCCCCGGAACACTGCCGCCCCCACCGGCACCACAACGCCACCCCAACCACCATCGCCACCCCGAAAAACGCAGGCACAAAACGCACCATCCACACACTCAACTCCGCATGGGACACCTGCCCCGCCGCACGGCACACCCACGCCGCAACATAATAAAGCACCGGCCCATGATACTCCACCGGATCATAAAGATACCCCTTCCCCTCAAGCAGGCACGAAAGCGTGTA
>JAITIB010000092.1 GCA_031279675.1 Puniceicoccales bacterium | reverse complement strand
GAGCTTCACGGCGGCTTCGCCCTCGCCCACTGGAACGGCAGCGCCGAAGTCGAGGCGCAAATCAAAAAAGACCTCAACGTCACCATCCGCTGCATCCCCCTCGACGGCACCGCCGAGCCCGGCACATGCCCCTTCACCGGCCAACCCAGCCCCCGGCGCGTCATCTTCGCCAAAGCGTATTGAGCCACGCCGGGCCACGCATTCCGATCCCAACGGACGGCAACGCGTCCACACAAAACAAGGGTGTTTTTGGAAAAACAAAATCCCGCACACCCAACGCTCACAACAACAGCGACAAAACGCCCATGACATTCCAAGCACCACATCACCTCTGGCTTCTCCTCCTCCCGCTCCTTCACCTCTGTTTTGAAATCCACCGCGCCCGACGCTCCGGCGCCACCACCAACGCCACCTCAAAAATCCTCACCGCCACCGCCACCCCAAACACCCTCCGCCTCACCCGCGAGTCCGCAACCCAAGCCCGCCACCGCCCCAAACTCACCCTCACCCTTGCCCTCACACTCATCACCCTTGCCCTCGCCCGTCCCCAATGGGGCGAGGCTCCCGGCGCCCCCTTGCCGCCCGCCCCCCCCGCCAGCACCCGTGAAATACTCATCGCCCTCGACCTCTCCCGCTCCATGCTCGCCACCGACGTCACTCCCACACGACTGGACCACGCCCGCCTCCTCATTCAAAACCTCCTCACCGGGCTCCATGGCGAACGCATCGGGCTCATCCTCTTCTCCGGCACCGCCTTCCTGCAAATCCCCCTCAGCACCGACTACGAAATTCTCCGCGAACTCCTCCCCTCGCTCACCCCCGAATATCTCCCCCACGCCGGAAGTAACTTCGCCGCCCTCCTCAACACCGCCCTCGACGCTTACACCAACGACGCCACCGCCAGCCCCGCCCCCGAACAACACCTCATCATCCTCAGCGACGGAGAAGCCGAACCCAACAACCCCTGGCGCGCCCCCGCCACCGAGTGCAAAAAACGCAACATCCACCTCCACACCCTCGGCATCGGCACGCTCACCGGAGCCATGATTCCGGACGGCAAGGGCAACTTCGTCAAAGACCCCTCCGGCGCCGTCGTTCTCACCCGCCTCAACCCCGCCACACTCCAGAAACTTGCCACCCTCACGCGCGGCACCTACACCAACGCATCCCAATGGGCCAATCTCGCCGCCCTCATCAACAAAGCCACCCCGGCAAATTCCGCCCCGGACAACAACAACACCCCCGCCGCGACGCCCCTCCAAAAGCGCCCCGCCGAACGCTACCAGTGGTTCCTCGCACCCGCCCTCCTCCTACTCCTCCACCACCTCTGGAAACACCATCCCGTCACCCCCACGCCCCGCAAACTCACCCTCACCCCGCGCACCCTCGCCGCATTGATGTTTCTCCTCCCAACGCACCCCGCGCTTCACCCCGCCGACGCCACCACACCTGACGCCACCGCAAAACTCACCACAATCATTGCCCGGCTCTCCCAACAAGCCCGCCAGAGCACCCAAGACACCCTCGAACTCGCCCATGCCACCCTCGCCCACGCCACCGCAAAAACAACCACTCTGCCCGCCACCGACCCCGCAACCCTCGGCCCCATCAACGACGCGCTCCAAGCCATCGAAAATGCCCGGGAAAACGACCCCAATGGCGCGAACTGGGACGATTTGCGCCAGCAACTCGAAGCCTTCAAAAAAACACCCCCGCAAAACAAAAACCAGCAACCCCCCCCCCAGCCCCAAGACAAAGACAAAAAACAACCGCAAGACACCCGGGACACACCCCAACAACAAGACGCCCCCCAACCCAATCAAAACCAAAAAGACAACCCCCGGCCCAAACCCAACGACAGCCCCTCCACCGCCAACGAAAAAAAGAAGGACAACAACGACGCCACCCCGGAAAAAGGAACCCCGGACACCCCGAAAAAGCAAAACGACAAACCCTTTGCCGAAAATCACCCGCCCGCCGACGCCCCCAAACCAACGCCACCGCCACCCGCCACCTACCGCGTCAACAGCACCCCCGCCCAATCCCCTCCCAACCCCGGCGACCCGCGCCTGCTCATCCCGCTTCAAAACCTCGAACGGGTGAAAAGCAACGACATCCCCGGCACCCTCTTCCAACGCATGGAAAACATCACGCCAGACAACACCAACCACGGCCAAACATGGTAATTCCCAAGCGCTCACGCCACCTCCTCCCAGCCCTCCTTCTCTCCCTCCTCCCCCTCGTCACGCGCGCCCAGACCGTTCACTGGAAACCCGCCACCGGCACGCTCACCCAAGGGCAGGAAACGCAGATCCAGCTCGTTTACGAGAACTGCACCCCGAAAAACCGCCATCCCGGGCTCCCCGCCACCCCCGGGTTGCACATCCAGCCCACCTCCAGCATCTCCACCGCCCACACCCTTGTCAACGGACAGCACAGCTCCACGCGCAGCCACACCTACCGCATCCGCCCCACCTCCCCGCCCGGCACCACCGTCACCATCCCCGCCTTCACCATCGAGACAAGCAACGGCCCCATAACCACCGCTGCCGCCACTTACACAATCACCGCGCCCGCCTCCGGAAAAACAGGTGGCGGCAGCACTGCCGACGCCAATGGACTCCCGGCCACCGCCTCTCTCGCCCCCCCTCCGACCCCCCCTTACGCCGGGCAAGTATTCCCCCTTGTTTACACGCTTGAGCTCAATCCTGAACACGACCCGCGATACGCCCCGCCCCAATGGGAGAATCCCCCCTTGGCGCATGAAGGTTTCCCCGAACGCCCCGCGCGACACGACACCTTGCGCAACGGCACCCCCCGCATCCGGCTCCAATACACCACCCGCGCCATGGCCCCGCAAACCGGCGAACTGGCCCTGCCGCCCCTCACCCAGGAACTCGCCCTCGCCACCCGCCGCGACAGTTTTTTTGGCTTCGCCCAACACAACCGTTACACGCTCACCACTCCTTCGCCCCCCATCACCACCCGCCCACTCCCCCTCCCCTCCCCGCCCGGTTTCAATGGCGCCATTGGGCAATTCAAGCTCGCCTCACGCATCACGCCCCGCCAGGTCGCCGCCGGCAACCCCGTTACCTGGACCTTGGAGCTCGCCGGCACCGGCAACTGGCCCGCCCTCACCACCCTGCCCTCTCGCGACATCCCCGGCGCCTTGCAACTCGCCGCGCATCCCCCCGCCCAAAAGACTCCCGTGAAAGACAAAATCTTCGACGCCACCTTGAGCGAAGATCTCATCCTCCTGCCCACACAACCGGGACGCTACACCCTCGGCCCCGTTCAACTCAGCATCTTCAACCCCGAAACCGACAGTTACGAGACTCTCACCGCCCCGGCCACCACCATCGAGGTCATTCCCGGCGCCACGCCCCCTCCGGCGCTCCCGCATACGGTTGGTGACGCCGCCGCGGAAACTCCACCAGCCCCGCCGCCCCCACCGCCTCCCGGCCCCATTCCTCACGACCCCCTCTCCCAAGCTCCGCCCGCCACACCTCCTCACGGGAATCTTCCCCGCTTCGCGCTCCTCCTCGTCCTCCCCCCGCTCCTCTTTCCCTGCCTCGCATGGCTCCTGCACGCCCGCCATCGCGCGCGCGCCACCCATCCCAACCAAGCCCGGCGCCAGGCCCACCGGCAGCTCACCCGGCTTCACCGCCAACTCCGCCACCAACAGCCCGAGCCGCCCGCTCCCGGCCAGCTTTGCCACTGGCAGCGCCTTACCGCCACACTTGCCGGCATCCCTCATGCCGCGCCCACTTCCAGCCATTTTTCCCTGCATCCCCACGTTGTCCCGCTTTGGCGTGCCACCGAGGACGCCCTTTATGACGGCAAACCCCTTCCCGCCGACTGGCTCGCGGACGCCACCCGGGCCCATCGCAAAACCCGATGCCCGCGCGTTCCCATTGCCGCCACTTTTCGCAGGAAAAATCTCTTCCCCTTTTTTCTCCTCTTTTTCGCCCCCGCCGCCATTGCCGAGCCACATGCCGGCGCCCTTGCGGCTTACGCGTCCGCCGACTACGCCGCTGCAGAAACCCATTTGCGCGCCCATCTCCAAACAGTCCCCACAGACTGGGTCGCCCACCACAATCTGGCCCTTGCCCTCGCCCAGCAGGACCGTTGGGCCGAAAGCGCCGCGCACGCCCTCGCCGCATTCGTCCAGCATCCTTCCCCCGCGACGCAACGCCATCTGCGTCTCGCACAGGCCAAGTCGGCGCTCCCCGCGCCCGCACCCCTGCGGCACTTTCTCGAAGACAGCCCCCAAGGCAGACTCGCAATTCTGGCCAATCCAACCCAGTGGCAAAATTATCTCTGTGCCGCCACCATCCTCCTCACCCTCACCCTTGTCGCCCTCGTCCACCGCGCCTATAATGCGCGCCTGAGGAAAAAACTCCCCCCCTGGGTTGTCGCCGCAGTCCTCCTCATCAATCTCCTCAACCTCGCGCTCCCGCTCCTCGCGTTGCGCGTTTACGGCGTGCTCGCCCACCCGCGCACCGCCATAGTGTGGCAGCCCTCCACCCTCTACTCCATCCCCACTGAGGCGAGCGCCCGGCAGCAAGTGACCACGCTCCCAGCCGGCACCCTTGTCACCCTTGGCAAAACATATCTTGGCTGGCGCCAGGTTGCCTGCCCCGACGCGGAAACCGGCTGGCTCCGCCCCGGGCACACCCTCGCGCTCTGGATTTGCGCAAAACAGTGACGCCACCGTGCCGCGCCTCGGCGCGCCGCATTTTTCGTTCGCAAACACGGGCGGCGGCCACACATTGGGCGTTTGCATGATTCAAAAGACTTTTGGCATTCTCAACGGCCCCAATCTTGATCGCCTTGGAGTGCGCGAGCCGTCGGTTTATGGCTCCGCCACCCTCTCCGATGTTGAGGATGCGCTGCGCGGCACCGCGCGGGAACTGGATGTCGGAGTGGCGTTTTTCCAGTCGAATCATGAGGGGGAGCTTCTGGACAAAATCGTGGCGTGGGCGGACGCGGGGATTTCGGGGATTGTGCTCAACCCGGGGGCGCTGGCGCACACAAGCGTGGCATTGCGCGATTGTGTCGCGGGGTGTGGCTTGCCGGTTGTGGAGGTGCACATCTCCAATGTTTACCGCCGCGAGGAATTCCGGCACCACTCATTCACGGCGGCAGTGTGCGCAGGGGTTGTCTCGGGACTGGGCACGGAGGGGTATTCCCTGGCATTGCGGTTCCTTGCCGGGCGGGCGCGGAGCTGAGTTTCCAAGAGTGTTTGAATCTCTCACTTTCAAAGGTTTTTTATGAAACAACGCACATTTCAACACGAGGCCTCCATCCGGGGGAAATCCTTGCACACGGGGCAGGAAGTAACCTTGACGCTCAAACCGGCACCCGAGGATTCGGGGTATGTCTTCCGCCGCATCGATCTTTATGGAAAACCGGAGGTGCGCCCGACCTCCGACCTTGTGTCAGGCCTTGTCCGCAATACCACGATTGCGACCGGACATGTGAAGCTGCACACGGTCGAGCATGTGCTGTCAGCCTTGCACGGGATGGGAATTGACAATGCGGTGATTGAAATGGACGCGTCCGAACCGCCAATCTTGGACGGCTCCGCGCGCCCTTATGTAAACTTGATCCACGAGGCGGTGCCGGTGACGCAAACGAAAAAAAAGGCGTTTTTCGCACTCCAATCCCCGGTCACCATCACCGAGGGAAACCGGACCATCATCGCACTCCCGCACGACGGGCTGCGCATCACCTGCACATCCTCCGACGACAGGGGAATCCACACCCAGCACCTGACACTCGACATTGATCCCGAAACCTACGAGGCACAGATCGCGCCCGCGCGCACGTTCACGATATACGAGGATATCGAGGAACTGCTCCAAAAAGGACTCATCCAAGGCGGAACACTGGACACGGCCATCGTCATCAAAGGAGACAAAATCATCTCCAAGGAACCCCTCCGGTTCAAAGACGAGTTCGTGCGCCACAAAATACTCGACATCCTCGGAGACATCACCCTCGCCGGCATCGCGCTCAAGGCGCACATCATTGCCGTCCGCCCCGGGCACGCGCTCAACGCGCGCCTCACCGCCGCGATCCGCCAGCAATGGCTCGCAACCACACAAGGCAAGGTGGCAACGCCACCGCCATCCGAAGGCGCGCGCCCGGCGCCAACCACCGCCACAACGCCACCGCCAACAACCGGGAAAGCACTGCCGCCAAGCATGGACGTCCGGCAAATCCTAAACCACATCCCGCACCGATACCCCTTCGTCATGCTCGACCGCGTGCTCCAGGTCAGCGATGACAACGAACTCACAGCCATAAAAAACATCACCATCAACGAACCGTATTTCCAAGGGCACTACCCCGGAAATCCCGTCATGCCGGGAGTCCTCCAGCTCGAATCCATGGCACAGGCCGCCGGAATGCTCATGCTCAGGCTTACCACGCACCAAAACAAAATCTGCTACTTCATGAGCGCGGACAAGGTGAAGTTCCGCAAAGCCATCACACCGGGCGACCAAGTGCGCGTTCACGCCAAACTGACCAAAACGCGCGGCACCAAGATCGGCATCGCCCAATGCTCCTGCAGCGTTGACGGCGAAATCGTTTCCAGCGCCGAAATCATGTTTGGAGTCGTGGATTCCAACGAAACCCAGTAACCACGCCACCACCACCCGAAAAACCAACGCCACCGCAATGGACAATGCACAGCACCCAAGCCATTATACCCCCGCCCGCATACATCCCACGGCAATAATCGAGCCAGGCGCACGCATTGGCGAACACACCACGATCGGCGCCTACGCCTACATTGGCGCCCAAGTCACACTCGGCGAACACAACCACGTGCACCACCACGCCACCGTCGAAGGCAAGGTCACGCTCGGGACGCACAACCACGTTTACCCCTACGCACTCATCGGAGGCAAAACCCACGACCTCAAATACAGGGGCGGAACACCAGGACTGCTCATCGGCAACCACAACGAATTTCGCGAATACACCACCGTCCACCCCGCCACTGACGACGGCAACTTCACACGCATCGGCAACCACAATCACCTGCTCGCCTACTCGCACATCGCGCACGACTGCCAGCTCGGCGACCACATCGTCATGAGCGGACACAACGCGCTCGCGGGCCACGTCCACGTGCACGACCACGCCGTGATTGCCTGGGGCGCCGGCGTCCACCAATACTGCCGCATCGGCACCCACGCCATGGCATCGGCATGTTCCAAAAACGTAAAGGACATCCCCCCCTACATGATCGCGGAAGGCAACCCCGCGCGCGTCCGCGCCATTAACAAAGTCGGCCTCGAACGCAACGGACTGCCACCGGAAACCATCGAACGCGTGAAAAAACTCTTCCGCATCCTCTACCTCGGCAAACTCAACCACACACAAGCCGTGGAAAAAATCGCCGCCACACCAGAACTCGCCACCACACCCGAGGCGCAGACCCTGCTCGGCTTCTGCCACGACACCCGGCGCGGCATCGCCTGACCAAACTCCCCCATCCCCACCACCACACCCCCGCGACACCATGCCCGACACAGCAACACAACCCAGACAAATCCTCTGCATCAAATGGGGAACCTTTTACGGCCCCCAATACGTCAACATCCTCCACAGCATGGTGGCACGGAACCTCACCGGCGCCTTCAAACTATACTGCCTCACGGACGACGCCACCGGCATCCGCCCCGAAGTCACCTGCCTGCCACTCCCCGAACTCGGCTGCGAAATCCCGCCCGGCACCTGGGGCAAATGGCGCAAAGCCGCCCTCTGGAGCCGCGAACTCCCCGGCAAGCTCACAGGCGTCGCACTCTTCGTTGACCTGGACACCATAATCGTCGGGAACATTGACGGCTACTTCACTCACGGAAACCCCGACGACGTGATACTCGCACGCAACTGGGTAAAACCCCTGCACCGACTCGGACAAACCTCGATCTTCCGTTTCAAAATCGGCTCCCACCCCTACATGCTCGACAACCTGCGCGCCGACCCCGGCGGCATCTCCCGCAAATACCAATACGAGCAACACTACGTCACCCACGGCATAAAAAGCGGCATAAAATTCTGGCCCGGCGCCTGGACCTGCCACTTCCGCGTACATTGCCTCCCCCCATTCCCACTGCGCTGCTTCATCCCGCCACGACTCCCCAAAGGCGCGAAAATCATCACCTTCCCCGGGCGCCCCAACCCCGACGACGCCGCGGCAGGCCGCTGGTATCACGACGACAACGACCAACACCGCCCCCTGCTCCAGCACTTCAAGCACGTCCTCGAAAACAACCGCAACCCCAACCGCCGCTACACCAAACGCCTCCGCGACTACATCCTCCCAACCCCCTGGATCCACGAACACTGGCGCGAATAACCCCCGCCACCCACACACACACCATGAAACTCGGCCTACTCCTCATCAACCTCGACCGCCACCCCGAACGCCTCGAACACATGCGCCGGCAACTCGACGCCACCGCACTCCCATGGGAACGCATCCCCGCCGTTGATGGCAACAAAGGGGGAGGCGAGGGATATTCGCCAGAACTCAACCAACGCCACTTCCACCGCGAACTCTCCCCCGGCGAACGCGCCTGCTTCGCAAGCCACCGAAAAGCCTGGCAACACCTCCTCTACCAAGGCTGGGACGGCGCCATCATCCTCGAAGACGACATCGAACTCGCCCCGGACTTCGCAACCCTCGCCCACTCCCTCGCCACCACGCAACACCACTGGGAAGCCCTCAAACTCATGGGATTCAACCGCAATCGGATTCTGTCGCGGACACCACTTGATGCAACCGGACGCTGGGAAATCGGCGATTATCTCAAAGCCCCCAGCGCGACCTGCGCCCAAGTTATCACCGCCACCGCAGCCACCCGTCTGCTAAAAACCACAAAACACTTCGGCGTCCCCGTTGACACCGCCATGCAATACCACTGGCGGACAAACGTCATCTTTCAGGCAATCCTTCCCTATCCCGTCCACTGCGCATCATCCGGCGAACCCAGCGATCTGCGCGGACGGCGCGGAACGCACCACCCGTTTCACAGACTGAAAAAAGTGAAACAACAAATACAATACAACGCGCACGCCTATGTCAGCGCAATCCAACAGCACGGCATTGCCGCCCTCCTGAGAACGCAACGCGTGTGAACAAAAAAAATGAGAATCCTCAACCTGCTCCATTCACGAAACTTCGCCGGCACGGAACAAATGGTTCTCACACTCGCACACGCACTGGAAAAAACGGGAAAATGCGAAGTTTTCACCGCCGTGAAAAACAAAGGCATCCTCAGGCAAAAGTACAAGGACGCCGGCCTGCGCGTCCTTGACATCCCCACCAACGGATTTTTCGCAAAAAAACGCCTCGCCGCATGGACGCGCGAAAACAAAATCGACCTCATCCACACCCACCTCACAGGAGCCGCGCGCACAGGACTCTGGTTGCATGAAAAAACAGGCATTCCCCTCGTCGTCCACTTGCATCTCACCAAAAACTCCCCCGCATACCGCAAAGCGGCGCACGCCGGAACCCTCATCGCCATCTCCGCCCACGTCGCACGCTTCTATGAAAAAACAGCCGGGATCGCCCCGGAAAAAATCCTCCACATCCCCAACGCCACCCCCGTGTTGGAATCCCAGACAGCAGCCCGCCCGCGCAAAGAATGCGCCGCGCAAATCCGCCGCGAATTCCAACTCCCGGAAAACGCGCGAATATTCACACTCACAGGACGCGTCTCCCCAGAAAAAGGCCACGAAACACTCCTGCGCGCCATGCCCGCCATCCTCGCAAAACACCCCGGCACCCACACCCTCATCATCGGCAACCTCCAACAAAAACCCGCCTACGCCCGCAAACTGAAAAAAATCACCCAAAACCTCTCCCTCCAAAAAAACATCCACTTCACAGGATTCCGCGAAAACATCCTGCACTACGTCCGCGCCGCCGACGCACAACTCGTTTTGTCGGAAAATGAACCCTTCGGCCTTGTCCTCATCGAGGCAATGGCATTGGGCACGCCCATTATCGCCACAAACACCGGCGCAATTCCCGAAATCCTCGAAAACAACACCCTCGGAACCCTCATCCCCTACGGCGACGCCACCGCACTCTCAACTGCCCTCATAAAAATCCTCGAAAACAACACCCCCTTCGAAGAAAAAGCGGAACACGCAAAAAAACGCGCCCAAACCCTGTATTCCCCGGAAACCCTGGCCCAAAACACCCTCCAACTCTATGAAAAACTTGTCCTCGAAAATTGCAGAAAATCTAATGCCGCTCATTCATGACGTCTTGACTGTTTTCATGATCATTTTCACCGCATGGACATCCCTGTTTTCATCGTGAATCTCCCCGACGCCACCGCGCGCCGGGAAGCCATCCTGTCCCAATGCCACGCACTTGGGTTGCACGCAACACTTGTGGAAGCGGTGGATGGCCGGCATTTGTCCCCCGAGGAACTTGCCAGCTGTTACAATGCCAAAAGGGCAAACGCCTCCGGTCGCGAATTGTCGCGACCGGAAATTGGGTGCGCGTTGAGCCACCTGAAGATTTACCGGCAAATTCTGGAAAACAACCTCCCCTGCGCCCTTGTTCTTGAAGACGATGCGCAACCGGGCAAAAATTTACCGGAAGTTTTACGGGAGGTGGCAAAGAAAACGTCACCGGAAACACCCAGTGTCATCCTGTTTTCCCATCTCAAATATTATGTCCTGAAAAATGCCGTCCGGCTCGATTGCGGGGCGAAAATCGTCTTTCCCTACCCCAAGCGCAACGCGGCGGGAGCCTACGGCTATTTTGTTACAAGAACGGGGGCCCGTCTTTTGCTCGAAAACCTCTCACCAGTCTGGAAAGTTTCCGATGACTGGACGTCTTTTGTCAAAGACTTTCAATTAAAATTAAAGGCGATCGTCCCCTGCTGTGTCGGAATTGGCGAGTTTGGGCTGGAATCAAATATTGAAAATGGACGATCGCGCAACGTCCGCAAATCCGGTCTTTCATATTGTGTTCGCGAATATTTCTGGAAACGTTTTCTCCACCGCCTCCTCGTGCTCCCATTTGCGGCAAAAAAACAAGAAAAACCAGACTCATTAAAAAGACTCTCGGACAAAAATAACAGAATGAAATCACTAAAAAACTAAAATGTAAAACAATGATGTCACAGACTCACTCTTTGAGTTCCCCTCGCGCACATTCTCGCCAAAATCCGGAAATCCCGGACTTTGGCGCGCATAAAATCGCCATTTTCACACGATCCATGAACTGGTATCTCTTTGAAATGATGAGGACAACCCTGAAGCTGCCTTTTCCCCATCATCGTCTGCTTGGAACGACGAGTGATGGTTATTTGTATAAAATACTTGAATATGACGTGGATTACGCCATAAACATCGACGAGGACGCCTTTGTTATTGACAACGGTTCGATTTTAAAATTACTGGCACACTGCATCCGCGAAAACGTCGTGAGCTGTGGCATCCGCGATGGCGGAGAGATTCCCCACCGCTCAATCAATCCCATAGTCATGAATCCGTTTTTCAGCATCATGGACGTGAGGACGATCCGCGGAAAATTTTCGAACGAGAAAATAAGGCATTACGCGCCGGGAGTATCCATTGACTATGAAAAATTCCTCCCAAAAGACTTGCCCCATAAGTATAGCACGGAAAGAAGATACGAACCGTACGAGTCCTTCTATCTCTGGCTGAACACAAATTTCAAGACGGAATATCTTTCCGGAGACACGCATGAGGATGGCATCACGACGACATTAAAAAACCATTTGGGTGAGCCCATGCTCCACCACACGTGGTTTTCGAGAAAATTTGGAAAGGACAAATTTCACACTGACCGGATTAAAAACATTTTCGATGCCTGCGACACCACCGGGCTGAAATTCACAGTTTTTGACAGAATGCGCGCGGCTGTCGATTTTCTCGCGGTGAAAATTGCCAAAAGAAGACGGGATTTGCTTTCGCTCTTCTCAAAGAGTTGAGGGGGGGAACCGCCTATTTTTGGCTTGAGTTTTCCGCCCTCCGTTTTTTTAGATGGAGGGATGTCCAAGCGTCCTGTCAGATTTTTCAACACCACCGGCCCGTGCAATCCTGATGACCATTATATGTTGCCGCCGGCGGAACGTTTGGTGGGGGCGCAGTTGCACCGTTATGTCGA
>JAITIB010000028.1 GCA_031279675.1 Puniceicoccales bacterium | reverse complement strand
CCCGCACGGGACATGTTCCGGTTCGCTTCGCGCCCGGTCTTGTCGCTTCGCTCGGAAGTCGCGCTGCGCGCGATTCCGCCTACGGCGGGGCGCGGTGCCCGCGCGGTCATTGACCGGCTACGCCCGGTTCCGCCTACGGCGGGAGGTTCCGCAAGGACGCGTCCTGTTATGGAGTGCGGCGATGGTCCGGTTCGCTTCGCGTCCGGTCTTGTCGCTTCGCTCGGAACATCGCCGCTTTCGCGAAGGCGATTTATCGCCGCGTGCGGAATAGACGCCTTGTCCGCGAATAACGCCCCGTCCGAAGACGTTTCAGAAAATCCTTCCGCGCCGGTTCCACTCAACGACGCGGGGGATAAATCCCCCGCTCCCAAAGCGGGACTGAAGTCCCGCACTCCATAATTGGACGCCTTTTCACCAACAACAAAACCGGCGGCTTGGGCGAAACCAAGAGCGACGGTGTTGGCGGTGGCGTTGGAACGGTGGCGGTCATTGCGGTTTTGTGGGGGACACTCAAAAAGAATTCAGAAGGGGCAACGCAAACGGTTTTTTCAGAAAAAACCACGCTCGTCCCGGCCAAAGCCCGGCCCAATTCCCCACAAAAAAAGGCACCCCTCCCGGGCTCTCCCATGGGGCGAGCGTCCAAACTTCGCCCTTGCAGTCCGGGCATGTCCGCGCAAGGTCGCGCCCGTTGCGTCATGATTTTGCACAAACATCCCCACGCGTTCATAGCGTTGTATCTTGCTGTCGCGCTCGCATTTCCGCTTGCGCTGCTGGGCGTGGCGTGGGCGTGGCGGCGGTTTGCGCAACCGCCCAAGCCCAATGCCATCAAGAACGGCACTTACGAGTGCGGGCTCGACGGAGCGGGGGCGCGGCCCATCCAGTTCAAGGCGCACTATTATCTCTATGCGATTTTGTTCCTGGTTTTTGACGTGGAGGTGTTGTTCCTGCTGCCTTTCGGCGTGGTGGCGTCGGAACTGCCCGCGGAAGCGCTGTTCGTCATGCTGGTTTTTGTCCTGTTGCTCGCCGAGGGGCTTGTCTGGGCGTGGGGCCGGGGGCATCTTGAGTGGAAATGACACCCATGGAAACTCCCCAGCAAAGTCCCCGGAACGACTCTGACGCCGCCACCGCCGGGCCGCCTGTGTCCGCGGCAGAACGCGAGAGTCTGGGGCGGCAGGGGATATTTTTGACGAGCCTCAACGAGATCTATAACTGGGGCCGCGCCAATTCCATCTGGCCGCTGCAATTCGGGCTGGCCTGTTGCGCGATTGAGATGATCGCCGTGGCGGCGGCGCGCTTTGACATTGCGCGTTTCGGCGCGGAGATTTTCCGCCCCTCGCCGAGGCAGGCGGACTTGTTGATCGTGAGCGGCACCGTCACCAAAAAAATGGCCCCCCAGGTGGTGCGCATCTGGAACCAGATGGCGGAACCCAAGTACTGCATGGCGATGGGCGCGTGCTCGATTTCCGGGGGGCCGTTCCGCAAAGGCTACAATGTCCTGAACGGCATTGACCGATACATCCCGGTGGATGTTTACGTGCCCGGGTGCCCGCCGCGCCCGGAGGCGCTCCTGCACGGGCTGATGGAGTTGCAGAAAAAAATCAAGGCGGAGCGCCTGTCGGGGGACGCGGATGTGCCGCGCCACCTGCGCCCCAATGACGAGGTCGCCAGCGAGTGGCCGGTTCCTTCGTTTGGAGCGCATGACCTGACGCCACCGCGCACACAAACGCCGTGACAATTTCACACCCGATGCCCCCCGGAACGATGAATCCGTTTTCTCCCGAATCGATCCTCCCGCGCCTCGCGGAAAAATTCCCCGAAGGCACCGCCACGCTCGTCAACGACACCGGGGCCGCCGCGCAACACTCGTTGCTGCTCGACGGCAGGCACGCCGCGGACATCGCCATTTTTCTCCGCGACGATCCCGCGCTGCGCCTCGACTATTGTTCCAACGTGACGGGCATGGACTGGTTGAAAAAGGGCTTCCTCGAAGCCGTTTACCACTTGTATTCCGTGGAGAAAAAATCGTCCGCGCCGGTCATCCTGCGCCTGCGCACGAGCGGACGCGGGGACGGGCCCGCAACGGTCAGCGTCCCGTCATTGACGCCGGTGTGGCGGTCGTGCGAGCTGCAGGAACGCGAGATTTACGACCTCTACGGGATCGTCTTCACAGGGCACCCCGATTTGCGCCGCCTGTTGATGTGGGACGAGTTCAAAGATTTCCCCATGCGCAAGGATTATGTCCCGCCCGGCGATGACGCCACCGCGTGAGCCGACGCCACCGCAAGCCGTGTTTTTCCAATGACCCTTTCCCCGCAAGCCCTCGACGACGTCCACGGAGACCTGATGGAGATCTCCCTCGGCCCCCACCATCCGTCCACGCACGGCGTCTTTCGCATGAACGTCACGCTCGACGGCGAGGTCGTCGTCAAGCTCAAGCCCGTGTTCGGATACCTCCACCGCAACCATGAAAAAATCGCGGAGCAAAACACCTACCTTGCGTCCATTCCCTACACGGACCGGCTCGACTACCTGTGCTCGCTCACCAACAACTGGGCCTATGTCCACGCTGTTGAGAAACTCGCCGGGATCCCCGTCCCCGAACGCGCCGAATATCTCCGCATAGTCCTCGGCGAGCTCGCCCGCATCATAAACCACGTCTGCCTCGTCGGCTTTCTCCTCAACGACCTCGGCACCTCGTTCACCCCGCTGCTCTACTCGTTGCGCGAGCGCGAGCGCATGCTCGACCTCGTCGAGGAGCTCACGGGCTCGCGCATGATGTGCAATTTTTTCCGCTTTGGCGGGCTGCGCACCGATGTTTCCCAAGACTGGCTCGCGCGCCTGCGCGCCTACCTCGGGGACGGCTTCGCGCAGTATCTCGACGAGCAGGACGCGCTTCTCTCCGGAAACGAGATCCTGCTCGCGCGCACGCAAAACGTCGGGACGCTCCCCGCCGCGCTTGCCATTCAGGCCGGAATCACCGGCCCCATGCTGCGCGCAAGCGGCGTCGCCTACGACATCCGCAAGGTGGACAAATACTCGCTCTACGCCCGCCTCGCGTTTCAAATCCCCATCGGGGAACACGGCGACACCTACGACCGCTACATGATGCGCATGCTCGAAATGCGCGAGTCCGTGAAAATCATCCTCCAGGCCATGGACGCCCTGCGCGACCTGCCCGCGAACGCCCCCCACATCGAGCCCAAGGCGCGCAACCAAGGCTTGCGCCCCAAGGCGGGCGAGGCCTACGCGCGCATCGAGGGGCCCAAGGGAGAGCTCGGATTCCATCTCGTCAGCGACGGCACCGGCAAACCGTGGCGCTACCGCATCCGCCCGCCCTCATTGATCAACCTCACCGCCCTCGAAGACATGTGCCTCGGGCAAACGCTTGCCGACACCGTTGTCATCCTCGGCAGCGTGGACATCGTCCTCGGGGAAGTGGACCGCTAACCCCCGCCCCGACATGAAAGCCATCCGCCACCTCACCCTCGTCGCCAACCCCACCAAGCCGCGCGCCCTTGAGCTCTGCGCCGCGCTCGCCGCCGCCGCCCGCGCCACCGGCATCCACGTCACCACGCACACCACCTACCCCCCGCCCCCCGACGCCCTTGCGCACTGCGACGCGTGCGCCGTCCTCGGAGGCGACGGCACCCTCCTCGGCCTCGTCCCCCAAGCCGTCGCCCATCAAGTCCCCCTCTTCGGAATCAACCGCGGCAAGCTCGGCTTCCTTGCGCATTACCCGTCCGAAAACGTCACCGAGAGCCTGCACGCCGTCCTGCGCGGGGACTGCCAGATCGTCCACCGCACCCTCCTCCAATGCCGCACCCCCGGCGGGCAGCGCGCCATCGCCCTCAACGACATCGTTGTCAAAGCCCACCACCACGCGCACATGGCACGGCTGCGCGTCCGCACCCAGGACACACACATCAACACCTACCGTTGCGACGGGCTCATCGTCACCACCCCCACCGGAAGCACCGCCTACAACCTCTCCGCCGGAGGCCCCCTCATCGACCCCGCCGCCGACGTCTTCGCCCTCACCCCCATATGCCCCCACACCCTCACGGACCGCACCCTTATCTTCCCCAGGGACACCCCGCTCACCCTCGACGCGCTTGACCCCCAAACCCCGCTCCACATCGCCGTTGACGGCATCACCCTCGCGCACGCCCAACCCCGGCTCCCGCTCGACATCAGCCTTGCGGAGGAGAAAATCCCCCTCATCCAACCCCGCGGTTTTTCGCACTTCGAACTGCTCCGCAGCAAACTCCACCTTTAATTTTCGCCCCAGGACAATGAATCCCTCCAACGCCACCGCCCAAACCAAGGCCACACTGTGGGAAACCCTCGCCTTTGCCCTCCTCTGCATCCTCGCCGCCATCGCCTGCGCGTGGCTCTGGAACAACACCGCCCACCGGCCCCCTCCCGAAACAACACCCGCAACGCGGTAACCCCCCCCCCGCAGAGAACCGCTCTTGCCCCGGGCGGAAGGCCATCAACCGGCGCCAGGGATCTGGAGCGCCCCGGCAAGCGTCCTGAGTTTGGCGTGAATCTCGGCGCCCTCGCGCTCAAACGAGCTTCCCTCGACAATGCCGGAACCGGCGTGGAGCCAGGCTTCCCGCCCATCGGCACTGAGCTGCGCACTGCGGAGGGCGACAAGAAACCGCCCGCCCCCGGTGGCGTCAAACCAGCCAAGCCCGCCCGCGTAGAGCCCGCGCGGGACCGGTTCAAGCTCCCTGATGGAGCGCAGCGCAAGGGGAACCGGGTATCCGGCAGTGGCAGGAGTGGGATGAAGCGCGGCGGCGACCTCGCAAAGATGCAGCGTCCCGGGTGCCGGAACACACAGGGGCGTATGGAGGTGGTGCAGATGCGGAAGCGTCAGGACGCGCGGCGGCGGCGCCGCCGGAAGCTCAAGACGGAGCGTGCGGGCAAGCGCGTGCCGGAGGTGAAGGACGACGAGGGCGTGCTCGCGGCGCTCCTTTTCATCGCGGAGAAGAAACTCAACGCCCCGGGCGTCCGCGGTGGCGTCGGGATCGCGCGGGGCGGTGCCGGCAAGGGCATCCGTGCGCAGGTGGCTCCCAGGAACGAGCGAGGCAAGACACTCGGGCGTCGCGCCAAAAAAAGTGCCCCGAACGCCATCCCCAAACGCATAGGCATGACTCTCGGGATGGCGCGCGCACAGGAATCGGAGCGCGTGCGCAAAATCAAAACCCTCCGGATGAACAGCCCTCCATGCGCGGGCGAGCACGACCTTTTGAACCCGCCCGGAGGCGATCTCGCCAAGGACACGCGCCACAGCGCGAGGATACCAACCCGGCGCATGCTCGGTGAGCGTGGGCGCCGCACCGGAAGGCACCCGCAAAGCGCAACCCCCGTGCGCCCCCCCGGCACGCGCCTCAAACGCGTCAAGCGAAGCCTCAAGCCCGGGAAGAAACGCATCAGGCGGCCCATCGCGCGGAACGAGGAGGTTTGCCACCACAGTGGCGCCTCCCGGGCTGCGGACAAGCTGCCAGCGCGGCAGGAAAAGCGTCGCAGGCGCAGGCATGTCCCGGCCCGGAATCCCGTCAAACGTGCAGGCGGCAAAAAAATGCGGACCCGCAAACGGCGCCCCGACATCCCCCAACGCATGGCACCCGGCAAGAAGCGCATCCGAAGCGTCCCGCATTTCCCCAAAGCGACGGGGACCGCAAAAACTCCCACGCCAGACCGCGCCAACACCAGCAAGGGCAACCCCCGTCCCCGCGTGCCCAATGTAGGCATGACACGGATTCCGCGGACGCATGAGGAGGAAACCCTCAAGGGGATCGGCAAAAACAGCGGGGCGGAAACGGCTCACGCTCAGGAGCCGCAATGACTGGACGGGCGGACGCATGAAGGGTGCGCCCGGCAGAATGGGCCTCCCTCAAAAGGGATAAAGGGGATTTTTGGGAAAAACACACCAGCCAAAAAGACTTGAACCCCCGACAAAGGAATGGCATCTGCCTGAACCCTTTTCAAGAAGGCGGACAAACGGCCCGTTCGCGCCCGGACCCCTCGCAAAATTCATGTTTTTCCAAACACTCAAACGTCACTTCGACATCATCTTTTACCGCACCGTGGCAGGCATCAAGTCCGAGGGGCGGCAACGCTACCTCGGCTACCTCTGGTTCCTCCTTGAGCCCATCCTGAGCACCGCCGTCTTCTACCTCGCCTACTCCCAGATAACCGGCGCAAAAGGCGCCCGGACCATCCTCCTCATCCTCATCGGAATGATCCTCTGGCAATGGTTTGAAGGCTCCATCATGGTCGCCGCCGGCTCCATCAAGGCCAAATTCCACGTGTTGAACCAATGCAACCTCCCCAAATACCTCTTCCCCATGGTCTCCATCGCCGTCCACACATGGAAATTCCTCTGCGTCTCCATGGTGATATTCCTCCTCGCCGCCCTCCTCGGCCACCCCCCCAACGCATACTGGCTCTACCTGCCCATCCTCTTCATCCTCCAACTCGCACTCATCGCAAGCATCGCCATGCCCATCGCCATCGGCGTCACACTCTGGACAGACCTGCAAATCGTCGTCTCGTCCATCTTCCGCATGTTCTTCTTCCTCTCCGGCATCTTTTTCGAAATCTCCAGCGTCCCCGAATCACTCCAACGCTACTTTTTTTGGAACCCCATGGCCGCGCTCATCGACTCCGGACGCGCCATCATCCTCCGCGCCGAAGCCCCCGCCTGGGGCCACCTCACCCCCGCCATCCTCCTCACCCTGCTCATGCTCCTGCTGGGCGCCCTCCTCCACGCGCACTATGACAAAAGAATTCTCAAGCTCACCAACGCCTGACCCCCCGGCACCCACCCCCATCGTAACCCTCCACGACGCCGGCATCTGCTACCGCCCCCTGCGCAGCCTCTTCAACAAAAAAGCCAGGGAAGTCTGGGCCCTCCGCCACCTCACCCTCCAGCTCAACGAAGGGGAAAAACTCGGCGTCATCGGACGCAACGGCTGCGGCAAAAGCACCCTCATGCGCCTCCTCGCCCAGATCTACAACCCGGACGAAGGCAAGGTCACCTACCACAAAAAAAACACCCACATCGAGCTCCTCTCCCTCGGCGTCGGCTTCGAAGGCAACCTCACAGGCCGCGAAAACGCCATCCTCAGCGGTATGCTCATGGGAAAAACACGCCAATACATGGCCAGCCGCCTCAACGAAATCCACGAATTCTCAGGCCTGGGCGAATTCTTCGACTACCCCGTTTACACCTACTCCTCCGGCATGAACGTCCGCCTCGGCTTCTCCGTCGCCATGGAAACCAACCCCGACGTCCTCCTCATCGACGAAGTCCTCGGCGTCGGCGACCAAGTCTTCATGGAAAAATCCTCCAAAGCCCTCCAGGAAAAATTCCAAGGCAACCGCACCGTCGTCCTCATCAGCCACAGCCCCGAAAACATCAAAAAACTCTGCACCCGCGCCCTCTGGCTCGAACGCGGCGCCATCCTCGCCCAAGGCACCCCCGCCGAAGTCGCCGAATTTTACAAAAACAACGTCCACAACTACACCAAATAAAGGACACGGACGCATTCACACGCACCCGTGCCCCAGTATTATCCCGGCATGTCTATATTTGTAATTTTCAGGCGGCATATCCAACCATCCGGGACGCGACACTTAACCAGATGTCAGGCTGCCTCTGGTTTCGCTCACGGAAAATCATCCGCCCGTCGGGGCCGGCGCCTGAGGTGGCGTTGCGGTGGCGGGTTTGCGGCGGGTTAATTTTCCAAACCAGAGATATACCACCGGTGTCGTGAAGAGCGTCAGCAGCTGGCTTAGTGCCAGCCCGCCTACGATGGCATAGCCGAGGGGCTGGCGCAATTCACTGCCGTCCCCGTGCCCGAGTATCAGAGGGACGCCACCGAGCATTGCCGCGAGGGTGGTCATCAAGATCGGGCGGAAACGTTTCAGGCTTGCCTCGTAGATGGCCTCGTCCGGGGGCAGCTGCCGACGGCGTTCCGCGTCGATGGCGAAGTCGATCATCATGATGGCGTTCTTTTTCACGATGCCAATCAGGAGCAGGATGCCGATGATGGCGATGACGCCGATGTCCTGCCCCGCAAGCCAGAGAGTGAGCAGCGCGCCGAGTCCGGCTGAGGGGAGCGTGGAGAGTATGGTGAGCGGATGGATGAAGCTCTCGTAGAGCATGCCAAGGATGATGTATATGGTGACGATTGCCGCGAGGATGAGCAGGGGCTGGTTGCTCAGCGAGGATTGGAACGCCTGCGCCGTGCCTTGGAACCCGGTCGTGATCGAGGCCGGCATGCCAAGGTTGTTCCTGATTTCCTCAATGGCCTTGACGGCGTCGCCGAGCGCGACCTTGTCGGCAAGGTTGAACGAGATCGTCACCGCTGGCGACTGGCTGAGGTGGTTGATGGACAGGGGCTTCGTCGTCGAGGTGTCGAACGTGATCAGGGAGGAAAGCGGCACCTGCCCGCCGGTGAGCGGTGAGCGGATGAAAATCTTGTCAAACGTGTCCGTTGTCTCCTGCAGCTCGGGCAGGACCTCGACAATGACCTTGTACTGGCTGACCTGGGTGAAAAACTGCGTGATCTGGCGCTGCCCGAACGCATTGTAAAACGCGGCATCAATCGCCTGCGTGGGGATGCCGAAACGCGAGGCTGACTGGCGGTCGATCACGGCACTGAGCGCGGGCGAGGCGTCCTGGTTTGAGGTGACGTCGCGGATGACCGGGCGTTTGTCCATGCCCTCGGGAGGGGGCACGTCCGGGTCGGTGGTGGAGATGCGCGCGCGCAACTGCCCGAGCAGACGCGGGGCCCAGTGGTTGAGCTCGTCGAGATCGTTGCCGCGAAGCGTGTATTGGAACTGCGTCTTGCTCATGAAACCGCCGATGTTCAGATCCTGTTGCGCCTGCGGGAAAACGGTGATTCCCGGAATGCCCACGGTCTTTTGCCTGATGCGGTTCATGATGACGCGGACGCTGTCGCGCTCGTGCCGGTCTTTTGCGGAGATGAAGAATCGGGCGCTGTTCTTCACCGCGTTGAGCCCGCCGCCGATGCGCACCTGAAAGGCCTGCACGCCCGGATCCTCCCGCACAATCGCACCCACTTGGGAGACGATCTTGTGCATCGCCTCAAACGATATGTCGGGCGCGGCATCAACCGTGATGTTGAAAAAACCAATGTCCTGCTGGGGAAAAAATCCCTTGGGCATTTTTTGAAAGGCAAACACCGTCAGCGCGATCGTCAGCAACAACGATCCCAAGGTCAAACGCCGGTGGCGCAGCACAACCCGGAGCGCCATGGCATAAACGCGTTCGATGCCCCCGAAAAAGCGCTCCAGCAACCCGTCCAGAAACCCATGCACCGTGCGCTTGGGCGGCACAATGTGGTGCCGCAGGAAGCGCGAGCACATCATGGGGACAAACGTCAGCGAGACAAACCCCGAGATGAGCACGGTGGCGGTGACGGTGACGGCAAACTCGTGAAACAGGCGCCCGACAATGCCGCTCATCAAGAGCACGGGGATGAAAACCGCCACGAGCGAAAGGCTGATGGACAGAATGGTGAAGCCTATCTCCCCCGCCCCCTTGAGCGCGGCCTCAAACGGGCTCATCCCGTCCTCAATGTGCCGGTAAATGTTCTCCAGCATCACAATCGCATCATCAATGACGAAGCCCACCGAGATCGTCAGCGCCATGAGTGAAATGTTATTCAGGCTGAACCCGAGCACATGCATGACGGCAAACGTCGCCACGATGGAAATGGGCACCACGGCGCTCGAAATCAAGGTCGCCCGGACATTGCGCAGGAAGAGGAACACGACCAGCGTCACCAGCACCATGGTCAGCATCAGGTGTGTCTCCACCTCCGCCACGCTTGCGCGAATCGTCCGCGCCCTGTCCATCAACTCCAGCTTGATGGCCGGAGGCATCGAGGCGCGCAGCACCTCC
The DNA here is from genome assembly GCA_031279675.1 of Puniceicoccales bacterium. GTDB lineage: Bacteria > Verrucomicrobiota > Verrucomicrobiia > Opitutales > UBA953 > CALNBE01. The sequence continues at coordinate 5,828 of JAITIB010000028.1, read as the reverse complement.
AGCTTCGCCTTGATGCGCTCCACGCTCTCGATGACGTTGGCGCCCGCCTGTTTGCGCACCATCAGGCACACCCCGCTCTCGTTGTTCACCAAGGCCGCCGTGCGCAGATCCTCGGGCCCCGCCACCGCGCGCCCCACGTCGCGCACGCGCACCGGGGCGGCCCCGCGATACGCCAGGATAAGATCCTCGTAAAGCTCGGGGTCGAACAACTGGTCGTTCGCATAAATGGCAAAACTCTGGCGCGCGCCTTCGATCGCACCCTTTGGCGCATTGACCGTCGCCGCCGCCACCACACTGCGCACATCCTCCAGACTCAATCCCAGCGCGGCCAGCTTTGCCGGATCCACCTGGATGCGCACCGCCGGTTTGCGCTCACCCATGATCTCCACCTGTGCCACGCCCTGAAGCTGCGAAATTTCCTGCGCCACCACCGTGGCCGCGTAATCGCTCACCGCAGTCAGCGGGAGCACATCAGATGAGAGCAAAAGGAACATGAACGGCGAATCCGCCGGGTTGACCTTGCGATACGTGGGCGGGCTGGGCAGGTCTTGGGGAAGCTGTCCGGTGGCGCTCGAAATCGCAGTCTGGATCTCCTGTGCCGCGGCATCGATGTCCCTGTCCAGATCGAACTGCACCGTAATCGTGGTCCGCCCCGAATTGCTGACCGATGTCAACTGGGTGATTCCCGGGACATTCGTGATTTTGTTTTCCAACGGCGTCGCGACGGACGAGGCCATGGTCTCGGGACTCGCCCCCGGCAACGACGCGCTGACTTGGATCGTGGGAAACTCCACTTGAGGCAACGGGGCGATCTGCAACTGTGGAAAGGCCACCAAGCCGACGAGAAAAACACCGATGGTCAGCAACGCCGTGGCCACGGGCCGCTTGATGAACGATGTCGAGATACTTGGCAGCGAAGCAGGCGTCATAAGAGAGGAAAAACAGCCGGACGCAGACACGCGCATGCGCGCATTGTTGCATTGGGCGGGACGGTGCCCCGGGCGGCAGCGGCGCCGGCAATCCGGCTCAAATCCTGAGCTTTGCCCCGTTTGGAGCCGGCGGCGGTTGCGGAGGCGGCGGCGGGAGTTGTTCGCGCCACTGCCTGGCGGAATCCGCGTCACCCGCGGCAACGGCCACCTCGATCGCCTCCGGCAACAGCCTGTTCCGGACGGCGTCGGGAATGTCTTTTCGCGCAAGAATCCCCCTGTAAAGCAGCAGCGCGTTAACCGCCTTGAAATTCTGGTTGAGATAACGCGCCGTCTCGATGAGCAACCCGGGGTCTTCTTTCAACGCGGTGGCGTCGGCTGCGCTCCATGCCAGCGCGGGCATCTTCGCCAGACGGGCCAGAGCCAGGCGCAAGGGCAGCGTCTGATGTTCGTTGATGGCCGCGGCCAAAAGCTTTTGCGCGACGGCGGACTTTCCCGACGCGGACAGGATGTTTGCCTGGCGCAGCAAAACATAATCGCGCTGGGCGAAATCCCGACTCCCCACGGGCGTCGCCTCGACACGCCTGAGCTGCTCGCCGAGCGGCACTTTGAACGGCTTGTAAAGCGGATCCCCGACAAGGACGGTCTGCCAGCTCCACGCGGGCGTGGCCAGCGCGTAAGCGTCGCCGACCTGCCGTCCCGTCAGCAATGCCGCGAGAAAAACCTGCGGCATCGTCGTGAACTGCAAATAGGGCTCGGCGACATTGCCAAAGGTGACAGTGGCGCCGCGGGCAACGAGCGGCGCCGTCCACCCCCGCGTTCCCGAACGCAGTGTCGCCGCCGAGAAGCTATGGATGTGCAACGCAATGGCGCCACGGGCAAAACGCATGGAGGCATCGGCAAAACGCCCGGCGATGTTCTCCGAATACCACCCGAAATAGAGCGCGGGCGCGTCCGCACGCGTGTCATAGTCGAGCAATTGCGGCGTCTCCTCGCGCGTCAGATCAAAACCCGTCCTGGCAATGATCTCGGCGGTGTTTTTCAACCATGCATCCCCTTGGGGATGGGGGCCGCCGGCATCCACGTAGGCGCGCCCGACAAGGCCGTTTTTCTCCGCCCAGAGCGCGTTGTCCACAAGGTTCTGGCAGTCGGCAAACGTGGCGCCGTCGAGGCGCGACACGATGAGAATTGCCTGGCGCTGCTGCGTGGTGGCCTTGATTTGCCCAAACACAGGATTGGGGACAAGGGCGTTTGCGGGCGAGGCGGGGGATGCCATCGTGGCCAGTTCGGAGTCAACAGAAGCCGTGGTTGTGGCAAATTCGGCGCGCAAGGGACGCTCCGGAGAAGTCTCCCTGGCGGCAAGCTGGGCGTCGTGCGCAATGCGCAGCGGCACCCCGTGGCAAAGCACAATGTAGCCGATCTTGTTCGCTGAAAGTTTCACGCGGGAACGCCCGGCAGCGTCGGTTCCGGGCAGGCGTTCGCCGCGCAGCCAACCCCGTTCAAGCAGCCAGTCAAGAAGCGGATTCCAGAGCGTGCGCGCGAAGATCTCCCATGAAATCTCCTCGTTCTGGCTAAGCGAGAGCGCGACAAGATTCCGTGCGGGGATGCCGCGTGAATGCATGTAATGGCGGGCCAACCGCATGGAATCGGCATTGTCCTCGTTCGCCACGACGATCACCTGGGCGGGCGCCACCTCGGCGCGGAGAAAGGCCACCGGGGTGAACACCAGGAACAGGAAAAGAAAAAACACTCTCTTTGGGTAACAATGTTTCATGGGGGAAAAACGCTGGGCGGGGGGAAGCAAGATTCCGGGAAACGGATCGTGTGCGCAACGCGAATCGTTTCACGCATTGCAACGGCGGCGTAAAATTTTCGAGTTTTCCTACAGGAAAATCCTGATTCCCTGAACGCCATCGATGAACACCTTCCCCTCCACATGCACCCTGCTCACACGAGGCAGCCCGCTGGCACGCCGTCAGGCAGAAATGAGCGCGGAACGAATCAGTGCGCGATACCCGGACTGTCAGGTGGCGTCGCAAATCCTCCTCACGACGGGCGACCGCCATCTGTCGTGGGCACTGGAAAAGAGCGCAGGCAAGGGACTCTTCACCACGGAGCTGGAGTCCGCGCTGCATTCAGGCAAAGGTGACATCGCCGTCCACAGTGCAAAAGATATCCCGACGGAAATGATGCCCGGGCTCGTCATCGCCGGTTTCCTGCCGCGCGCCAATCCGTCCGACACGCTCGTGCGGCGCGAGTCCGCCCCCGTGCCGGCGACCATTGCAACCGGGAGCCCGCGACGGCGCGCACAGGCACGGTTTTTTTTCCCCCGCGCCACCTTCATCGAGCTGCGCGGCAATGTGGAAACGCGCCTGGCGAAAACCGCAGCCGGGGAGGCGGACGCAACCTTTCTTGCAACGGCAGGACTGGCACGCCTCGGCATTGCCAGCTGGCCGGGCCTTGTGTTTGAGGAATGGACGCTCGAAAAAATGATCCCGGCGGCAGGACAGGGCGCCATCGCATGGCAGGTGCGCGCGGCGGATGCGCCGCGCATTGAACCATTGTGCGACAACGCCACCGGCATCGCGGTTCGCATCGAGCGCGCCTTTCTGGCAGCGTTCGGGGAAGGCTGTCACTCGGCATTTGCCGCCCATTACCACGATGGCGCCGTGCACCTCTTTCGCGAAGGCACGGGCCGACGCATCCTCGACTTCGACGCCACCGCAGCCACTGGCGGAGACACAGCAGCGCTGGCGGCACAAGTCGCCAAGGTGCTCCGGCAAAATCCCTGAGGCGCGCGCGGCGCCTCACCGGCGCTGCCCGACAGGGATGTAATCGCGCTGGGCCGGGCCAATGTAAATCTGGCGCGGGCGGTAGATGCGCGTCCTCGGGTTGGAGGCAACCTCACGCCAGTTGGCCACCCAGCCGGGCATCCGTCCAATCGCAAACATCACCGTGAACATGTTAAGCGGAATCCCGATGGCGCGCATGATGATGCCGCTGTAAAAATCCACGTTCGGATAAAGTCTCCGTTCAACGAAATACGCATCGTTGCGGGCCGCCTGCTCAAGATTGCGCGCAATATCAAGCAACGGATCGTTCAACCCGAGGGTGCGCAGGAGGCTTTCGCAGGTTTTGCCAATAATCTTGGCGCGCGGATCATAATTTTTATAAATGCGGTGCCCAAAACCCATGAGCCGGCGATTGCCATCCTTGGCCTCGGCAATGAAGCGCGTGCCATCGTCCCCCGAATCGTGAATCGCCTGCAACATCTCGATGACAGCCTGGTTGGCCCCGCCGTGAAACGGCCCCCAGAGAGCGCAGACGCCAGCCGCGGCGGAGGCAAAAAGATTGGCTCCGGAGGACGCCACCATGCGCACGGTGGCAGTACTGCAATTCTGCTCATGATCGGCGTGCAGAAGCAGGATGAGATTGAGCGCGCGCGCCACCTCCGGCGAACATTGGTAGAGGTCGTAGGGCTCGGAAAACATCATGTGGAGGAAGTTTTCGCAATATTTGAGGCTGCGCTTGGGGTAGATCACGGGCAGCCCGCGGCTCATGCGGTAGGCCATTGCGGTGATGGTGCGAACCTTGGAAATGAGGGTCGTCGCCGCATCGTCAAAGTTCGTGATGTCACGGTTATGGTTGTTGGTCGCAAGGTGCGGATAATAGCACGCGAGGGCGTTGACCATCGCGCCAAGAAGCGCCATGGGGTGGGCGTCCCGCGGGTAACTCTCAAAGAGATACACCATGCGCTCATGGATGGCCGCGTTTTCCGTGAGCAGGGCGGAAAAGTTGGCGCGCTGCGCCGCGGTGGGAAGCTCGCCGTAAATGACAAGATAAGCGGTCTCAACGAAATCGGAATGCTCGGCAAGCTGCTCAATCGGGTAGCCACGGTAACGCAGGATGCCCTGCTCGCCCTCAATGTAGGTGATGGCGCTTGAGCAAGAGCCCGTGTTGCCGTAGCCATCGTCAAAAGTGATGGCACCGGTCTGCTCGCGCAGACGCGTGATGTCGAATGCGGTCTCGCCCTCGGTCCCGACGACGAAGGGTAGTTCGTGACGTTGCCCGAAGATTTCAAGAGTGGCGTTGCGTGCGAAGGTCATGGTGCGCTGGTGCTGATTGGTGGAGGTCTGGCGTGAGTCTCGCTTTGTGCGAAACGATGGTGGGGAATATTGCCCGACAGGGGCACTTGTCAACTCCTTTTGTGTGACTTTCGCACCCGCCGATGGCCTTCGGTTTGCACCGCGAGCCGGCGCAATCCGCCCCAGCCGACGACGTGGGCGGAGTAGCCACTGCGAGTCCGCCCGGTTTGCGCGGCAATGCTCAAAACTCCCGCAAGGCTATCACCGGCATTTCCCCTCGGAACTCCCCGTCGATCAGGTGGCATTGCGCCTTGATGACACCGCGCTTCTGGATCGCCGGATTCAAACAATAACGCTCAAATTCCCCACGATTCACCCGCGAAATCTCAGTGATGTGCGGAAAGAGCAACTTGCCGTATGCCGTCGCAATACGCTTCACTGCCTTCAAATCGCGCAAATCACTTTTTTCCTCCGAAACAATCAACTCATTCACCAGCACACCGTATTCGGGCGCGGTGCGCAGGGTGTGAAGAATTTCTGAAAAATACTCAACATTGAGTGTCCAGCCAGTGAGAACCATGTCCTTGTTCATGCGAGGCAGGTGCCAGCCTTCTATGAATCCATGAAAACGATCGAGCAGCGCCGATTCCTTGAAAATGTCCGGTAAGTTTACGAAGTATTTTTGAGACACAGGACGGTTCGCCTCCGTCAGCGGGATATTGCCCATCAACATCATTCCGCATTCGGAAAGAAACTCGTAATTGTCAACCGTCGCGCGCCCTGATTCCAAATAGGATTTCAAAATCGCCTGCATCTC
>JAITIB010000036.1 GCA_031279675.1 Puniceicoccales bacterium | reverse complement strand
CCCCGCCCGCCCCCGCCCGGCGGCCCCCCCCCCCCCCCCCCCCCCCGCGGGGCCCGCGCGGTCAAGGTCGCGCTGCGCGCGATTCCGCCTACGGCGGGAGGTTCCGTTAACAAGGCTGGACGCGAACCGAAAGGAACCTGCACGCCATGATTAGACGCACCCCGTTCGCGGCGCAGCCACGACAACGTCCTGTCGGGGTCACTCGACTCGGCGTCTTGGGTAAATCCAAAGGCGTCGGGACTGGCGGTGGCGTTGGGAACGAAGGCGGTCATGTGGTTTTGTCGGGAAGGTTCAAAAAGGATTCAGAAGAGGGAACGCAAGCGGTTTTTTCAAAAAAAGGATGCGGGTGAACGGGCGTTAACGGCACCGGAATCCGGCCCAGGCGGCGAACAGGGAGAGTGTAAGCGTTAGTGCGATGTTGGCAAATGCGAGCTGCCATTGCCCGCGATTAAACTGTTCGAGTGTTTGCCAGCTGAAGCTTGAGAGTGTGGTGAAGCCGCCGCAAAAACCGGTGACAAGCAGTGCCTGCCAGTGGGCGGTGGCAACGGTGGCGTCAACAGCTCCCAGTCTGCCCATGAGCCAGCCGGCCAGCAGGGCTCCGAGGACGTTGGCTATGAGCGTGGGCCAGGGGAAGGAGGTTTTGAGCCAGAATCCGAGCGCGCCGCGCGCAAGCGCGCCCGCCGCGCCGCCTGTGGCGACCAAGGATGCCCATTGCCAGGTCATTTATTTCGCGGGGAGATAATCGGCCTCGGAGCAGTTGGCCATTTGTGTGCCGCTGAGGGGGGTGATTTTGCGGTTCTTCCGCGTGTCCATCAGGACGAGTCGCGTGCGCTGGCCTTGGATTTGCGTGGCCACGAGGTGGCGTCCGTCGGCGCACCAGACGGGTTGCATGTAGTGTCCGGTGGTGTTGATTTTCGCAAGCTTGCCCGTGGGGACGTCCACGGTGGCGAGGCCAAAGCCGCCGGCTTGGTAAGTGAACGCGAGCAGTGTCTTTTCCACGGGATTCCAGGCGGGCTCGGTGGCGTAGTTGTATCCGGTCGGGATGCGCCGCGCGGCGCCGTTGGGGGGCGTGGCCACGTGGATTCCTGGCCGCCCGGTGCCACCGCCGGCAAAGGCAAGCTGCGAGCCGTCCGCCGACCACGCGGGGTCGCTCTCCACGTTGCTCGTTGCGATGAGGGCGCGCACGCCGGTCCCGTCCGCATTGGCGAGATAAATGTCCATGTTGCCGCGCCCCGAGGAGGCAAAGGCGATCTGGCCGGTGCGCGGGTTCGAGACAGCGCCCGTGGTGGTCCCGCGCGCGTTCACAACCACGTTGCGCCGCCGTCCGGTGGCGGGGTCCACGGCGTAAATGTCGGTGAAGTTGTTGTTCGCATAAGTGGTGTAGAGCACCTCCGCCCCGTCATGCGTCCAGCGGGGTGTGACAGTGATCGAGTTGTATTGTGTGAGCGGGCGCACTTTTTCAAAAAAGAGGTCGCCCGTGTAAATTTCCTTCCTCCCCGTGCGGTCGCTGACAAAGACGAGCCGGCCCGCAAACAAAGGCCGCTGCCCGCGCCGCACCAGCACCGCGTCGCACGCCCGCAAGGTGGCCTCCTCGAGCGTGGCTCCGGAAACGTTTTGCGCAAAGCGCACCCCGTCCACGTCCAAGGTGAGCGCAAGTGTCGCGGGCCCGGTCTTGACAAGGCGGACGCGCAGCGCCCCCGAAGCGTCCACCGTGTAATCCCCGTGCGCGTTGAAGGCCTTGCGCGCCAGGGCGCCCACGTCCGCATCCGCGCACTCCACCGCAATGCGCTGGGATTGATACGTGGCCGTGATGCTCCCCTCCACCGCCCCGGAACGCACCTGGGCGGGCAACGGCCCTGCCTGAAAAAGAAGCAGGGCGGCAATGACGGCGGGCGCGCACGCGCGCCAAACACGGTTTTGAGAATGAGAATGCATGATGGTTGAGAACTTCGGGTGATTTGTTGCAATTTGGGAATTGAGAAAAAGAACCACTTGTTCAAACAGAAACGGCGTTGTGGATAATGAATCACTTCTCAACGCCCTCAAACACGTCAAATACCCCGGCTACACACGGGACATCGTCTCCTTCGGACTCGTCCGCGAGGCCCGTTTCGACAAAGGGCACGCCACCATCGCACTCTCCCTCGCCACCACCGATCCGGACATAGCCGCACAATTGCGAACCGACATCGAAAAGACCCTCCACCACTCCGGAATCCCCAAGGTCACTGTTGACATCGCCATCAACGCCCCCGTCGCCGCCCCCACTCCCACGCCCATCAACGGCGTGCGCCACATCATCGCCATCGCCAGCGGCAAGGGCGGTGTCGGCAAATCCACCCTCGCGACAAACCTCGCCTGCGCGCTCGCCGCGCAACCCGGGCGCGCGGGCCGCATCGGCCTGCTTGACAGCGACATTTACGGTCCCTCAATCCCCCTCATGATGGGCCTCGCCGAACGCCCCGAGGTGGAAGGGGAACACCTCCTGCCGCCCGAACGTTTCGGCGTCAAAACCATGTCCCTCGGCCTCCTCATCGACGCCGACGCCCCGGTCATCTGGCGCGGCCCCATGGTGCAAAAAGCCCTCCGCCAATTCACCACCCACGTCGCCTGGGGCGAGCTCGACATCCTCCTCGCCGATCTCCCCCCCGGCACTGGCGACGCCCACCTCGCCCTCATCCAAGCCACCCCCGTCGATGGTGCCGTCATCATCACCACCCCTCAACGCGCCGCCACCACCGTCGCCCAACGCGGCGCCATGCTCTTCGCCCAAACAAACATCCCCCTCCTCGGCGTGATCGAAAACATGAGCGGCCCCCCTTTTGGCACCGGTGGCGGCGAGGCAACCGCCCGCGCCCTCAAGACCGAATTCCTCGGGCACATTCCCCTTGACGCCACCCTTCGCCAGAGCGGCGACCAAGGCATCCCCCTCGTCCACAGCGCCCCCGAATCCCCCCTCTCCCGAAAAATCATCCAAATCGCTCTCCGTATCCTCGAAAAAACCGCCCTCACGCCCTGATTTTCAAACCAATAAAAACCAGCCCAACAATCACATCGCCATGGACACCAAGCAAACACCGCCCGCGCCCCTCAACCCGTCCCACCACACCTCCAGCCTCTACCGGGAACTTCTTGCCGAAAAAGACGAAGTCCTCCGCCACAAATGGCTCGAATCCGAAAAGGCCGGGCGCGACATCGGCATCGACAAATCCCTCCTCGACTGGAACACGAACCATCGTGAAAAATGGCGCCGCGCCCGCTGGCAGCAGCGCAACGCCGCCCCCCCGCCCACGAACTGATCCCGCGCACGCACGCCGCCCAACCCGGCGGCAAAACTCAGTCGCGACGGCTCAGGAAAATCTGCACCACGTACCACAACAAGGTCACAAACCCCGCAAAAAGCGACAACGCCGCCCCCACGTGCTGATCGGGTGAGCACTGTTCCTTCACCCGCCAGGTCTGCCACAAAATCGCCGCCCCCATGAGCGCCACCATCGCAAACGCAAACCACGACCCCACGCCCACATTAAAAAGGGTGAAAACCACAATCGCTCCCAACGCCACCACACTGCCGATGCCAACCACCGCGCCCAGAAACGAGAAATCCTGCCGCGTCATGAACACCGTCGCCGTGAGCGCCAGGATGAGCAATCCCGTGACCGCCCCGGCGGGAGCCAGAATCTCCATGATGTCCCCGCCCGTCCTCGCCGCCACGAGCGCGATGAGGGGGACAAATATCAAGGCCTCCGCCACAATATAAATCCCCAGCCCAAGATACTGCTTGAGCGTCGAGCCGCGCGAATACGCCATGCTTTGTCCGATTGACGTGGCCACCCAAAAGAGCCCCAGGACAATGAGCCATGCAAACCGGCCCGTCCCCAACATCAGGTGCAAAAGCGGTTCCGCGAGCCCCAGCATGAAAAAGCCGCCGAGCGTCCCCGCCCACGCGAGAAAGGACAGGGCGACCAGCCCGTACGTCTTGCGGTAAAACCTGGCACGCAGTTCGGCGGAGGCGTCCGCCACCGCAAAGGGATTGTCGTAGATTTCGTTCATACGGGCGGAAGCCTCGGCGATTTCGCATTGTTGTCAAGACCACACCCTCCGGCAAAAAAAGAAGGCGTCCCGGGGGACGGGACGCCTTTGGTGGTGCTATGAGCGGCAATATGCCGCTCGGGGAAATTCTCTCTCTCAAAGATTGCGCGAGATCGCCGCGACAATCTTCTGGCTTTCCTGAAGGTTGCCCCAGGCGCCATAGCTCACGGTCACCTCCGTCCACTGCTCCTTGGTTTTGGCATCGCGCGCGGTTGCAATCTTGACCGTGATCTTGATGTCGCCCACGACGCGCGCATAGACCTCGTAGTAGGGCTCCTTGGGCTTCGGGCGGTGTTCGCCGACGCGTGAGGTGCCGCCGTAAAGCTGGTCCAGCCCGCGGATGGTGGCCTGAAAGACCTCGTCAATGGTCTTGCCGGGATACTTTGTCGTGAGGAATCCGATGCTGTTCCACTGGGCGGTGGTGTTGTAGGGATTGACGACGCCGACATCATTCACGCACCCCGCAAAGGGGAGCGCGGCAAACGCGGCGGCGACGAGGATGGAAAGCTTTTTCATGATGGTTTGTTGAACGTGTTGTGAATCGATGAGGGGGCGGAGGAGACACCGTCGCCGGCACTTTGGCAATTTCATTTTTTGGCCCTTTGACTTTTTCTGGAAAGGTGCTTTCAACTCGGCGTCTCCGCTTCTTTTTTTGAACCGCCCATGTCCGCCCTGCTTGAAGTCAATAATCTGAAAATGCATTTTCCCGTGCGCAGCGGGTTGTTCACCCGCGCCACCGCGTGGTGCAAGTCCGTGGACGATGTCTCGCTCACCGTCGCCGCTGGCGAAACACTGGGATTGGTCGGCGAATCAGGATGCGGGAAGTCCACACTCGGCAAGACCATCGCGGGTCTCCACGCGCCAACAGCGGGTAGCGTCGTCCTTGAGGGAACAACGGTCTCCACGCTCTCGCACCGGCAACGCCTGCCGTGGCGACGCCACCTTCAAATGATTTTCCAAGATCCCGCGGAGTCGCTCAACCAACGGCACACAGTGGGCGAAATCATCGAGGAACCGTTTGTCATCCACCGCATCGGGACACGCGAGGAACGGCGGCGGTGGGTGCGCGAGTTGCTCCAAAAAGTCGGGCTGCAACCCGACGCCACCTCGCGCTACCCATTTGAATTTTCCGGAGGGCAACGCCAGCGCATCGGCATCGCGCGCGCCATCGCGCTCAAGCCCAAGCTCGTGATTTGCGACGAACCGGTGTCCGCGCTCGACGTCTCAATCCAGGGGCAGGTGCTCAACCTCATGATGGATTTGCAGCGCGAGATGCGGCTCGCCTACATCTTCATCGCGCACGATCTCGCCGTCGTAAAACACGTCTCCGACCGCATCGCCATCATGTATCTCGGAAAGATTGTCGAGCTCGGCCCCACGGAAACCGTTTACCACCGCCCGCTGCACGCCTACACGCGCGCGCTCATCTCGGCCATCCCCCAGCACGACCCTGCGCGGCGCACCCGCCGCATCCCCATCCCCGGTGACGTCCCCTCCCCCATCACGCCACCGCCCGGATGCGCGTTTGGACACCGCAACGCCCATCCGCGCCACGCGGAGTCCATCACTCACCCACCCCGCCTGCGCGAAGCCGCCCCGGGGCACTGGGTCTCCTGGTGCCCATGCTGCGTGGAACAATACGACGCCACCACGCAAAGCAGTTGACAACGCACGCCCCCCCCTCCACCACGCCACCCCGAAGTCCCGCCCGGCAGACGAAACGCCACGGCGCGCGCTTCCTTTGTCAACAAAACAACCAACACATCCTACATCATGTCCGAAATTGTCGAAATACAAGGCCGCGAGATCCTCGATTCCCGTGGCAACCCCACCGTGGAGGTGGAAGTAACCCTGCTCTGTGGCGCAACAGGTCGCGCCGCCGTCCCCTCGGGCGCCAGCACGGGCGAGCACGAAGCGCTCGAATTGCGCGACGCCAGCGTCCCGGCCAAGGAATTTGAAAAGGGCGTCGATCCCAAAAAACGCTACCTCGGCAAGGGCGTCCTCAAGGCGGTAAGCAACATCAACGAAATCATCGCACCGGAACTCACCGGCTTTGACGCCCTCGACCAAGTCGGCATCGACCGCGCCATGCTCGCCCTCGACGGCACCAAGACGAAATCAAAGCTCGGCGCCAACGCCATCCTCGGCGTGTCGCTCGCCACCGCGCACGCCGCCGCCGAGGCCGCCGGACTGCCCCTTTACAAATATCTCGGCGGCCCCAACGCCAAGGTGCTCCCCGTGCCCATGATGAACATCATGAACGGCGGCGCGCACTCCGACGCACCCATTGACTTCCAGGAATTCATGATCGTCCCCGTCGGCGCCCCCACCTTCCGCGAAGCGCTCCGATACGGCACGGAAGTCTTCCACGCGCTCAAAAAAGTTCTCAAGGACAAAGGCCTCGCCACCGCCGTCGGAGACGAGGGCGGGTTCGCCCCCAACCTCGCCAGCACCACGGACGCGCTCGACGCCATCGCCACCGCCGTGAAGAACGCCGGATACAAGTTCGGCAAGGACATCTATATCGCCCTCGATGTCGCCTCCTCCGAGTTTTACGACGCCAAAAGCAAGAGCTACATCTTCAAAAAATCCGACAAGCGCAAACTCAGCGGTGATGAATTTGTCCAGTTCCACAAGGATCTGTGCAAAAAATATCCCATCATCTCGATCGAGGACGGCGCCGCGGAAAATGACTGGGCGACGTGGAAAAAGCTCACCGACGCCATCGGCGACAAGGTGCAACTCGTGGGCGATGACCTCTTCGTCACCAACACCGAGTTCCTCCGCAAAGGCATCGCCACCGGCACCGCCAACTCCATCCTCGTCAAGGTAAACCAAATCGGCTCGCTCACCGAGACGCTCGACGCGGTCGAGCTCGCCAAGGAAGCGCGCTACACGGCGGTAATCTCCCACCGCTCCGGGGAAACGGAGGATGCCACCATCGCCGACATCGCCGTCGCCACCAACGCAGGCCAGATCAAGACAGGATCCCTGAGCCGTTCCGACCGCGTTGCAAAATACAACCAGCTCCTGCGCATCGAGGCACAGCTGGGCGCGAGCGCCATCTACGGCGGCAAGCTCACCAAACTCGGCCTCTGAACCGAGGGAACACCCACCCGGGACAAAGAAGCCCCCGTGCCGGAACGCACGGGGCTTTTTTTTCATGAACTACTCGTCCCGAAGGATTTCGCGCGGACTCGGCCCGTTCTCCGGCCCGACATAACCGCGCTCCTGCAGAATATCCATTATGCGCGCCGCCCGGTTGTATCCAATGCTCAACCGGCGCTGCAACATCGAGGTCGAGGCACGTTTCGTGCTGCGGATGATTTCCCACGACTTCGCGATGAGCGGATCCTCCGACGGGTCATCCGTCCCCTCCGTCGGCGCCGAATCCCCGTCGCCGTCCAGCGTCGCCGTCTCGATGATCTCCTGCACCGCGTCGTCAAAGTCCGGCTCGCCATTGCACAACGCGATGTGGTCCACCAGGGCATTGATCTCATCCTCGGAAACAAACGCCCCCTGCGCGCGCACCAAGTGCGCGCTCCCGGGCGGGATGAACAGCATGTCCCCGCGCCCGATGAGCGACTCCGCCCCCTTCTGGTCAAGAATCGTGCGCGAGTCGATCAACGACGTCACCTTGAACGCGATGCGGCACGGCAGGTTCGCCTTTATGATCCCCGTGATGACATTCACCGACGGACGCTGCGTCGCGAGTATGAGGTGGATGCCCGCCGCGCGCGCAAGTTGCGCAAGGCGCGCAATCGCCGTCTCGATGTCCGCCGGCGCCACCATCATCAAGTCCGCCAACTCGTCTATGAAACAAACGATGTAAGGCAGCTTCCTGTCCGGGATCTCCATCACATCATCACGCGGGACCTCCACCAGCGCACTCGCCGTGCGTTCCTGCGGAGAGAGCTCCAAGTCCATCTGGCGGGCGCGCTCCGCCTCTGCGCGATCCTTCGTTATCTTGGCATTAAACCCCGCGATGTTCTTCACCCCCGTTCGCGCAAATATCTGGTAACGGCGCTCCATCTCGCTGATGAGCCACTTGAGCGCCCCCGGCACCTTTTTCGCATCAGTGACCACGGGGATCAGCATGTGCGGCAACTTGTTGTAAATCTGCAACTCCACCACCTTCGGATCCACCATGATGAACCGGATGTCGTCCGGACCCGCATGATAAACGAGCGAGGCCACAATGCCATTGATGCACACCGACTTGCCCGAGCCCGTCGAGCCCGCGATGAGGCAGTGCGGCATCCGCGCCAAATCCGCAATCATCGGTTTCCCCGTCACATCCTTGCCAAGCACGACGGGGATCTCGCACCGGTTTTCATCCCACGCCTTCGATTCAATGATCTCGCGCAGCGAGACCGCCTTTGGCTTGTTGTTCGGCACCTCGATGCCAACCGTCCCCTTGCCCGGCACGGGCGCAAGCACACGCACCGACTCCGCCTTGAGGTTCATGGCGATATTGTTCGCCAGGCCTGAAATTTTCTCCACCCGCACACCCGGCGCCGGGATCACCTCATAGCGCGTGATCACGGGCCCCGTCTGGATCTCCCCAAGCGCCACCTTGATCTTGAACTCGCCCAGCGTGGCCGCCAGGCGCGAAGCACGCTCCTCGTAATTCTCCTGAGGCAGCGCTTCCTGCGGCGGCGGCTCCCGCAACAACGCAACCGGTGGAAACTGGTAATCCCCCTTTTTCTTCGGCTCAAACGTCCCCGTGGCACGCTCCACAGTCTCCTCTCCAAGAATCGTCAATTTCGCGGCCCCCACCCCACCCCTCCTGCCTGCGGAGGGTGCGGCACGTTCCACCGGAACATCCGGAAGCTCCATCGGCGCAGGCGGATCCAGTCCCCTGACAACATTCCCAACCCCGGCCTTCTCCGGTCTTTCCTCACCCGTGGAAACATCCCCCACCCCACCGCCCCCCTCAATCGCGCTCTCCACCACCGAGGCAGCCGCCACGCCACCGCCCGGCTGAAGCTTCTGCTGCCCATCCGCGATTGTCTCCGCGCGCTGGCGGCGGAACTCGCGCAGCTCCTCCGCACGCTGGCGGCGAAGCATCCGGTGGCGCTCCCAACGCTCACGCAACCCATGAATACCCGCCACAATACTCTTCCGCGGATCATCCACAAACAACCCATAGAGACAGAACGCGTAGAGCAGCGAACAAAGAATCCCCGTGCCAATCCCCCCAAAAACCGTGCTCGCAACCTCCCTGTGCAAAAATCCCCCAATCGATCCCCCAAGCCCCTTCGGCACATAGTCCATCACACCCAAGGTCGCAAGCACCCCCGCAGGATCGTCGAAATCGGGCGCAAACAGCGCAAGCAGGATGACCAGCGCCAAAAAACCCACCGTCATCAACGAAAACTTCCACGGAAACAAAGTATGCGCGCGCTGGAACAACACGCACCCCGCCGCAACCCCAAGGCACATCGGGATGAAAAACGCACCCAATCCCGCAAAATTAAAAAGCAACACCGACACCGTCGCTCCAAGCGACCCAATGGCATTACGCGCCCCAAGCTCCGTTGTCCGCGCAAAATCAACCAGCAGACTCTCGTGAAAAAAAAACGTCTGGTCACGCCGGTAATCCCACAACGCAATCAACAACAGCACAACCAACAACCCGAGGCACGCGGACAGCAACGGTCGCGACTCGCTGCGCCGGGGCGCAAACACGGCTTTTTCCGCAGGCAAAAGCCCGTCCCGGGGCGGGCGACTCGTCTTTGAAGAGGACATGCGCACCTTCTAACAAGAAGCCACGCCCTGAAAAGTTGAAAATGCCATGCCCGCCCCAACGGACGTTTTCGCAAGCCAACCTTGCGGTTTTCTCAAGCCCCGCCCGCAAGAACACCCAGCCCGAAACAACGCGGGACGCGCGAATCAATGCGCCGGGGCCGCCCCGTTTCCGGGCTTATCGCACACCAGCGCGTGCGCACCCTCGCCAAAAGGGCGCCATCGACCGGGCGCGTGATCTCGCAACAGCGCTCGCTGGTGAGCGCGTCCATTGACGCGACCCAAGTGCACACCTGAAGAACGTCCCCGAGGAATGCCGCCTTCTTGTAATCAATCTCGTGGCGGAGCACAACCCATGAACAAGCGGCGGCAAGCCCCGCGGGAACGGCGGCGTTCCAATGCGCAATGGCAGCCTCCTGCACCCAGCGCACATAGACGATATTGCTGGCATGGCGGTTCACATCCATGTCAGCAGGAGTGACGGTGACGATGTGGTTGTAACGGTGGCTCACTCAAAAAAACCTCGCGCGGGAGCAATGGTTGACCGACCAGGATTCGAACCTGGACAAAAGGAACCAAAATCCTTTGTGCTACCATTACACCATCGGTCAGTGAAAAACGCGCGGCAGCATTCCGCACCCCCACGCGCTGTCAAGTGTCTTCATCCTCTCCCTCGGCATTCTTGGACGAGCAATCCTCAATGACCTCGAGGGGACAGGGCGTGTCCTTCGTGTAGGGGACGACAAAGACCTTGTTAAAATCAAGCATGTCATGAAAGTCCGAGGGCGAATCGCGCTCGGTTTTCCCAAGAAGGCCCGCTTCCACCATATTAAAGACAATGTCACCAAAATGCTTCGACTCAGTGACGCCCCAGCGCCCGAGCAACGCGTGCGCCATCGGGCCAAACTGGCCAAGGGCCACATCGCCAATGCCCTCAAGGAGCTGCGCACCGCTGACATGGTAACGCTCGGCAACCCACATATCCTCCAAGTCCTTGTCAAACCGCCCCGGCTTGTCATCGTATTCCTTGCGTTTGAAGAGACGCCGCACCGTGTAATCAAGCGACATGCGGACAAGCACGTAAGCGCCAAACTCATAGCGGTCATCCTGCTCGATGATTTTTGCAATTGCGTCGGAAAACGATTCTTCTTCTGAGTCCATGCGTCCTATGTGAAACCGCGCGCCCGACACTTGGCAAGGCGTTCCCCGCATTCGATAGTGAAAACAAAAAAAACACCATGAGCCGCCGCGCCGTCCTCCTCCTCAACCTCGGTTCGCCCAGCGCGCCAACAGTGCCGGCGATACGTTCCTTTCTGCGCGAATTTTTAGGCGACCCCAAGGTGCTCGACATGCCCGCGCCACTGCGCTGGTTGCTCTTGAACACGATAATCCTGCCACGGCGACCCCACCGGACACTGTCCGCATACCAGCGCATCTGGACGGAACACGGCGCCCCGCTTCACGTGCACACCGGACGGCTGCGCGCGGCGCTGGAGGCCGAACTCGCCCGCCGCACCCCCACCCCGCCAAGCGTGCACGTGGCAATGCGCTACGGCAAACCCGGCACGCGCGGTGCGATCGCCGCGCTGGTTCGCGAAGGCATGACCGACCTGCTCGTCCTCCCTCAATACCCGCACTACGCAAAGTCGAGCTACGCAACGGCGGTGGAGCTCGCCCGCGCCGAGTTGCAACGCCAGGCGCCCCAAGTGCGCGTGCGCATAGCGGAGCCGTATTACGACGCACCCGGCTACATCGCCGCGCTGGTGGCAAGCGCGCGCCCATTCCTTGAACGCCCCTTCGACATGCTGCTCTTCTCCTATCACGGCATCCCCCTGCGGCACCAACGCGAAACGCACCCCGGATTTCCCCCCGACGCAGGCGAGCCACGGGATTACCCACCCCAAACGCCCCATCAACGCGCCCGCGACTACCGGCACCAGTGCTGCATGACCATGGAAGCCTTTGCCAGCGCCGCAAGGATCGCACGCGAGAAATGCACCCTTGCATTCCAATCCCGCCTCGGGCGCGCCGCATGGATCCAGCCCTACACCGACGCCACCTTGAAGAGCCTTCCCGCGCGCGGCGTGAAACGCCT
The DNA here is from genome assembly GCA_031279675.1 of Puniceicoccales bacterium. Classification (GTDB taxonomy): domain Bacteria; phylum Verrucomicrobiota; class Verrucomicrobiia; order Opitutales; family UBA953; genus CALNBE01. Next base: position 2,350 of record JAITIB010000036.1, on the reverse strand, counting down.
GCTCGTCATCTGCCCGGCCTTCACCGCGGACTGCCTGGAGACGCTCGAGGAAATTCGCGAAGAGGGACGCGCCCTCTTTCTCGAATCCGGAGGTGAATCCTTCGAGCAAATCCCCTGCCTGAACGATCATCCCGCCTACGTGCATTATCTCGCCAACCTGACCGGTGAATGGCTGGCGCAGGCTTGATTCGGATTGGACAACCGCAACGGTTCCTGTGATTGGTGCACGCCTCATGACCGAGTCCCGATTTCATCCCGTGCACATTTGCGGACTGGCGGCGGTCAAAGCCTGCTTTCAGCACCGCCCAGCCGCGCTCAAAAAACTCTGGTTTGCCCCGGAACACACCACGGCGCTGGCCGAAATCCGCACCGCCCTCGCCCGCGAAAAACATCCCTTCGCCCAAGCCACGCACAGCACACTCGCACACATCGCCGGGCACACCGCGCACGGCGGCGTTATCGCCCTCACAGAACGCCCGCTGCCCGCAATCCCCAAGCCCGCCGACTTCGACCGGTGGCGCGCCGAAGGCAACCCGCTCGTCCTCCTCGACGATCTTCCCGACCCGCTGCAACTCGGTGCCATCGCCCGTGTTGCCGCCGCCTGCGGCGTAAAACGCCTCCTCCTCGGCGCGCGCACCAAGGACGCCCTGTTCGAGGAACGCGCCTGGAGCACCGCCAACGGCGCGCTCGACACCCTCACCTGCCACGACGCCGGCACACTGTCCGTCACATTGCGCAACCTCTCCGACCGCTTCTGCATCGCCGGATTCGTGCGCCCCGGCGGACGGCGCATTGACGACCTCAAACCCATCAAAGTCCCCGGACGCCCCCTCGCGATTGTGTTCGGCGACACACCCGGAGGGCTTGGCACGGACATTGCCAGCAAATGCGAATTCCTGCTGCACATCCCCGGCGTCGAAGGAAACACCCTGCTCAACGCCAGCGACGCGGCAGCCTTCGGACTACCCTGGCTACTGCGCAAAGAACGCACGAAACCCACCGGATTCCTCGCCCGCAAACGCGCACGCCACGGCACCCACGCCAACGACCCATCAAGCGCCACAACCAACCCCTAACCCCGCGACCATCACAAAGATTGCCAACCCCCGGGTTGGCATGGACGGGGAACACCCCTGAATGTTTCCCCGTCCAACGCAACCTTACAACCCCTTGCGTCTGCGGCGCAGCACCGCCAACGCCAGCACCCCCACCCCGCCAATCAACGCATAGGTCGAAGGCTCGGGTATCGCCCGCGCCGTAAGCACCACAGTATAACCATCCCCACTCACATCAAACAACTGGTGCGTCATCGGATCCTCAACGGTGGCCCCAAACGCCGTGTAATCCACACCACCCGTCGCTTCCACGATAGTGAACGTTGTGTTTTCGGCAAACACCTGCCCCCCCGAGTACAATCCAAATTGAAAACTCCCGTAACCCGCGTAAAACTGGACATTACCATCCACATATATGGACGTGTGCCCCTGCGGGGGCAAAGCAAGCGTTATACTGGCACCCAAACCAACATTCATGGCCCCACCATCATAAATTTCAAGCTGTCCTCCTTCCAGAATCTCAAGTGCCCCCCCATCTGAATAAGTCCCCAAGTCCAAAAGATCAGTTATCACCCTCCCATTCCCAGCAATTGACAATGTTCCCCCCGTCGAAATCTCAATAGTGCCCGCTCCAAGCCCGGTAACAGAACCTACATCCATGCGCGCCTGACCATACACCTTTACGAGTCCATAACCAGCATCACCAATCAGAAGAGGATAAGTATACACTTCGACGTATCCTTGCCCAGAAACAGTCAGTTCGCCGTTCCCTGAGGAGGTTCTGCCAAGCTCAATGCCTTCCGCGCTAAGTCTGCCAGTTCCAGATACGGCAACACTCCCCCAGGCCGAATTGCCCACACACAGGACACTGCTAAGCCAACCACCTGTGGTTATCCAGACACTCGCATTATAATCAACTTCGGTGTGATCGTAACGTTGATGGCTGTCCACCAACTGAGAACCCGATGGAAACCAGTCTGCCGCATCAAGCCTCGAAGCATTGTCAAACGCCATTAAACCCACTGCGGCGGCGAGGGAGAGAGTTTTGAGTTTTGTTCTTGTTGTCATTGTTTTCATGCTGGTTGTGTTCTTTCTATTGTTGGTGTTAACTGTGTTGTTAGTGGTGTTGTTGTTTGTAGTGTTCATGTTGTTTATAGTGTTCATGGTGAACAAAGGTTCAGGGGATGATGGCGGAGGCGAGGGGGCTCCAGGGGCCTTTTTCGCCGCGGGTGTTTTCCCAGCGCAGGCAGAGGTAAACGGTTTTGCCGCGGTCGGATTCGTCGTAGTCGAGCGTG
>JAITIB010000067.1 GCA_031279675.1 Puniceicoccales bacterium | reverse complement strand
GCCCGGGCGTGTGGGCGGGGTGCGTGAGTTGCGCGCCAATGCCGTTGCCGAAGGCCATCTCGGCGAGGGCGGCGCCGAGACCTCCCTGGCGGATGCTGCGGGCGGCGAGAATGCGCTCGGGAGAGGTGGCGTGGAGTTCGTGCAGATCGGCGAGTTGTTGCCTCAGCAAGGGGAGGGCGGGCAGGCCGGTGCGTGAGTCGATGGGCGCGGGCAGGAGCAGGAGGGTGCTGCCGGGTTTTTTAAATTCGGGGGAGAGGACGAGGCTGGCCTTGGCGGGGACGATGGCGAAGGCGACGAGGGTGGGCGGGACGTCGAGCTCTTTGAATGTGCCGGACATGCTGTCTTTGCCGCCGATGGCGGGGACGCCGAGTTCCATTTGCGCCTTGAACGCGCCGAGGAGCGCGGCGAGGGGCTTGCCCCAGCGGGCGGGGTCGGCGCCGAGTTTTTCAAAGTATTCCTGCAGGGTGAGGCGGATGCGCGCGGGGTTGCCGCCGGCGGCGGTGATGCGGGTGACGGCTTCGACGATGGCGAGAATGGCGCCATGCCCGGGCGTGGGGTGCGCGGCGGCGGGGTTGTAGCCGTGGCTCATGAGGGTGCAGGTGTCCGTGTCGCCGTCGGGCACGGGGAGCTTGGCTGCCATGGCTTCGATGGGCGTCACTTGGTGTTTGCCGCCAAAGGGGTGCAAGACGGTGGCGGCGCCAATGCTGGCGTCAAAGCGTTCGCCGAGGCCGCGTTGGGAGCAGACGTTGAGCTGCGAGAGGCAGGCGGTGTAGCGCGCGCGCGCTTGGGCAAAATCCGCCGAAGTGGCGTCCGTTTTCGGAGCTGCCGCGGGGAAGGGCTCCACGCGTGCGCGTGCGCTTTGCTTTGCGCCGTTGGTGTCGAGAAAATCGCGCCGGAGGTTGACGATCTCCTGCCCGCGCCAGCTCATGCGCAAGCGTCCGGTGCCGGTGACGTGGGCGACGACGGCGGTCTCGATGTTTTCGCGGGCGGCGGCGGCGCGAAATTTTTCCACATCCGCGGGCGCGAGCACGACGGCCATGCGCTCCTGGGATTCGGAGATGGCAAGCTCGGTGCCGTTGAGCCCGTCGTATTTGAGCGGGACGGCGTCGAGCGCGATGTCGAGGCCGGGCGCGAGCTCGCCGATGGCCACGGAGACGCCACCGGCGCCGAAGTCGTTGCACCGCTTGATGAGGCGCGCGACGGCGGGGTCGCGAAAGAGGCGCTGGAGTTTGCGCTCCGTTGGCGCGTCACCCTTTTGCACCTCGGCGCTGTTTTGGAGCGCCGTCTCCGTGTGCTCTTTCGAGGAGCCCGTGGCGCCACCGATGCCGTCGCGCCCGGTGCGCCCGCCTGCGAGCACAACGACGTCGCCCGGCGCGGGTGTGCCGCGCACAACGTTTTCGCGCGGGCAGGCGGCGACCACGGCGCCGATCTCCATGCGCTTGGCGACGAAGCCGGGATGATACACCTCGGCCACAAGCCCCGTGGCGAGGCCGATCTGGTTGCCGTAGGATGAATAGCCGTGCGCGGCCCCGCGCGTGATTTTGCGCTGCGGGAGTTTCCCCGGGAGCGTCTCCCCAAAAGGCGTGCGCGGATCCGCGGCGCCCGTGACGCGCATGGCTTGGTAAACATAGCTCCGCCCCGACAACGGGTCGCGTATCGCCCCGCCAAGACACGTGGCCGCGCCGCCAAAAGGCTCGATCTCGGTGGGATGGTTATGCGTCTCGTTTTTAAACATGACGAGCCACTCCTCCCCGGACGCGCCAGCCCCCGGGCGCTGCCGGTCCACGTTGACGACGATGCTCGCCGCGTTGATTTCCTCGGACTCCTCCAAGTCATCCAGCGCGCCCCTGTTTTTCAAAGCCCGCGCCGCGAGCGTCGCCAGATCCATCAGGCAAACATCCCTCGCCTCGCGCCCCAGCTCCCTGCGCGTCCGCAAATACAACTCCCACGCCTCGCGCAGGGGCGCCACCGCAGGCGAATCCGCAAAGTCCACCTGCTCCAGGCGCGTCAAAAAAGTCGTGTGACGGCAATGGTCGCTCCAATACGTGTCGAGCACGCGGATCTCCGTCAGCGTCGGCGCCCGGCGCTCAACCTCGCGAAAATACCGCTGGCAACAAAGCACATCCGCCGGCGACATCGCCAGACCCAGCTCCGCGCGCAACGCCACCGCGTCCGCGCCATTGAAATTGTCCAGGCACGGCACGGGCTCCACCTCGCGCGCCACCGCGGCCAACGCCACCGGCATCGCCAGCGACGCCTCGCGCGAATCCACCGGGTTGATGAGGTAATCCCTGATGCGCGCCACGTCGCCCGGCGCGAGATTTCCCCGCAAAACAAACACCCGCGCCGAAGCAATGCGCGGGCGCTCCCCGCAAGTGAGAATCTGCACACACTGCGCCGCCGAATCCGCCCGCTGGTCAAATTGCCCCGGCAAAAACTCCACCGCAAACGCCACCTCATCCGCCCCCAGCGGCAACGCCTCGCCCACGAAAACATCGTCCACAGGCGGCTCGGCAAACACCCCCCGCAACGCCGCCTCCCACGCCCGCGCATCGTCATCGAGCCCCTCGACATCATAACGCTGCACCACGCGCAACCCGGACAACGCCGGGACATGCAAACACTCCCGGATATCCTGCAGGACGGAAGCAGCCTCGTGGCGAAACCCTTCTTTTTTTTCAACGAAAACACGCCTCATGTGAGGGGCAGGCTTTGTGTTTCATCCGCCCTGAGAGACAAGGATAATTCACCCCCGCGCCACCGGCGCATCATACGCCCGCCCGCCCGTGTGCATGGCGGGCCAGAATGGCTGCCATCAACCAACGCGCCACGTCAGGCTTGGGTGCGGGGCCGTATTCCTGGCGCATGCCGTCGCGCCCCAGCAAAAACACGTGATTGGTCCCGGAACCAAAGGCGTTCGAGGAACCACCGGGACCCACTTGGTTGGCAACAATCAAATCAAGGTGCTTCGCCATCAGTTTTGCCAGCGCATGTTTTTCAACCTCCTCCGTCTCGGCGGCAAAACCAACCACGGTTTGCGCGGGAGTTTTTGCCGACGACAGGATTTTGAGGATGTCGGGAACGGGCTCGAATTCCACCACCCGCGCGAGCGATTCCTTTTTGACCTTGCGCGCCGAATAATGACACGGGCGCATGTCGCACACTGCCGCTGTTTTGATTAGAATATCGCACGCGGGAAAAAGCTCGCTCGCGCGAGCGAGCATCTCCTCCGCGGTCCCGACGGCGTGCAAAACGGCCCCGCCGGGCGCGGGCAACGCCACCGGGCCGCTCACAAGCTCGACGCGGCAGCCGGCGGCAAGCGCGGCGGCGGCAAGCGCGTAGCCCATTTTCCCGGTCGAGGGATTGGAAATGTAGCGCACGGGATCAAAATATTCCCGGGTGGGTCCGGCGGTGATGAGGCAGCGAAGCGGCGGCGTCATGGCATTGTTTTTCAAGCGGCCCGCGCGGTGGCGTCGAGACTGTTGATTTCCTCCATGAGCGCGGCCCAGCGCTCGCACGCTGTCTCAAGCTCCGCCCTGGCTGTGTTGTAGGAATCCATCGCGGATTTGGTGTTGGAACCTTTTTTGAAAAACTCCGGGTCGGACATCTTTCCCTCCCAAACGGCGATTTCCGATTCGAGCCGCGCCACCCGCGCCTCGATCTGGGCAAGCTGTTTTCGCAACGGCGCGAGACGCTGGTTGCGCTCCGCGGTGCGGCGGCGGCGCTCGCGCGGGGAGTCCGCCACCGGATGCGATTGCGATGCGGAAGCGTGCGCGGACTGCCCCTGCCGCCCAAGGTCAGTGGCCGCAAGGTAATAGGTGATGTTGCCATGATGCACGCGGATTGTGCCATGGTTGACCTCAAGGACTTTTGTGACAAGGGGGTCGAGAAACGCGCGATCGTGAGAAATGATGATGAAGGTGCCCGAGTAATGCCGGATGGCCTCGGCAAGGACAGCCTTGGAGCGCATGTCGAGGTGATTCGTCGGCTCGTCCAGAATGAGACAGTTGAAGGGGCGCAACAAAAGGCGGGCGAGGGCAAGCCGGTTGCGTTCGCCGCCGGAGAGAACGGCGACTTTCTTGTAAACATCATCCCCGCGAAACAGGAACGCGCCCAAAAGCGCGCGCAAGTGCGTGCGCCCCTCGCCAGTGGCAACAGCGTTGACGGTCTCAAACACGTCAAGCGCCGGATCAAGCTCCCCCGCCTGGTGTTGGGCAAAGTGCGCAATGGCCACGTTGTGCCCCTCCGTGCGAGTGCCGCTCGTGGGCGGCTCCGACCCCGCAAGGATGCGCGCCAGCGTGGATTTGCCCGCGCCATTGGGCCCGACAACGGCAATGCGCTCGTTGCGCTCCAACACCAGATCAAGATGCTCAAAAACACGGTGCGAACCATAGCTCTTCCCAACATCCCCAAGCCGGAGCACCACCTGCCCGCTGGGAGGTGGGGGGGGGAAACGAAACGTGATGGCAGTGAAATCCTCCTCCTCGGCCTCGACGCGTTGGACCTTTGCCAACGCCTTGATGCGACTCTGCACCTGCGCCGCCTTCGTCGCCTTGGCGCGAAAACGGTCGATGAAAGCCTGGGTTTTCGCAATCTGACGGTCCTGTTTCGCGGCAGCCGTGCGGAGCTGCGCGCGCCGCGCCGCGGAAGCCTCCTCGTAATGGGAAAAATTCCCCGCGTAGCCCTCGATTCGCCCCCGATGGATTGCAAGCGTGCGCGTGCACACCGTGTCAAGGAACGCACGGTCGTGCGACACCACGATGAGCGCGCCCCGGTAACGCCGCAACCAGTCCTCCAGCCACCGCTGGGACTCGACATCAAGATGGTTCGTCGGCTCGTCCATGAGCAACAGCGAGGGCTCCCGCAGGAGCAGCCGCGCGAGCGCGATGCGCATCTGCCACCCTCCCGAAAACTCGCCCGTGTCGCGCCCCATGTCCGCCATGCAAAAACCCAGCCCAAGCAACACACACTCCACCCGCGACGCCACCTTGTGCGCCTCCGCATCCTCCAGCTGGCGCTCCCAGTCCGCGAGCATGAGCAACGCATCGTGATAATCCGCCGAGGCATGGTCCAGCGACCCAAGCCGCGCCGACACCTCGTCCACCGCGCGGCGCAAAGCCACGATGTCGTCCAGCGCATGCTCGACCTCCGCAAACAACGTCCGCCCATGGCACTCCACCCCGTCCTGCGGAAGATACCCGCAGGTCATGTTCCGCGCCCGCACCACGCGTCCCGAATCCGGCTCAACCTGCCCGGCGATCATTTTCAAGAGCGTTGACTTGCCCGTGCCGTTAAGCCCGACAAGCCCGGCACGGTCATGCGGCCCAATGACGGCGCCGACGCCGTCAAAAAGCACCTGATGTCCGTATCGGAGATGAATCCCTTCAAGTTCGAGCATCGACGCGGTCTATGAAAAAAGAATGCGGCGGAACAATTCAATTCGCTCCCCCGTCCCATCCCAAAAAACTTGCCCGCGCCCGCAACCAATCCCACCGTGCGCCCTCCCTCGACACAGCATGACACCACGCCCACCAACGCCTGCAACAACACCGCGCGCCATGCCACGGCGCACCGCCGTTTACCCGGGAACATTCGACCCGTTGACGCTCGGGCACATAGACGTCCTGCGCCGCGCCTGCCGGCTGTTCGATCACGTAATCCTCGCCATCGCCCCCGGCGGCGACACCAAATGCCCGCTCTTCTCCCTCGACGAACGCCTCGCCATGGCCAGGGAAGCCATCGCCGACACCCCCAACGCCAGCGTCGAACCCCTCCCCGGACTCACTGTCTCGCTCGCCCGCGAACGCGGCGCAATCACACTCGTGCGCGGGCTGCGCAAATTCACCGACTTCGAATACGAATTCGACCTCGCGCATACCAACCGCCAGCTCGCCCCCGACATCGAGACCATCGTCCTCATGCCCAGCAAAGACCAGTTTTGCACAAGCTCCACCTTCGTGAAGGAAATCGCCCGCCACAAACTCGCGGAAGCCGCGCAATTCGTCCCCCCCTGCGTCAAAGCCTACCTATGCCGCAAATTCCCCCCCGCATGACACACCCGCCCGCCTCCGACGCCACCCCGCCCCGCCCCCGCCGCGAATGCCCCTTTGAGAAAATCCACCCCTCCGAACTCACCCGCGATGACGCATTCTTCATGGCCCTCGCCTACAACCAGGCCATCGAAGCATGGCGCAATGACGAAGTCCCCATAGGCGCCATCATCACCCACAACAACGGTACCATCCTCGCCGCCGCCCACAACGGCGTTGACACCCTCCGCGACCCCACCGCGCACGCCGAAATCCTCGCCATCACCCAAGCCAGCGCCCAACTCAACGACTGGCGCCTCAACAACTGCACGCTCTACGTGACCAAGGAACCCTGCCCCATGTGTTCCGGCGCAACCATCATGGCCCGCCTCTCACGCGTCGTGTACGCCTGTGGAGACCCCAAAATGGGCTGCCTCGGCGGCGCCGCCACCATGCACACCCTCCCCCGGCTCAACCACCGCGTACAGGTCACCACGGGCATCCTCGAAGCCCAATGCCGGAACCTGCTCCAGGCCTACTTCGCGGAAAAACGCGCCACCGCATAGCACCCTTCGCAAAAACACTCGCGCTTGCCTTCCCCACCACCATCCCTACCGTGCCGCGCTCCATGCCGGACACACCCGCCACTAACCACCCCATTCCCCCGCGCCAAACCGCCCGCACCCGCGCGAGCGACGCACTACTCGAACCACTCCAGGCTCACATCCGGCAACTCGACGCGTTTCTACTCGCCCAAGTAAACGAATTCGAGCCCGCCGTGCGCCATCTCGTCACCTACACCCTCACCCACCACGGCAAACGCCTCCGTCCCGCGCTCGTATTTTACGCCGGATGGACGGACAACTCCCCCCCCCAACCCGAGCTCGTGCGCGCCGCCGCCATCGTCGAGCTCGTCCACCTCGCAACACTCATCCACGACGACATCCTCGACAACGCCGGCCTGCGCCACAACACACCCACCCTCGCCACCCGCCACGGCCCCCACACTGCCGTCCTGCTCGGTGACGCACTCTTCGCCCACGCCCTCACACTCGCCGCCAGCTACCCAACCACCGACATCTGCCACCACGTCGCCACCACAACACGCCAAGTCTGCTCCGGCGAAATCCACCAAAACGCCGAGAGCGGCAACACCCGCCTCACCCTCGGACAATACTACCGCATCATCCGCCTCAAGACAGCGGAACTCTTTGAACTCTCCTGCCGCCTCGGCGCACACCTCGCCACAAACGACCCCGCCTACACCGACGCCTGCGCCCGCCACGGACGCCACCTCGGCACCGCCTACCAAATCCTTGACGACATCACCGACTTTGCCGGCAACGAAACAGGCACAGGCAAAACACTCGGCACCGACCTCGCCAACGGCAAATACACCCTGCCCGTCCTGCTCCACCTGGGCCAACTTCCCGCATCCGACGCCACCGCACTCGGCAACGCCCTCGCCCAAGGCACCATGACCCCGGCGCAACTCGCCCAACGCCTCTCCACCGCCGGCATCCCCGCGCAATGCCAGCGCATCTTCCACGAGGAAATCACGCACGCCCAAAACGCCCTCGCCCCCTACGCCGCCACCCCCGCGGCAGCCCATCTCCACTCACTCACCCTTTATCTCCACGAACAACTGCACAGGCTTGATTTCGCCTGACCCCCACCCGGCCCATGAAATTTTTTCGCCTCACCCAATCCGAACGCCAAACACTCAGCGCATTGCTCCTCCTCGGCGGCCTCGTCGCAACCCTCCTGTATTGGCTCCCCTCATGACCGCTCCCGAGGAAACACTTGACTCCCCGCGGGCAAAAAGGAAATTCCGCCCGTCTTTCATACCGTTCCCGTATTTCAATGGATAGAATGCTGGCCTCCGAAGCCGGTGATCTGGGTTCGACTCCCAGCGGGAGCACCACCCGGTGGTGCGAACTCCACTCACTCAACAACCTCCTTGCCCGCCACCCTGCTCGCCGTGTCCCGCGCAAGTTTCAAAAGCTCGCGCCTGTCCAACTTTTCCGGCCACAAACAATCCAGCATCTCCATCGGGCCAACCCTTGTCCGCGCCAGACTAAAGACCGACTACGGAAGCAGCACCGGTAACCTTTACGGCGTCACCGCCGCTTTTTCTTGGAATTTCAACCGCAACAACAGCATCCGTGCCGACATTGGAATCCAATACAATAGCGGGTACTGCAACGGTGTTGAGGAGAAGGACACTCTCATCCCCCTCCTGTTCTCGTATAATTACAGCTGGCTTTCGGCGAAAACGACAATTGCGCTGTGCGTGTGGGACCAACAATAGGTCTCACCTTATTCGATGCGGAGTTCTCCGGATACGGATACAGATACTCTGGCGTTGAAAGCGACGTAGCCATCACATACGGCGTCGGCATTGGCTTCACCTACCACGCCAACGAAAAAATCGTCCTCGATGCCGCCTATCGTTTCCTCAAAACTGGAAAGCTCACCATCCTCGGACATGATGGCAAAGTGGACGCCCACAATTTCACCGCCAGCATTGGCTTCAAATTCTGATTTCCTGCCAGCGCATCCCATCAAGTCGCCGCCCCTCGCGGCGGCTTTTTTTATTCCACAAAAGGTCCCAAGTTTCGTCCCTCCGCACTCGCGCCAACAAAACCCCGGTTGAATTGCCCCACGAAAAGGCACCCAATCTGCACCCCCGCATCCGCCCTTTACTCCCATGCCTTCTTGACGCCCACACGGGGCAACTTCTGTCTGGATCTCCCGTCTTTCCGGGCGGGTGAAAGGTTTTGATTGCCAAAGCCAATGTCCATGACCAGCGTTCCCGCCTTCTTTTCCTACACATGAAAAAGTACATCGTAGAATTCATCGGGACGTTTTTCCTTGTCCTGACTGTCGCCTGCACGGCCATTCTCATGCCGGGCAATCCATTGACGCCACTGGCCATTGGCTCCGCGCTGATGGTCATGATTTACGCGGGAGGGCACATCTCCGGCGGGCATTACAACCCGGCGGTCACGCTCGGTGTGTGGCTTCGCGGGCGTTGCGACACGAGGGATGTCGTCCCTTACGTGCTCGCGCAAATAATTGGCGCCGCGTTCGCGATTTTTTGCGCGAAGGCGCTCTATCCCGCTGCCGCCGCCGGACTTGCCGCGCTTGATGCGGCTCAGATCAAGGCGGGTGCCGCCGTCGCGAACAGTGTTGTTCCCGTGATTCTGTCCGAGTTTCTGTTCACCTTTGCGCTCGTCTATGTGGTGCTCAATGTGGCAACCGCAAAACGCAACGCGGGCACCGGGTTTTACGGTCTCGCCATTGGCTTCACGGTGCTCGTGGGTGCCGTGGCTGTGGGGGGGATTTCCGGTGGCGCGTTCAATCCCGCTGTTGCCGTGGGCGTCTCGCTGCTCAAGAGCGCGGGCGTGTTGACGTTTGCAACTGTCTGGCAGCATCTCGCCGGGGAGATCCTCGCCGCCATTGTCGCGGGCGGGCTTTTCCGTGCGCTCAACGCGGACGACAAATAATTCCGGTTTGCCCTCGCACGGCATGAAGGACGCCACCGCCGCACGGTGGCGTTTTTTGTGCGTGCACATGGCCGCCGCGTGTGTTTTTTGCGCGGGGTGAACCACGTTTTCCGAGCTCTTGTGCTTGCCGCGGCAGCCATGCAAATGGCGGCGGTGCCGGTGATTGCGCAGTCTGCCCGGGATGCGGGCGGGGCGGGGATCGTGCTGGTGGAGGAGCGGAGGTTTCTTGGAAAAATTTTCATTCCCTCCGACGCCACTGACGAGGAGAGGGCGGCGGCGCGGACGCTCGCGACATGGGTCAGGGAAGTTACCGGGGCCACCGCAGAAATCGTCCCCGAGCCCGATGAGGTGGAAGCGGGCGATCCGCCCGGCGCCGGGGTTTACGTTGGCGCAACGCGGCAGGCGGCCTTGCAGCGCGTCCGTGCGCCGGAAGGCGCGGGCGATGCGTGGCTGTGGGAGGAGCGCCACCGGCGCGCGTTGTTCATCCTGGGCAATTCCCCGGTGGCGACGCGGCTTGCGGTCGGGGATTTCGTCCGGCGGCACCTTGGCGTGGTGTTTCTCGTTCCGGGGGAATGGGGTGCGGAGTGGACGCCGCGGCGCACGCTGGTGGTGCCGCGCGGTGCCCATGTGCGGCGGCCTTCCTACCTGTGGCGGAATCTTTCCGTTGGCACGTCGGCAGCGGAGGGTGAGTGGTGCCGGAACAACGGGCTGGGGGATTTGCCGCTGATCAATCATTCGCTCCACACGGTGTTTGACAAGGCCGCGGCGGGTTCGCACCCGGAGTTTTTTCCCACAATCGGCGGTGTCCGCAAGCTGCCCTCCGGGCGCGGGGGTTACGAGCCGCAACCGCATCTTGCGGCGCCGGGAGCGGCTTCCTACGCGGCGCGGCGAGCATCGGATTTTTTTGCCAGGGATGCGGCATCCTCCGTGTTTTCCCTCAGCATCAATGACAACATGGGCTGGGATGAGACGGCGGAGACGCGCGCGCTGGCCCCGCGCGGGTGTTTTTTTCGCAACCGGCCCGACTACAGCGGATACGTGTTCGCGTTCATGAACCGTGTTGCCACAGCGCTCTGGCCCGCGCCAACGGGCGTTGAGTGGGATGCCGCGCGATGGCGTGACGCTGGCGTTGGCGTTGGCGGGATTCCTCCTCTGACGGCGGTGCCTCCGGAAAAACTCCTTACCTGCCTTGCCTACCATCACTGCGAAAATGTCCCGGGGTTCGCCTTGCACCCCAATATTTTCCCCGTGCTTACCGCCGATCGTTCCCAATGGCGCGATCCCGCGTTTCGGGAAGAGGACCGCGACCTCATCCGACGCTGGGCCAGGAGTGGCGTCCGCCACTTCGGCCTCTATGATTATTACTACGGGAATGACCATCTTGTGCCGCGCATTTTCCTCAGGCACGAGGCGGAATCCATCCGCTGGGGTGCGGAGAATGGCGCGAGTTTGTTTTACGCCGAGGTGAATGCGAACTGGGGTTTCGACGGGCCGAAGAGCTGGCTTGCGGCACAGCTTCTTCTCGACGCGGGGCAGGAGCCCGGGGCGCTCCTTGAGCGTTATTTCAACGAGGCCTACGGGCCTGCGGCGGCGTCCATGCGGGAGTTTTTTGCCATTGCGGAACGTTGCTGGGACGAGCAGCCGGGGCCGGCACGGTGGATAAAATTCTGGCTGCTTGAAAACGCGGCCACGCTTTTCCCGCCCGGGCGTCAGCGTCAGATGCGGGCGGCGCTTGCCAATGCGGAGCGCGTTTTTCCGCCGCCTCGCCTTCCGCGCAATGCACGCGAGGCGAAGGCGCAACCCGGGCATGACCGTCTTTTGCGCCAACGGGCGCGCGTGCGCATGACTTCGCTGGCGTTTGCCTCCACGGAGCGGCTTTTGGAATGGTATCGGCTGCGCGAAAATCTTCTCCGGCGCACCCACGCCACTCCGGGCGAGGTGCGCGACACGATTGGGCTCATGGCGCTTGAGCGGGCGGCGCGAAAAGATTTTCTCGCGGCCCTCGGACACTGGCGCACCACCGCAGTCAATCCGGGGGCGACGCCCGCGTGGGCACATTTTCTCACGGGGGGAACGGATGCGACGCTTGTCGGGCGGTTGCTGGATGTTTGCGCGCGCAACGTGGCGGGGAACTCCGGGCGGGAGGACTGGCGCGAGGCGTTTGTCGAGGTGGCGTTGCTGGCATCACGGTGCGGGCTGGCGCCGATGGTCAACGCGCTCCACCAGCCCGCCAGTGTAAAGGTGCTCGCGCGCGATGACTTTGGGGAGGCGAGCTTCCGGCACGAACGCTTGCAGGATTGGGCGTCAGGCGATCCCGCCGGGGCGTTGAAGCCGCCTTGGAAAGTCACGCTGCTGGGCACTGCCAGCGGACGGCTTGGCAATGGGGGCGGATTTTTGAGAATACGCGGGCAGGAGCAGGCCACGCTCTCGCGCGAGGTTGCCGGACTCGGCGAGGGGGACTGGGTTCTCGCCAAGGCGTTCTGCCGCGGGCGTGTCAACCCGGGCGCGAGCGCCACGCTTGAGGTGGCGTTTGTCGAGACTTCCACGGGAAAGCCGCGGCGGGCGCGCCACGTGGCATTGCTGCTGCCGGGGATTTGCGAGGACTGGCGCCTGGTTGCCAATCTCGTGCGTGTGCCGCGCGGCGTGCAGGCGCTGAGCGTGTCCCTCCGCAGCATGGGACAGGAGGTGGATGAAACGCTCGACTGGCGCGATTTTTCCGTTGAGAAGCTTCCCCCTCATTAAAACCCGGCCATGTATCCCAAGCGTCTTTTCGACATTCTTTTCGCGAGCGCCGTCCTTGCCTTGGGCAGTGTTCCGCTGTTGCTGCTTGCGGTGCTCGTGCGGTGGCGTCTCGGCACCCCTGTCCTGTTTGTCCAGGAGCGTCCGGGCAAAGGCGGGCGCCTGTTCAAGATGGTGAAATTCCGGACGATGACAGACGCGTGCGATGCCGGGGGAAAGCTGTTGCCGGACAAGGAACGCATCACGCCACTGGGCAATTTTCTGCGCCGGACGAGTCTGGACGAGTTCCCCGGGTTTTGGAATGTGCTCAGGGGGGACATGAGCGTCGTGGGTCCGCGTCCGTTACTGCCCCGATATTTGTCACGCTACACTCCAGAACAGGCGCGGCGCCATGAGGTGCCGCCAGGAATCACGGGCTGGACGCAGGTGAATGGGCGCAACACGCTCTCGTGGGAAAAGAAGTTCGAATACGATGTCTGGTATGTGGACAATCGTAGCTTCCGGCTGGATGTGAAAATTGTCCTGATGACCGTGGCCAAGGTCATCCGCCGCGACGACATCTCGGCTGCCAACCACGCAACCATGCCCGAGTTTCTCGGCACACAGGTTGGCGGAGACAAAACCCGGGATTGCGCCGGAAACGGGGAGTAAGCGCGCCGGGCATGGGCCCGTGCAGGGACTGACGGGGACTTTCCGGAAAAACGCGGGCAAGCCTCACCGGGCGTTTCCGCCACCCGTCCGGTGACACAGGATTTACCGGACGCATTTTTTTTCCCCCGATCCCAAAAAAGCACTTGCCAAAGCGCATTCATTGAACAATTGTTCAGCCCGATTGGATGCTGAACGATTGTTCAGTTGAATAAAAGCAAGATTAACAAAAAATATATATTAACAATGAATAAAAATACATCCAAACTGCCCACCACACGTCCTCTCTGCCAGCCGCTCCTGCTTGCCGCTGCCGCAATCCTGCCAGTGGCTGGAACGCCCCCAAAAATCAATGCCATCGACATCCAGGCAGGATGGAACCTTGGCAACTACATCGACTCGAACAGCAGAAACGCGACCTTTTTCCTCAAGGGCAATGCGGTCTGGTCGGGCAACAACGCCAGCATCAAGGGGAACACGGACTCCAACATCACCATCGTCTCAGACAACGGAGCCGGGGACAACTACCGCATCACTCAAAGCGGAAACGGCTCGTGGATAAACTATGGCGGCGGCGGAATTCACAACTTCACCCTGCTGGATACCGAGGTGATTGGCAACGCCGCCAGCTACTCTTCGGCAAACGGACTCTTTCACGGCGACGCCAACACGCAAATGATCCTGAACCTTGAAGGGAGCATCTTTTCCAATTTCAAGGGCACCGGCACGCGTGAGGCGGGAGCAATCGGGATTGCGAACAACGGCAGCAATCTCACCGTCAAGGGCGGCGCCATCGGCGTCATCTTCGCAGGCAACACGGGTCAGGACGATGGCGCGGGCGTCCTCGGAACCCACGGCAACAATTCCACGCTCACATTCCAGGGCGACACCACCTTTGTCGGCAACACAACCCAGAGATACGGGGGCGCACTCACCGTTGGCGACGCAAGCAATTCCGCAAGCGTCTGGGCGGGCACATACATGGGCATGTATTTCACCGCCACGCCAAACGGAGACGGAAAGGTCGTTTTTGACAACAACGCCGCCGGCAACTTCGGAGGCGCCATCGACTACTGGGGCGACAACGCGGAGAGCGTCTTCCACGTCCGGGCCGAGTTCATCGACAACTACGCCCAAGGCGACAACACTTACATGAAGCACGGCGGCGCCATCAACGTGGGTTGCTACAACGGGCGCGTGGACATAAAATTCAAGGAAACGGCACGCTTCTCCGGGAACCGCGCCATCGGCTCCAATTCTGACAACTACAAGGGATCCGCCTTCGGCGGCGCCATCACCCTTTCCGGGAAATACAGCAACACGGAAGGTCTCCTTGAAGGACACTACAGCATCGTCTTCGAAAAAGCCGTCGAGTTCACCAACAACTACGTCCTCTCCGCCCAAACGGGAGGCGTCCAGCACACCAGCCACGGCGGCGCCATTTACGTCGGCTACAGCGATCCCAACTATGCCAAAAGCATCAGCTTGGGGCCCGGAAGCCGTCTCGAAGGCAACCTGTCCGAAAATGAAGGCGGCGCCATTTACATCGCCGCATTCCACAGTGAAAACACCACGCGCGTCGGCGGAAGCGTCACACTCAAAGCCGACAGCACAGGCGACATCGTGCTCAAAGACAACTACCACAATGTCGCCTTCACAAAAATCAACGACACCACCTACACCCCGTCCAACACCACAACCCCCGGCACGTCCAACGCCATCCACTTCCAAGGCAACGGACTCCTCACCCTCGACACGCAAGGCACAGGAACGATCCACTTCCACGACCCAATCACCGGCGGACGCGACACCCGGATCAACACCGCCACCATCAACAAAACAGGCCCGGGGACCGTAATATTCCATGGCACCCGCAACAACGTTTACGCCGAGACAACCGTGTATGACGGCGCATTCGTCCTCAATGACGGCGCCACCCACGGCATGAGCGGCAGCGCCCCGGCGCAAACCTTCACCCTCGCCGGCACCGCCACGCTCGCCGGGGAACGCGGCACGCGTGTGAACGCCCACAAGCTCCAAGTGCACGACGGGGCCACCCTGCGCCTGCTCGCCAACGGCAACAACACCGGGGCGCTCACCATCAACACAGAACAAGCCATCACCATCCACCCCGGCGCCACCCTCGTCTTCGAGCTCGCCGGCACCACCCCCGAAAACCGGCAGTCCGGACGGCTCGCCCTGCCCAACAGCGCCACATTCGTCCCGGTCATCACCCCCCGGATGCAATTCGACACAAGCCAGTGGAGCGAGGTGCTCACCGACACAAGCTACGCCTCATTCACCCTCATCGAAGGCTTCAAGCATGCATTCGCCGACTCCACCTCCATCGCCACCGCCTTTGGCCTCACCGACGACGACCTGCGCATCAATGGCGGCATCTTCGAACTCTCCGCGTTCAACAACACACTCTACCTCGTCCAATACGACAGCTACATCATCCCCGAGCCCGCAACCTACGGCCTGCTTGCCGGGCTCGGCGCCCTCACGCTCGCCCTCCTGCGCCGCAGAAAGACGCGCCCCAAGCCCTTTTGAGGGTTGAGGGCGCCGCCCGCACCCCCATTGTGCAAACCCCATGCTCTCCAGGAAAAACACCCTCTCCACCAACGCCGCCACCCCGGCGCCCCGCGCCAGCTACACCATCGCGCTCACACCGGAACAGATGCAAAAATTGCAGGCTTGGTGCCGGAAAAAGTTCTGGGTCCCCTTCCCCGTCGCCTACAGCCAGTTCGCCTACAAGGACGACAAGGTAAACCTCGTCGCCTACACCAGCGGCAAACTCGTCATTGCCGGAAAAAAAACCGAGGACTTCGTCACCAACGTCCTCGAACCTGAAATCACCGGAACGGCCCTCCTCGGCTACGATGAAGTGCACCACCCCGAATGGTTCCAAGACCATGCCGGGCTCGACGAATCCGGCAAAGGCGACCTCTTCGGCCCCCTTGTCACCGCCTGCGTCATCGCCACCACGGACATGGTCGGCGCATGGAAAAGCGCCGGCGTGCGCGACTCCAAAACCGTCACCACAGACAGGGCCATCCTCGACCTTGAGGAAAAAATCCGCAAAACCCCCGGCGTGATCATCAAGGTCATGACCACCGGCATGGCCAAATACAACGAGCTCTACGGAAAATTCAACAACAACCTCAACCAAATGCTCGCCTGGTATCACGCCACCGCCCTTGAGGACTGCCTCCCGCGCTTTGAGGCCGAGCACGGCAAACGCCCCGCATGGGGCCTTCTCGACCAGTTCACCAAGACACCCCTCGTGCAACGCGAGCTCAAACGGCGCAAAATCCAATTCGACCTCCAAATGCGCACCAAGGCCGAAAGCGACCCCGTCGTCGCGGCAGCCTCCATCGTCGCCCGCGCCACCTACGTGCGCGCGCTCAAAAAACTCTCCGACGAAGCCGGCATCCCCCTCCCCAAGGGCTCCGGCGCGCCCGCCAAGGCCGCCGGCACCCGCTTGGTGGAAACCCACGGGCCCGAAGTCCTCATCCGCTTCGCCAAGCTCCACTTCCGCACCGCCTACGAATGCCGCGGACTCGAGCCCCCCATGCCGAAAACTCCATGGATCAAACATTAGCGACGCCACCGCCACCCGGAACACCGCACAGAGCCCGGCTGCACACCCTCGCCCAAGCCCACCATTTGCACCTCCTCGGCGTGGCCGACGCCACCGCCCCGCTCCCCCAACCCGCCCGCAGCCACTACATCCGCTGGATTGGAAACGGCTGCCACGCCGGCATGGGCTGGCTCGAACGCAACAACGAACGCCGCCTCGCCCCTCCCGCATTTTTCCCCGCCGCCCGCAGCATCCTCATCCTCGGAGCAAACTACTATCAACGCCCCGACGCCACCGGATACACCCTCGCCCGCTACGCCCTCGGCCCCGATTACCACAAGCTGCTCCTCAAACGCCTCAAAAAACTCTGCGCCGCCATGCGCGACCTCGGCGGACAGCAACGCCCCAGCGTGGACACCGCGCCCGTAATGGAAAAAGTCCTCGCCGCCCAAACCACCGCCGGCTGGCAGGGCAAAAACACCCTGCTCATCAACCCCGAACACGGCCCCTGGCTCCTCCTCGGCACCATCTTCACCACCCTCCCGCTCCCCCCCGACCCACCCCACCCCAACCGTTGCGGCCCCTGCGCACGTTGCCACCACGCATGTCCCACCCAGGCGCTCTCCCCCCCCGCGCACCTCGACGCCCGCCGCTGCCTCGCCTATCTCACCATCGAACACCACGGCCCCATCCCCACCGAACTGCGGCCCGCGATGGGCGCCCGCATATTCGGCTGCGACACCTGCATCGAGGTCTGCCCCTGGGCGCGCCGGGCAACACCCACCACCGACCCCGGATTCACCCCGCGCCCGCTCCCCGCCCCACTGCGCGACACACTCGCATGGACACAGGAGACCTTCGACACCCGCTTCTCCGGAACCCCTCTCAAACGCCTCGGCCTGATCCGCTGGCAGCGCAACGCCTGCGTCGTCCTCGGCAACACAGGCGACGCCACCGACCTGCCCGCCCTCAAACAATTTCACGCCGCCACCCACACCACCTCACCCATGCTCGCCGAACATGCCGCATGGGCCCTCGCCCGCATCCACCAACGCCCCGCCGCCTGACCCCACCGGGGCAACGGACCCCCTACCCCGCCTCCAGCTCATTCTGGACCATCTGCTCCAGCGTCTGGCGCCGGCGGATCAAACGCGGCACACCGTCCACGCCGACAAGCACCTCGGGCGCCTCCGGGAAACTATTGTAATTCTTCGCACTCATCGCCGCGCAATACGCCCCCGCCCCCCCGATCAAGCACAAATCCCCCGGCTGCGCCTGCCGCAACCGGCGCGCCGACAGCACCTCCGGCATCCCCGGCGCGCACGTGACCAAGTCGCCCGATTCGCAACAATGCCCGACAACAACGTAGTCGCACCCCGGAACATCCCCGCCCGCGCCGGCATCGGCAGGAACAATCTCCAGCGGATGCTGCGCCCCATAAAGCGTCGGGCGCAGAAGCTCCGTCATCCCCGTGTCAAGCTTGAGAAAACACCGCCCCCCCAAGCCCGTGTCCGTGATATCCTGCACACGCGCAAGCAGCACGCCACAATTCGCGACAAGATAAGTGCCCGGCTCAATTTCCAGATGAAGCGCCCTCCCCGTCTCCTCCGCAAACCGCTCAAAGGCAGCCCTCACAGGCGCGCCAACCGCCCGAAGATCCGTCCCCGTCTCCTCCGCAACACGCGCCACCTTGAAGCCCCCGCCCAAATTCAGCGTGCGCACCCCGGGAAACTCGCGCACAAGAGAAAGGCTCGCCCGCGCCACCTCCTGCCACACCCCAGGATCACTCCCGGAACCGATATGCGTGTGAACACGGACAATTTCCAAACGATGCCGGCGCGCACCCTCGCGCACCGCATCCGTGTATTCATGCCAGATCCCAAAAGAAGCATCGGGCCCGCCGACATTGGTCTTGCCAGTGCCCCCCGAGCCACGCCCGGGATTGAGTCGCACACCCACCGGCGAACCCGGACACAGCCGCCCGAGCGTCTCAAGCTGCGCCAGCGAACACGCGTTGACGCGGACCCCCGCGGCGAGCAACTCCGCAACCTCGGCAGGCAACTCCTGCGTGCTCAGAGAAACCTTCGCCGGCGCAATCCCCGCGCGCAACGCACGCCAAACCTCATGCCCGGAACTCGCGTCAAAATGCAACCCCGCCCCGTCAAACAACCGCAGCACCGCGGCAGTGGGCAACGCCTTCATCGCAAAACGAACCGTGAGCCCGCCCGCATGGGGAAACGCCAGCGCGGCGCGCGCCTGCCGCTCCAACGCGGCCTGCGAATAAACATAAACCGGCGTGCCGTGGCGCAAGGCAACGGAACGCGCAAGCTCGGGCGAAAGGATCTGCGTCGGATTCATGCGAAAAAAACCGGCTCAAGATGCGCCGCACCAAGAACACGCGCAAGCAACACCTCATCGTCAACAAGACACATGCCCGCCTCGCCAACAGCACGAAGCACCACAAAACGCATGGCGCCACCACGCGCCTTCTTGTCCCGTCGCATCGCCTCCAGCAAGGCCCCCACAGGCAACTCCCGGCGCAACGCCAAAGGCAGATTATTGGCCCGCAACACCCCGGCAACCGACGCCACCACATCCCGCCCGACCAACCCAAGCTCAACCGAAAGCCGCGCCGCCAGCACAAGGCCGACCGCCACCGCCTCGCCATGAAGATACTCGCCATATCCCGCGACATTCTCGATCGCATGCCCGAAAGTGTGCCCAAGATTCAGCAACGCGCGTCCCCCCTCCCCGCCCGCAGTCTCGCGCTCATCAGCACCCACCACGACAGCCTTGATCTCGCAACACCGCCGGATCACACCCTCCAACGCCGGATGATCCCAGCGCAAGGGCCCCGCCCCGCACAACCGCGCAAACAAAGCCGCATCCCCCAGCAAACCCGTCTTGATCACCTCCGCCATCCCCGCGGAAAACTCCCTCGGCGGCAGCGTCGCCAGCAAACCCGTGTCAGCGTAAACCGCGACAGGCTGGTGAAACGCCCCGGCAAGATTCTTCCCCGCCCCAAGATTAATGCCAGTCTTCCCCCCAACCGCACTGTCCACCATCGCCAGCAAAGTCGTGGGAACCTGGATAAAATCCACCCCGCGCAAGTAAGTCGCCGCGGCAAACCCGGACAGATCGCCAACCACACCCCCGCCAACCGCAACCACCACACCCCCGCGATCCACACACCCCACCGCCAATGCCTCCCACAGCGCCTCAAGCTCCACCGCACGCTTCGCCCCCTCCCCATCACAGGAAACCACATGGACAACCGCACCAACGGCGCGAATCCCCTCAAACAACAACGCCTGCGCACGCACAACCGCCGGACTCGTCACAACAAAAACGGCGCGCCCCCCCCCGCGCAACCGATCAAGCGCGCCAAGAAACACCTCGCGCACCCCCGCCCCGATATGAATAGGATAAGCCCGCGCGCCAAGCGACACCGAGATCGTGCTATTATTGCAAGTCATGCCGCGAACAAAGGCCATCCCCCCGCCATTTTCAACCCATCTTATGCAACAGCGGAAAGGATGGAAAAGACGACGAAAATAAATGCTTTCCCAAATCCCGGGGCGTTGCCCCGGCTATCGCATGGCGCCCCGTTGGGGCTGGTCCAACCGCCACGCGCGTTGGCGGCGGAGGAATTTCAGGAAAAACGCGGGCGCGGACACAAACGGAACGGCGACTTTAGTCGCCGAGCTTTCCCGGATCCGTTTCGCAAATACAAAACGCCCTCCGAGTGTCGGCGTCTGTTCCGAGCGAAGCGACAAGACCGG
>JAITIB010000057.1 GCA_031279675.1 Puniceicoccales bacterium | reverse complement strand
GGGGGGGGGATCAAATCCGCTGAGCACGGAACGCTGTCACAAACGGCAACGCCACCTTGTCCGACAAGGAAGACGGCGTTTCGGCTGGAGCCAGAAGCGTCGGTCAGGGCAGGTGCGTCTGTGTGAAAAGAGGTCATTCGGGAAACTGGGACGATGTGGAAATAGATTATCCGTGGGAACGCAAGCACTTTTTGGAAAAAAATTCCAAGCCCGAAAATCGCGGGCGCTTGGGAATGGTGCCCCCGTCGAGACTCGAACTCGGATTGACCCTTTCAACGTGTGCAACACAGAATGGGTCTTGGCTTATGCCTTGGGCAATGGGGCCGCCGCTGCCTTCCCGGGCACATGCGGAATTTTCGTTGTTTTACGGGCTGCTTCGCAGGAGGCGCAATCGATGCGACCGGGGGGGGCTTTCTCCGCAGCCGCTTTGCCAAAGGTGAGCAATGACTATGCAAGGGATGCATCCACCTCGATGGCGTCACCGATCTTGTGCGGTTTGCCGCCGTGATAAATGGAACGCAGTAATGTGATTTTTGCGAGCGTGTCAGTGGATATGGCGGGCATGTTACTCGCTTTTGGGAGGGTGTGGTGTGCGGACGGCGCCTTGGCGTTCGCAAAAATGTTGCGTTGCACCCAAAATGATTCAGAAAGTTCCCATATGACACAAAAGAGGAAGGTTCTTGAGCGCCTGGCAGATCCCGCAAAGGACAAGGGGTGGACGCTTGCCGAACTCACCCAAGCACTACGCCTGCTGGGCTTTGCCCTCAAGCGCACCGTGGGCAGCCACCACATTTTCAGCCGAAAAGACTTTCCTTCTTCATTCACCGTTCCCTCGCATGGGGGCGCAATCCAACCGCCATATGTCCGGCAAATCAGAGAGAGGTTTTTAAATGAAAAAAAACAAGGCAATCCCTGACGCGAATCACTACGTGGTCAGAATCAACTGGGATGAGTCCAGCGAAGGCTGGCTTGCCACCGTCCCTGCAATACCGGGGTGCCTCTGCGTCATGCCGACGCAAGAGAGCGCGCTAAAGGAAATCCGCGTGCTCATCCGTGCGTGCCTTGAAATAAAGTGCGAGAATGGGCACCCCGTCCCTCAACCGGATGCCAGCGAATTGGAGGAAGTGGCGGGAGTGTTGCCGTTGCTCAACATCTCCGAATTGGCACGGGTTGCGGGCGTGCCACGGGCGACGCTGGCGGCACGTGTTCGCCGTGCAAGACCGACGCTCAAACCCAATGTGGCCATTGCCAAACGGCTGGCAAACAGACTGGTCAACGCGTGATCACTTGGCAGTCCACGGGCGGCGCCTATCGTGCGAAAACAGATGAAAAACGTCTATTTGTCGGCGGCTAAAAATGCATCAGTGGAAACCCCGGATTGACGAAGAATCCCTGCAAGTGTGCCCACTTTTACCTCGTTGTGCATGGGGACAACGCAACCGGATTCACCGCGACGCAACACAACATGGTTCCCTTTTTGCCGGGCGACGGCAAAACCAAGCTTCCCAAGCCTGCGAACGATTTCGAGGCCTGAAAGATGCGGAAGTTTAGGCATGGGATGACTCAAGCTCAAACGTGGTGAGAAGCGCTTGGCGCGGGCGTCCAAGCGGGAATTCTTCCAAGTAAAGCGAAGTGGCTTCCTTTAGATTGGCAATGGCCGCTTCGATGCTTTCCCCTTCGGAAATTGTCCCTGTTTCCGGGTTAAAAGCTGTGTAGCCGCCCTCTTCGGCTGGAGCAATGACTGCGGTCAAAACCATGCGGGCAAGGTGTTCTCACTCATGACGCAAGTCAAGGCGAGCTTACGGCTCTGACGCGCCGGTGTTGCTGCCGCCACCTTGGATGCCTTGTCGCCATTTTCGCCGCCCAAAATGCCAATTTTGCCAAGCCCGAAGGCTCTGGCGAAAACCTTAAAAACGCTTCGCAATTCATTGATTTGGAACAAGTTGGGAATGGTGCCCCCGTCGAGACTCGAACTCGAATTAACGGTTTAGGAAACCGCGGTTCTATCCATTGAACTACAGGGACATTTTTGGCGCGCCTCGTTCCCGGGAAAAAGGTTTCCGCGAACAGAGGCCGCAGAGTAACACGGCATCCGGGGGTTTTTTCAAGAGAGAACATTGCGTTTGCACAGGCGATCTGGGGCAAGTGGCACCGGGGCGGCGGGAATGATTTCACTTGCCCTGATATCTGGACGAAACTTTGGTGCCGCGCCTCAATTCAACCCTTCACTCTTTCCATGTCTTCGTCCCTGATAGCCGTTTTGGATTTTGGTTCGCAATACACGCAGGTCATTGCGCGGCGCGTGCGCGAGTGCCATGTGCATTCGCGCATTTTCCCATTCAACACACCCGCGGCGGTGCTGCGCGCGGAAGGGGTCTCGGGCGTGATCCTCTCGGGCGGGCCGGCGAGCGTGAAGGCGGCGGGTTCGCCAAGGCCGGATCCCGGGGTGTTCGCGCTTGGCGTCCCGGTGCTGGGGATTTGCTACGGGTTGCAGTTGATTGCGGCAATGAACGGCGGTGCGGTCGCGGGAAGCACCCGGCGCGAATACGGATGCGGGCGCCTGGTGGTGGGGGAAAAGTCGCGTCTGCTCTCGGGTGTGAAGGGCGAGATCACGGTCTGGAATTCACACGGGGACAAGGTGACGCGCCTGCCGGCGGGTGCGCGCGCGGTGGCGCGGACGGAGAACTCGGCGTGCGCCGTGATTGAGGACGCGACGCGGAGAATCTACGGGCTGCAGTTTCACCCGGAGGTGAACCACACGGAGCACGGGATGCGCATCCTGCGGAATTTCCTGTTCAAAATTTGCAAGGCAAGGGCGGACTGGAAAATGTCCGGCTTTGTGAACGACGCGGTGGCGTCCGTGCGCGCCCAGGTGGGCAAGGCAAACGTGCTTCTGGCGTTGAGCGGCGGCGTGGACTCGTCCGTCGTGGCCGCCCTTTTGCACAAGGCGATCGGGAAGCAATTGACGTGTGTGTTTGTTGACCACGGCCTGCTGCGGCTCAATGAGCGCGAGCAGGTGGTGCGCATGTTCAGGGGGCATTTCAAGATGAACCTTGTCGTGGTGGACGCGGCGGAACGGTTTTTGAGGGAACTCCTCGGCGTGACCGACCCCGAGGAAAAACGCAAGGTGATCGGGCGCGAGTTCATCAAGGTGTTCGAAGAGGAATTTGCCAAGATTGCCCGGAAGAGCAAAGCGGAGTTCCTCGCGCAGGGGACGATTTACCCCGACGTCATCGAGTCCGCCGCAGTGGCCGGCAACCCGTCCGCAACCATCAAAAGCCACCACAACGTGGGCGGGCTGCCCAAGGGAATGAAACTCAAGCTCGTGGAACCCATCCGCGAATTGTTCAAGGACGAAGTCCGCGCCCTCGGGCTTGAGCTCGGGCTGCCCCACGACATGCTCTGGCGCCACCCCTTCCCCGGGCCCGGACTCGGCGTGCGCGTCCTTGGCGAGGTGAAAAAGGAATATTGCGACATCCTGCGCGCCGCGGACGCCATCTTCATCGAGGAGCTGCACCGCGCCAAATGGTATCATAAAACATGGCAGGCCTTCGCCGTGTTTGTCCCCGTCCGCACCGTGGGCGTGATGGGCGACGAGCGCACTTACGACTACCTGATAGGGCTGCGCGCCGTGCAAAGCACCGATGCCATGACCGCGGACTGGGCGCACCTGCCCGCCGCCCTCTTGCAACGCGCATCAACGCGCATCATCAACGAGGTCAAGGGCGTCAACCGTGTCGTTTACGACATCTCGTCAAAACCACCCGCGACAATCGAATGGGAGTAAGCCCCGCCTCCCCGCTCAGCCTTGGGAGGCGCCCAGACGGGCAAGCACGGACGGGAGCAAACGGTGCTCCGCGGCATGGATTTTCCCGGCAAAAGACTCCAGCGAGTCCGCATCGTCGCGCCACACCACCGCCTGGTCAATGATGTCGCCCCCGTCCACGGTGGCGTTGACATGGTGGACCGTGCACCCGCTCACCTTCACCCCGTAACGCCACGCCTGCCCAATAGCATCCAGCCCGGGAAAGGCCGGCAGCAAACTCGGATGCAAGTTCACGATGCGCCCCGCGAAAGCCTCCAGCAACGGCGCCTTGATGACGCGCATGAATCCCGCCAGCACCAGAAAATCCGCCCCCGTGTCGCGAATGGCACGCACCCAACACTTCTCAACATCAGGCGAAAACCTCGTCCGGAACTCCCCGGTCGGCGGCTGGAAAGCCGGCACACCAAAACGCCCCCCCAGCTCAAGGATGCGCGCGCCCGGCACATCGCAAAAAAGCGACACCACCGCAGCCCCCCCCAGCCGACCTTCCCGCTGGGCACAGAGAACGGCCTCGGCATTGGAGCCGCGCCCGGAACCTAAAATGGCAATCTTCATCACGGCACAGCTTCTGCCCGCGCCAACGCCCCCGCGCAAGCCGTGTTTAGGCATTGACGCAACGGCGCTTTCCCAGCTCCCTCCCGAAAAACCGTTTAACGCCTCCCAAACATATGCGTCACCGTCCAAGCCACCTCCCCACCCTTTGCCTCCTTGGCCTGCTGCTGTTGATGGCGTCGGCGCTGCACGCGCAACAGTTCAGACAACACTACAGGATCACCGTTGATGACGGTTCCAACAACGTCCAGCAATACGACGGAGACACGGCGCGCGCCAAATACCGCGAGCAAATCAACTCCGCCGAACGCCGGCAACGCCCGCTCCCACCCAACGCCCACGACAACACAGGACCCGCAAAAAAAACATCCCCTGCCTCCGCCCCCACGGAAAACAACCAGGCACCTGCGCCCAACCGCGGCATCACACTCCCCGACGGACGCCAACTGCCCTTCGCCCTCGGACCCAAAATCAGGGAAAGTTTCGGCGCCGCACACTCCAACGCCACCAATTCTCCCCAAAAAACCGTTGACGAATCTGTCGATCCCTACAGCGCGCTGCGCAACTATAACCGCCTTGATGACAACCTCGCCTCACGCCGCCACAACACCGGGCAATGGAACAGGGTCTCGCGCGCCGATTTCACCAACGACAGCCTCAGCACCCCGGACACCATGAATGACTGGAACTCCCGATTCAACGCATGGCCAAATTTCCAAAACGTCCCCATCGCCCCCAATGACGCATTCGACCTCACTCCACGCGAAAAAACCTTGCTCGAACACGACCGCTCAAACACCCACGCCACCTCCCCTTGGGCCGACGAACGAGCCCAGCACCGCAACCTCGACCGCCGCCTCCCCAGTGAACGCGACAACCCTTACGCCGCTGCCAGCACAAAACCCACCGACTTCAGCACCCACCTCCAGGAACGCTACCGCCGCTTGAAAAAACTCTCCATGCAGGACATCAACCGCTACCAATTCCGCCGCGCCCACTCCTCCAAGCCCGGACTCCCCGTCACCGCACCCGGCTCATCCTCCCTCAAGACCAGCACCCCCTGACAGCAACATGACCTGACCGCCCGTCACAACGCCACCGCCCACACCCTTCATGCCCGACACCACCACCCAACCGGCCCTGCCGCTTTTCGCCGGCAAAACCTGGCAAAGCTCCCCCATCCCCTTCCCGCTCACACACGAACAGCTCGACGAAATCCACCAAATCGGCCACGCCTGCCACGCATTCCTGCAAGCCTCGGAACACCTTTACCACCGCTCCGCCCAAGGGAAAAAAATCCTCCGCAACAGCGACACCCTCATCCCCTGGGTCGCCGCCTATCTCGACCGCGGAAAGCCTGACGGACTCCTCGCCCACGGACGCCACCCCGCCATCAAAAACCAAATCCCGCGCATCCTCCGCCCCGACCTCCTCATCACCGACACCGGATTCACACTCACCGAACTGGACAGCGTCCCCGGAGGCATCGGCCTCACCGCGCACCTCAACGCACACTACGCAACCGCCCACACAGCCCCCCCCATCGGCGGCAACACCCAGCCCGAGCTCTTTTACCAAAGCATCGCCGCCCTCGCCCCCCATGCCCCCTCCCCCCTCAT
Organism: Puniceicoccales bacterium; assembly: GCA_031279675.1. GTDB lineage: Bacteria > Verrucomicrobiota > Verrucomicrobiia > Opitutales > UBA953 > CALNBE01. The sequence continues at coordinate 3,910 of JAITIB010000057.1, read as the reverse complement.
CGCCATCATCGTCAGCGACGAGGCCGCCACCTACCGGCCAGAATTCGAATGGCTCGCCCAAACCCTGCGCGCACAAGGCCGCCGCGTCCACTGCGCCCATCCAGCCGACCTCATGCCCCTCGGCAACACCATCACCATCCCCCTCGACGGCACCCCCGAGCGCGTGGACATCATTTACCGGTTCTTCGAACTTTTTGACCTCGGCAACGTCAAGGGCGCCGACGCGCTCTTCGATGCCATCGAAGCCGGCCACGTCGCCCTCACCCCCCCCATGAAAGCTTACCAGGAGGAAAAACTCAACCTCGCCCTCCTGCACCACCCCGCACTCCACGAATACTGGCGCGAAAACCTCCTCCCGGCCCACCACGCCACCCTCCTGCGCATCGTCCCCCGCACCTGGATAATGGAGTCCGCGGAGCTCCCCCCCTGCGCCGTCCTCCACGCCCCCGCTCTCAACGGCAAACCCATCCGCGCATGGGCCGAGCTCGCCAACGCCAGCCAAAAGGAACGCAACCTCATCATCAAGGCCAGCGGCTTCCACGAAACCGCATGGGGCGCGCGCAGCGTCATCCTCGGCAGCGACATCCCGCGCGACGAATGGCAGGCCGCGCTCGAAGACGCCACCGATCCCGAAAACGAAACCTACTACATCATGCAGGACTACCACAAACCCACGCGCAAACACCACCCCATCCACCAACCCGACGGCACAACCGCCAGCGCAAGCACCCGCGTCCGCCTCTGCCCCTATTACTTTCTCCCCGCCAACGCCACCGCCCCCCAACTCGGCGCCATCCTTGCCACACTCTGCCCCGCTGACAAAAAAATCATCCACGGCATGAAGGACGCCGCCCTCCTCCCCTGCGCCCTCCAACCACCCTCACCCTGACCACCACCACCGCTTCCAGTTGCAAAACACCACCTCAAACAAAAAAATCCAACCATCATGAAACCATATCACCTCCTCCCACTCCTCCTCATCATCGTCCCCGCGATAGGCTCATTCGCACCCATCCACGCCACCCCGGCAACGGAAAACTCCCCAGCCGAACCCGCCCCCCCCCCCCCCCTGACCCCGAGATCATCTTCCTCCTCGGCATCCCCCAAAACGCCCAACCCAACGCCATCATCGCCTATGCCCGAAACATGTACGGACTCACCGTCACCCTAAAGGACCCCCTCCTGCGCCAAACCATCCGCCTCACCCTCGCCCAACTTGAGGAAGACCCCGCCCAAGCCCCCCGCATCCACGCCCAACACCTCATGCGCATCAGCAACTGCTTCACCGCCCACGCAACCGAAGCCCTCAAACGCAACAACATCACCGCCGCCGGAGACGCCATCCAGATCGCCATCCGCAGCAACCCCGCCAACCTCTCCGCCCAACGCCTCTACGCCAACATGCTCCAGGCACATCTCGGCAAAACTGACGAAGCCATCGCCACGCTCCAGCAAGGACTCGCCCTCGCCACACCTGACAACAAGGAACTCCCCGACTGCATCCACCACTACTTCCAACTGCTCGACACCCAGCAACGCGATGCCCAAATCCTCGACGAAGCCAAAACCTGGCTCCTCCGCCAACCCCCCCCCACCCTCCGCTCCACCCTCGCCCAATACGCCGCCACCGCCGCCCACAACCTCGGCCACTACGCCGAAGCCATCAGGCACATCGAGGAAAACAAACTCGACACCCCCGCCGCCCACATCCTCCTCGCCCGCTCCCAATTCTACCAAGGCAACTACACCACCGCGCTCAAGCATCTCCAAAACCGCCAAAACGAGCACACCGGCCCAACCCGCGACGCCATCCTCAGCCAGCGCATCCGCTTCCACACCGAACTCGGACAACTCGACGCCGCCCTCGCCCTCACCCAGGAACGCATCAACGAATTCCCTCAAAACCCCCAGCCCCGCATCCACCGCCTCTACCTCCTCGAAGCCGCCAAACACCACGAACAACTCGAAAAGGAAACCACCGCCCTCATCAAAGACAACGCCGCCAATCCCCAGCCCACCCTCCTCCTCCCCCTCGCCACCTACGCCGCCCAACGCGCCCACCCCGATCTCGCCAACATCTGCTACCGGCATGCCATCCCACCACCCCCCGACCCCACCCCCAGCCAACCCCGCCTCCGCAACCCCAAGCTCAACCACGCCATCTACGCCAGCCTCCTCCTCGAATCCCTCATCCGAGACAACCGCCCCAAGGACGCCCTCGCCACCTACCGCGACATCGTCACCACCTACCGCACCCTCTACTCCAACGACAACGAAGGCACCCACCACGCACTCCTCGCCGCAGCCCACTTCGCACTCAACGACACCGGCCCGGCCCGCGCACTCCTCGACCGCTTCCTCAACGACGAAAAAAACGACACGCAAACACTCGCCCGCATCCGCGAACTCGAAATCCACCGCGACGGCGAATACGACAAAAACGGACACTGCATCCAACCCGCCACCGCCACCACCTACGACGCCAAGCGCACCCTCACCGAGGCAATCAAACAACTCCGCCACCACCCCCGCAAAATCAACCCCGCCACCTACATCGCCGTCGCCCAACTCCTCCGCCACGTCAACGCCCCGACCGACGCCCTGGGCATCCTCGAAAAAGGCCTCCTCGCCCACCCCACCCACTCCCAACTCAAAGCCGACACCATCGCCACACGCATCCTCTGCAAACAAACCCAACGCTACGGCACCCGCAAAGACCTCCCCGCGGAGATCACCGAACTCCTCGCACTCCGCCGCCCCAACCCGGCCATCTGGACGCAAATCCTCCACTGGACCGACACCGACACCACCTGCCCACCCGAGCAAATCGCCGCCCTGCGCACCCTCATCACACCCCTCGCCCGACCCGAGCTCACAGGCCTCAACCTTTTCAACTAAGAAAAAACACGCAAACACTCCATGACACTCGCCGAAAAACGACTCGCCCTCCTCGACGAACTCACCCCCATCGAAGACCCCCACGAACGCTTCCAATACATCATAGACCGCGCAAAAAACACCCCCCCCCTCGACCCCCAATACAAAATCCCCCCCCTCCTCATCGAAGGCTGCACCTCAAGCCTCTGGATGTATCCCTCCCAAAACCCCGCCACACACACCTGCCAATTTCGCGCCGACGCCGACTCCCTCATCACCAAAGGCATCGCCACCCTCGTCTGCGAATACTACAGCGACGCCACCCCCGTCGAAATCCTCGCAACCAGCACCGACTTCCTCCGCGACGTCGGCATCACCCAACACCTCTCCCCAAACCGCCGCAACGGCCTCGCAAACCTCGTCTCCAAAATCCACGCCTACGCCACCCTCTGCGCACACAACCCCAAGGAAACAGCGAAAAACCTCCCGTAAACTCCTTCGGAAAAAAAAGCCCGCCAGCCAATAATCCAACCCAAGGCCACCACAACGGCACCTTGGGTTTGGTTTGGGCGAGAACTATTTTGCCCCCGCCCCCATGCGCGATTCTTACAAACCTTTGCGCCACCTCCGCCTCGCCACCGCCAAAGCCAGCACCCCGACGCCGCCAATCAACGCATACGTCGAAGGCTCCGGAATCGCCTGCGCAGTCAGGATAATGTTGGTGCCATCCCCGCTCGCGAGAAACTCCTGTCCCGTCGTCGGCTCCACAAAACTTGTCCCAAACAAAAACGGATCCACACTTCCACCTCCATACAGTTGCATAATGTTAAACGAAGTGCCCGGCGCAAAAATCAATTCCCCCTCTGCAAATATATCCAACGCATACCCCGGACCGGCAGGGTAAACATTGCCATGCACAATAATAGGAATTGGCCCATTTTCTGCCAAAGTAAGGTTCACTCTGGCGTTCGAGGCCAAATTAAAATTTCTGGAAAGTTCAATAGTGCCGCCTCCGGAAACATTAAGGACATCG
>JAITIB010000044.1 GCA_031279675.1 Puniceicoccales bacterium | reverse complement strand
AAGGGAGAGCGCAAGCAGTTTTTTCAAAAAAAGGATGCGGGGGTGCGATTGCGGGCTTGGCAAATTGCCGGAATTGACCGGCCTTGCTTGGAGGGCGCCAACCGCGCGCCTGCGATTCGTCCGCCCGCTCCTAAGCGTGCGATCAAGTATTTGCATACCCAAACGCCTGCCTCCCTTCTCGATTTCTTGGCAATGCCTATTTCCCAGCATGTTTAATACGAGGACACCCGCAAACGCCTTCGCCAGATGACGATGGCGCACAAGGAACGGCGACTTTAGTCGCCGGGTTCCGTCTGGCGCGTGACGGCGCGTTTTTCGCCGGAACCTTTTCGCCGGGCCTCTGTCCATGCGCGCTCACTTTTGATTTTGAGAACCAGCATGATCCCCCTCAAACACATCGCATTGGCGGCAATCCTTGGCGCCGCCTTTTACACCGCACCCGTGGCAACCGCCGCGACCGCATCCGGCGTCCCGCTGCCGCCGCTGAAAGTCAGGACGCAGACGACGGGTGGCGTCCCCGCCGGCGAATGGGCCGCAAAGGCCGGCGCGCTTGATTTCGCAAAAACCAAGCAGCTCGCCGAGGACGCCGAAAAAGCGGGCGACACAGCCAAGGCGCTCACCTGCTGGGAACGCGTTCTCGACCGCACCACCTGCACCGAAGCCGACCGCGTCGCCGCCCGCGCCCGCGTCAAGGAACTCCGCCCCAAGGTCCGGGCGAACACCGACCCCGCCAAGGCGCGCCCGTGGCGCGTCCTCGCGCTCGTTTACGAGGAGGTCAAGGCGGAAAAAACCGCGCCCGACGGCAAAACAACCCAGTACCACCAGATCATGAACGCCGACGACAAGGCCGTCATCGGGCGCGCCCTCGGCGGCTTCCGCGACCTCGTTTTCGAATACTCCAGCGGCGTCCTCCTCCCCCAGATCGACGTCGTCGTCATCAAGGAACCCGTCAAAAAAATCCCCGACAGCAAATCCGACTTTCTCGTCGGCTACCGCGCCGCCGCCGCCGAGTTTCGCAAAGCCAGGGACGCCGGCGGAAAAAAATACGACACCGTCATCACCTACGTGAAATATCGCGGCAAAAAAGGGCCCAACGTCCCGCGCCCGCCCTACATCGCCGCCGCCTACGGAAGCATCGGCGAACTCGACGGCGCCGGCTACATCATCATCCCCTGGGGCACCCATTTCCCGATCCCCAATGAGGAGGAAGGCGAGGCCGAGCTCCACGAATGGCTGCACCAAATTGACGACGTCGTTCACAAAAACCTCGGCTACCCCCGCGGCACGACGCGTTCCTCGGACGACGGACAGCGCGACCCCGACTACACCCGCCCGCCCTCGGCAAAATCATGGGCGCACTTCTACCGCCACCTCATGGCCGAGCACATGACGCGCCAAGTCTGGAACGAGGTCACCATAAGCCGCAAGCTCAAGCCCAAGCCCGGCGCCGTCATCAAGACGATAAAAGACTGACCTCTCGCGCATCCACCCGCCCGGCCCAACCCTGCCGGGCGCGCAACACCTCCGAACACAATGACCCGGATCGTCTTCTTCGGCTCTGATGAGATTGCGCTGCCCGCCCTTGAGCACATCCGCGCGCAGCCCGCCCTCAGCCTGACAGCCGTCTTCAGCCAGCCCGACCGCCCCGCCGGGCGCGGGCAAAAAACACACGCCAACGCCATCGTCTCATGGGCGGAAAACCACGCCATCCCCGCCCACCAACCCGCCCGGCTTGACGCCGCCACGCCCGCCGCCCTCCACGCCTGCGGCTGCGACCTCGCCCTCGTCATGGCCTACGGACACATCCTGAAACGCGACCTGCTGTCCGCTCCCCCACTGGGCTTTTTCAACCTCCACGCATCCCTGCTCCCCGGTCTCCGTGGCGCCACCCCGATCGAGGGCGCCATCGCCGAGGAATTCGCCCAAACCGGCGTCACGCTCCAGCGCATCGTCCCGCGTCTCGACGCCGGCCCCGTCGTGGACGCGCAAACCATCCCCATGACACCGGACGAAACCCGGGGCACGCTTCGCGAAAAAATCACCACCGCCTGCGTCCCCCTGCTCCAGCGCGCCCTGCCGCGAATCATCAACGGCACCGCCACCGAAATCCCCCAGGACGAATCCGCCGCGACATTCACGCGAAAAATCACACGCGAAGACTCCGCCGTGGACTTTCACGCATCCGCCCGCGAAATCGCCGCGCGCGTCCGCGCCCTCAACCCATGGCCCGGCGTCGTCATCCTTTGGGAGGAAACCCCCCTCAAGATCGGCGCCGCCACCCCCCTGCCCTTCCCGTCCAACACCCCGCCGCCCGCGCCCGGGACGCTCCTGTCAGCGGGAAAAGACGGCATCCACATCGCCACAGGCAACGGCATCCTGCGCATCCGCGAACTGCAGCGCCCCGCAGGAAAAATGCTCCCCGCTCACGCCTTCATCGCCGGATTCCCCATGCAACCGGGAACCGCGCTCGCCAGCAAACCCATGCCCCCGCTCGTCACAAAAACCCCGCGACAAACGACGGGGGCAGCTTTCCCTTAAAAAAAAACGCCCTTTGCCCCAGCGGGACAAAGGGCCGTGAATCCCTACTTTTGCCGCCGACGCCACCTCGCCGCAAGCGCCAGCAACGCCGCGCCGACGCCACCGCACAACGCATACGTCCCCGGCTCGGGAATCACCTGGACCGAAAGCCCGGAACCATCCGTGAGGACGGCAAAAGTATAGCCACCCGCGCTAATAACCGGACTGCTCACCGCGTCGGACACAAAGGGCATGTTATCAAAAAGCTTCAAAACATCCCCTGGCTGAAACGTCGTGCCCACGGCAACACTCAGGTTCAAATTAATCCCCGTGGGCGCCGCCGTCGAGGTGGTGTAGTCAGGGGCAAGTACCGTTCCCAGCGTGCCGTTTCCTAAAATGGCCGCCGTTGACAGTAAACCCGAGTTCAACTCAAAAGCAAAAGTTGCGCCCGAAGAAATAAACCAATCCCCGGTGGAAGTGATCGTCCCCCCGCTTTTAATTTCAACCTCCGCATTCGATCCCGCATAAACAGTGCCCGCGCTAATGCTCCCACCGTTGTTAATCCCCACAACTCCGCCCAACTTGGCGGCATTTGCCGTCACAACGCCACCTTGCATTTGCAGCTTTCCATCTTTGACTGTGTACGGCCCCAGAGGAGGCGGAGCCATATGAGTTGTGCGCACTCCAGACACGACAAAATCCCCCGCGACGGACAATTGCCCGGTTGAGTAAACATTCATAGCACCATCCGATGCATTAATGTCATCTTTGCCAATATACACATTCACAGCACTGGCAGTCCCGTAGATCGACACTGACGAGGAGTTTTTACGTGCTATACGCAGATCCGTTCCAACAGTGAACGTAGTGCCTTGCTCCAAAAGCAAGATATCACGATAGTTGCCGTAACCCGTGTCGCATCCGTTTGTGATTTGTATAGTGACGTTGTTCGTGACAGTGACAGTGGTCGCCGTTCCTTGTGTGTTGTTACTGACGTAACCATTGATATATTGCCCTCCAATGGTGTCCGTCTGGTCCCCAATTTGATCCCAATCCAGCGTCGGGTTGGCCTCCAAAGCGGGAGAGAGGGAAAGCGCCGCCATTGTCGAGGCGGCAAGGGTTAACGTCTTGAGCGTTGGTTTGTTATTCATGGGACTGATTTACTTTCTACGTTGTTTGTCAGGTTAGTGAAAAAAGTGATTGGAAGCAGGGTAGGAAAAACCAAGGCACCATTTCGGAATACTCGAAATGGCTCTCGTCGCGGTTGGAAAATCGTGCGGCTCTTACGAGAACACGGTGTGTGTGTGTGTGTGTGTGTGTGGGGGGGGGGGGGGGGGGATTGCCGCGTTAATCGCGACTCCACCTTTGGCGGGAAGAAATTTTGTCCAACCCAACGCAATTTCTCCCGAAGCGCTTCACGAACACGCGACCCGGCGCCTTGGGTGAACCCAAGGGCGCTGACAATCGCAATGGCCTTGCTGGCAGGAGGTAACATGGCTGAAGTAGCTGAATTACGGGCACCACCAGAAAAGAATCCGCGGCTCCAATGCAAGCCCTTTTTTCCAAAAAAAATTCGCGGGCAATCACACCCGCACGCCGCCCAGCAAAAACGAGAGCAACAACACAAGCGGTGGCACCAAAAAATACCCCCAGGCGCACCGCCGCCCATCCGACGCCACCGGCAACACCAGCATCACGCCCAGCGAAACCAACGCCACTGCCGGGCCCCAACCCGCCTCGCGATATCCCAGCTCCCAAGCCACTCCGGGCACATCGGAAAGCCAGCGCGCCAACCCGTCCAGCACGCGCAACACCGCGCCAGAGACCCCGTTCAACGGCACCGCAAGCGCCCCCAGCCCAAGCATCCCGAGAACCATGCTCGCAAACCCCAGCACGATCACCGGGAAAGCCAACGGCACCACCACAAGATTTGCCACCAATGATCCCGCCGAAAACAGATTGAAATACGCCACGATCAACGGACCGCTCGCCAGCATCGCCGCAAAACTGATGCCCGCGCTGCCCGTCAACCACGCGTATCCCGATCCCACCACACGACGCCACCCACGGGCCCGCCCCGGAAGATACCGCCACGGACGCCACCACGCCTGCAAGCGCCCCGCCAGCGGAACCCCATACAAGACAATCGCCCCAACCACGCCGTAGGACAGTTGAAACCCCGCGTCGAGCAACGCCCCCGGCTCCCACAACAAAACCCCCGTCGCCGCCAGCACCAACCCCTCCGCCGGCCCGCCTTCCCTCCAAAGAATTTTCGCAGCCAGCACAGCCGCCACCATCAACCACGCCCGCAACGCGGCAGCCGCCCAGCCGGTCACCATCACAAAAACAAACATGACGGCGATGACAGCGACGCGCACCAGCGCGTTCGGCACCGGAAGCCGTCGCCCGGCGTAAAACAACGCGGCGGCAATGACGCCCACATGCAGCCCGCTCACCGAAAACAAATGCGCCGTCCCCGTCCGCGCAAACGCGTTGCGCTGCTCGCCAGGCAACCCTGCGGCACGCCCAAGAAGCATCCCCGCGTAAAGCCGGGCGCAATCCGGCGCATCCCCCAGCCCAGCCTCCAACACCTCCCTCATGCGCTCGCGCTGCCGCGAACACCACGCACGAAACGGCCCCTGCCCGCTGACAAGCACGCTGTCACGAACACGCGTGAACGCCATGTTCACACGGCGGCGCTCAAGATAATCGCAAAACCCCGGGCCGGCGCCGTCCCCCGCCTGTCGCCGCACCGTGTCAACAACCCCGGTGGCGTCGAAAACAACCCCCTGCCCAACCAATCCCGCCGGCACCGGCTTGGGCAATCGGCAATAAACATCCGTCCCGACAAGCTCGGACACCACCGCGGGCGCCGCCACAACACGCGCCACGCCACCCACCGAACGCGCATCGGGGCGCGAGGCAAAAACCTGTTCCCAGCGCAAACCAAGCCTTGCCTCGCGCGGCGGCAATCCCTCCCATCCCGGCACTGGCCTAACATTCAGTTCAAAAACCAGCAATGCCAGCCCGGTGGCGCCCGTCCACTGGCACACACCCCAAATCCACGTCCAACCCGGACGCAGAAACGCGACGGCAGCCGCGCCAACGCCACCGGACACAATAAAGACTTGCGCCACCAGTGGCGCATGGATCTCAAACGTGAAACAAGCCGCATACCCCGACACCAGCGGGACAAGAAACCAAAGCAGTGGCAAACGCACGCAACGCCCGGGCGCCACCCTTTCCCTCGCGGGCAGGAAAACAATGCCGGACTCCTCTGCGTTGCGGGCGCTCATCGTTTCCAGGGGCGGCACGCAGGCGAGGGATGGCGCAAACCTCCGGGCAACGCATCAAGCCGCGCACGCAACCAGTCCCACCCGCGCTCCGCGTTCAGCGGCGGCAGGGCAAGCATCTCCGCCAGCGGCACGCACACGAACGCCCGCCCGGCATAACGCGGATGCGGCAGCGTCAGCCGCGCCGAACAACGTTCCTCGTTCCCGAAAAAAACCATGTCCACATCCAGCGTCCGCGGCGCATTCGGGACAGACCGCACCCGTCCATTCCCACTCTCGATGCGCTGGCAAACCGCCAGCAATCCCTCGGGCCCGAGCGTCGTTGCAACGGCAACGGTGGCGTTGAGAAAATCAGCCCGGGCCGCCGTGCCAATGGGCGCCGTCTCGTAAATCGACGACCGCGCAAGCACACACACACCAGGCTCCGCCGCCAGCGACGCCACCGCCGCATCAAGAAACGCGGCCCGGTCCCCAAGATTGCTGCCAAGGGCGAGAAGGGCTTGGGAGGCATGTCCGGACATCATCGGAAAGGCAAAACCATCCGGAAAAAAAGAAGTCCTCCCCACACTTGCGCATGTCGAAGGACTTCGGATGCTTCCGGTGGATCCGCGAACGCTCAAGGATTGGCCGCGCCCTTGGCGGCAGCCGTTTCCTCCGGTTTGGGCGGCGTGTTGTCCACTTCCACCAGCTCCACTTCAAAACTCAATGTGGACATGGGCGGAATCCCGGGGCGCCCAGCCTCGCCGTAGGCAAGGTCATGCGGGATGTGCAAAACAATCTTTCCGCCCTTGCCTATCTTCTGCAGGCCCTCGGTCCAGCCCTTGATCACCCTGTCAAGCCGGAACTCCGCAGGTTCGCCATCACGGCTGTCGGTGCTGTCAAAAACGGTGCCGTCCACAAGCCGGCCCGTGTATTTCGCCTTCACGGTGGCGCTGGGAACAGGCTTCGGATCCGCGCCCGGAACGAGCACCTTGTAACGCAAACCCGTCGGCGTCGTCTGCATCCCTTGCTCCTTGGCGACGTTGAGCAGGTGATCCTTGTTTTTCTGCGCCCACTCCTGAAGCCGGGCCTTGTTCTTCTCGGCAATCTTGGGCTGGTTCGCAACGGCCTTCTCGCGCATGAGCTGGTCGAGCTGCGGAATGACTTCCTGAAAACTCTTGGACAAATCCTTCCCCTCCGCCCCGGAACGAAATCCGCGCACGATGACGTCCAGCTCGGCTGGCGTGAACCCAAACACTTCGAGGTTCACAGGCTGCGAAGGCCCTTGCGCAACAAACCAGCCGAACACCTCCAAGACCCGTTCCTTTTCCTCGGCGGTGAGCGGCTTGGGTGCGGCAGCAGGAGACGGCGGCGGCGGCGGTGACACGGCGGTTTCGGCGGCAGTAAGAACCGCGGTTGATGTAATGGCGGCGAGCGCCAGCGTGGTGAAAGTTTTAATCATAGACGCGCGCATCCTGATCGATTTGTCCTCCAGGTCAAACTTCATTTCCGCAGGACTCGCTTCCAATGAACCAAGGACAAAGCACCACCCAACGCTAACCCGACAACTCGCCGACACCCGTCCTGCGCGACGGTTGAAACCGCACGCGCCCCAAACGAAGCGCAGCTCCCCAAGCCAAAGTTCGCACGATAACGAAGGAGACAAGCACTTCCTTTGGGATGCGCAGAAAGCATCCAATATGCATACCCTCCCCGATCGCATGGCATTCCGGCGACAACCTTGGATAACGCCGAGAGATCCGCCTCATGCCTCCCTTGCTGCCCCCCGGCAGCAGCATGACTAACATCAGGGCGCGAATCGACAGCGTCACCTGTCATCATCCAGCAATATTTTTAGTCCAAAAATCAAAACGATCATCGCCGAGGGAATTACCAACATCAATGAACGCCCGATTTGGCTGGCTGAAAAGCCAATCATTATCAAACACACGCCAAACACATACACACACACACACACCGCAAGTTTTTTTCCAAACAACATCAAAACAACACACACATACGCGAGAAAAGTAATAAGAAGACAGAGAAGCGGATACAAAACCTCAAAAAACAAAAGTTTAAACATCTCGTTGAAAGTCTCTTTTTCAAGATTCTCCCCTGCAAACAGCCCATAACACCAGAAAATCAAATAACTTAGCGCAATACTGCACGACAAAGCCAAAATAATAAAACAGGACTTTTTCATAAAAACAAGCACGACGGGCTTGAGCAGTGTTTTTTTTCGCAAAAAAGAGTTCATGCTAATTTTTAAACGGCAAGGATTTTTCCCTCAAAGTCATCATTTTACACATTTGGAAGAACATGATTTACACGCGAAACCCACCATTCACAAAAAGGGCGATACATGACAAAAACCCACTCGTCGCCCGCATAATGCAGCTGGGCGTAAGCGGGAGGACAAAAAAGCAAACGTGGACGAGGGCCTGCGGCCACCGGCATCACGATTCCATCAACAACCCTATTGTCTTCCCCGTGACAATAGGCGATTTCATGCATGTCAAAAATGATGAAAACAAGTTTGCATACATGGCGACAGCAAGAAAAAAGACACACAGAAAAAATTTCCACGGCCAACTCTGCTTTTTGTCCCTTTTATTTTCAATTTTCATGCCCGCGGACGCAGGACATGCGACGCCTCCATTCCAAAATGGAGAAGCAATTACTTGTTGAAGACATTTTCGCACTGAGCCTTTTTCGTCCTCAACATCATATCGCTCTAAATTTTCGTCCATGAATAATAGAACCAGTTTCACGCACGTCTTCTGTTCGATCGTAAAATCAGGATAAATTGCACCATAACTGAGGCGTCGCTCTACATCCAAAAATTGAATTAAACCCACAACTATGCAGTATTCCCAATGAGAGTAGTTGCGGACGACATACCGCAGGTAACAAGGTAAAAAATAGTGAACACCTTCCGGAGAGAGATGATAAAGATCTTCCGCAGAACTAACGCCTATCTTCGTCAAGTCATCTATCTCCTCGGAACGTCTCATGCGGAATATATTCAATGCGTATGCCTCATCGAGATCCAACGGGTCCCGAATAAGCGCCTCATCATCAGGCCTCTTAACACCGCCGAACGCCGCCTCAATTGCGTTCAACACTGTATCGCTTGCAATCATTTGTCATATGTCAATTGGGGGGCAATTTTGAAAAGTCAACACATTTTGCCCTTATTTCACGCGCTATACACCTTGCGACACTCTTTGATTGAAAAACTCGCATTGATCACGCCACCAAACCGCATAGAAGCGGCAGGGCGGTGCGTCTCACGGCGCTGGTCGGCGCGGAAATTCTCTTTTACCCCACGGCCATCGGTTGGCTCCCGGCGGAAAAGCCGGGCCTTGGCGCGGCGCAACATAATGCGTGGGAAACGGTCCAGCGCGGGCACGCTTTCGCGCAAAAGCGAACAAATCAACGTGCCCATGCTCCTGACCCTCGCCTACGACATCCCGCTCGGCGAAAGTTTCTCACTGCGCATCGGCCCCACGCTCGGCCTGACCTACGTTTCCATGAAATCAAAATTCAACTCGCGCGACGAAGTTTACAACACCACCGGCGACTTGATGCGCGGCACCTCGACCACGCTCAACCGAAGCGGCTCAAAAGCTGTCCTCTCGTACGGCGTGACCCTCGGCGCCCGCTGGGCCTTCACCGAAAACCTGAGCGCGGACTTGCAATACCGTTTCCAGTGCACTGAAAAACTCAATCTCGGCCTCTCGCGCAATTACGGCACCGCAACCACCCACCAATTCAACGCAGGTATAAATTACCAATTCTGAGAATCAGCACAGGCAGGATTCGTCTGGGCGAGGTTGGAGACGTGACATGACGCTGGTTCAAAGCGGGGCAGGCGTTTCCAACTCCCATTGCCCCGGAATTAAATCAGAGAAGGGAGGTGGAAACTTCCCCGCCATCGGGCTGCCGGTGGCGTGAAATGTGTGCGGTGGTGGCGTTGCCCGGGGGGGGGCAAGGAGTCCGGCTTGGGACAGGAGGGAGTGGACGCGGCGGGCGACAGCGGCTGCCGGAGTGTGAATTTGGATTTTTTCGCCGATGATGCGACGTATGCTTTTTTCCAAAAAGGGGTAGTGTGTGCAGCCGAGGACGAGCTGGTCGATGCCTGCCGCAAGCATAGGGCCGAGATGTTGGCGCAAAAGGGCTTCCGCCTCGGGTGAGTCCGCCTTGCCCGCCTCGACAAGCTCAACGAGCCCGGTGCCCTCGGCAGAATAAACGCGGATGTCCCGGGCGTGGCGTTTCCGGGTTTCGTTGTAGTGGCGTCCGTGGAGGGTGCCGGTGGTGGCGAGAATGCCAATGGCCCGGGTGCGGGTGGCATGGGCGGCGGGCTTGAGGGCGGGCTCAACACCGACGAAGGGCAGGCAGGGGTGGTTGCGCCGGAGGGTGTCTATGGCCATGGTGGTGGCAGTGTTGCAGGCGACAACAATGAGTTTGCTGCGCCGGGCGAGGAGGGCGCGCACGAGGTGTTCGCCGCATCGGGTTACTTGGGCGGGCGGGCGGGGGCCGTAGGGACAGTGCGCGGTGTCGGCATAATAACAAATCGCCTCGTTCGGGAGGAGTGCCGCAATGGCTTGGCGGATGGTGAGTCCGCCAATGCCTGAGTCGAACATGCCAATGGGGTCTTCGCCCCGGGGATGGGGATTATTGGGCGCGGTAGAGGTTGCGCTTGTCATAAATCCACCAGGCATCGAAGGGGTTGTCGAGGAGGGGGAGCTGGATGTAGGTTTTGCCTTTTTCGTCAACCTTGACCTGGCAGTCGTCGGGCATGCCACGGGAGGGTCCGGAGGAGGAGGCGCCGGCGGGCTTGCGGATGTCCACAATGCCGGTTTCAACGATGCGGTCCACGACGTTGTCCACCCACTTGAGCTTTTTGGCATTGTCGCCGAACTCCTCCCAGTCGCCACTGGCGAAGTGGGCATACATCTGCTTGGTGAACGCGTCGAGGCTGAGGCCCATTTTGCGGGCGACAGGTGTGGCGAGGCGTTCATACCACTGGCGGGCGATGCGGAGCTGGTCCTCCAAGTCACTCATGTTGCCGTAGTTGAAAGTGGACATCTGGTGGTGGAGAATGATGGTGTTGTTGTAGCAGTAGGAGCGCTCGGCAAGGGTGGTGATGACGGCGGCCATGCTGGCGGCAAATTTTTTGACGACGACATAGACGGGGGCCTTGCTGCTTTCCATGGCCTTGAGAATCTGGAAACCGGCCTCGACCGAGCCTCCGGGCGAACTGTCGATGACGATGAATATGGGGTGCTCGGCGTTCTGGTTGTTGTAGAAGTTGATCTGCTCAATGGCATGGGCGGCCATGCGGGCGGTGACGGCGCCGTTGAGTGCGATGCGCCGGTCGCTGATGTGGAGGGTGCCGTTATGGAGCGGTTCCTTGCGATAAATGGGGGCGGTCTGGGTGGCGACACGGGCAAGCTCCTGCTTTTTCTGAAAAGCGGCCAGCTCGGCGTTGTATTTGGAAATCTCGGCGGCGTATTTGGCCTGACTGTTTTCCTGTTCGCCCTTGAGGATCTTGGCCTCGGTTTCGAGTTCGCGGATGCGCAGGAGTTTGTCGGCGAGCTTTTCGCTGGCCTTTGCGGAGGCGAGGGCGAGCTCGGTCTCGATGCGGGCCTTTTCCTCGTTCTTGCGGGCTTGCTCCTTCTGGGCCTTGAGGCGTGCGCCGCTCTCGGCTTCACGGCGTTTGGCCTCGGCGAGGGCGAGGCGCGCCTCGATGAGGTTTTTCTCAAGGGTGAGCTTGGCAAGTTGCTTTTGCAAAGCCTTGGCCTCGGGGGAATCGTCGGAGGCAATGGCCGCGGCGGCAATCTTGGCCTGCGCTGCGCGCTCGGCGGCGGCCTTTGCCGCGGCGGCATCCGCGGGGGCGCCCGGGGCGGGCTTGGCGGCATCGCCGGGAGCAACCGGCTTTTTCGGGGATTTGTTCTTGGATGCGGGTTTGGTGGCTTTCTTGCCCGCGGGCTTGGCCGGGGCCTCGGAAGTATCCACAAGGGCGGCGGGAGCCTTGTCCGCCGTGTCCGGGGTGGCGGTGGCGTCCGGGGGAAGAAGGGCGAGGGCAAACAGGAGGGAAGGGATGATTTTTCGGTATGT
>JAITIB010000096.1 GCA_031279675.1 Puniceicoccales bacterium | reverse complement strand
CGGATCCGGGAAAGCTCGGCGACTAAAGTCGCCGTTCCGGTTGTGTCCGCGCCCGCGTTCTTCCGGAAAATTCCTCCGCTGCCGACGCGCGCGGCGCTTGGACCAGCCCCAACGGGGCGCCATGCGATAGCCCGGGGCAACGCCCCGGGTTTTTGGGCGCATTTATTTGCGAGCCCTGAAAGGGCGTAATTGGCGGTATTGCGGAAAACCGCAAAAGCGCGAAGATGCCGGAGTCAATGCGTCGGGTTTCCCGGGCCTAAACCGAACATCGGCTTCGTCGTATTCCCGTTCCTGAACGTGTGCCGAAGTATTTGCATGCCCAAGAGCCTGCGCCTTCTCATCACGGCTTCCCGGCAATACCTGTTTCTCAATACGCCTAACAAACCGTAACCGCGAAAATGCCTTCCTGTTTCCCAAATGCGTCAATTTTTGTCTGGACCTCCCGATGAAAAAGCAAACCCGGAGGTGTTTGCCTCCGGGTTTGGTGTGTTGTGCGTTGTGTGAAACGCTTAGTCGTTTGCGGGTGGCGGGGGTGGCGGGGCTCCGCGGCGGCGTCCGCCTGCGGGAGCGCCTTCGGGGCGCGCCGGGCGTGGCTGAGGGGCGGGACGCAGGAGGGCCTGGTCGTTCACCTTGTCGAGGATTTCCTTTACCGATGGGTCGGCTTTGAGCGCGGCGGCCTTTGTGGAGGCGACGAGCTTCTTTTGGGCGTCCTGATAGGCTTTGCGCGCTGCGACAACGTTTTCGTCGGCCCGGGCCTTGGCGAGGGCGGCGTTGAGTTTTTGGCGTTCCTCGCGGGTGAGGATGGCGCCTGCGGGAGCGCCGTTGCCGGGGCCGCGCTGTCCGCCGCGGAAGCCGGGGCGTTCGCCACCTTCGCGTTTGGGCGGGGGTTTGGGCGCGTCGTTGTCAGCGATGGCGGAGGGCATGGGCGCGAGTGCGAGAGCGAGGGCCGCGCAGGAGAGCGGGATTAGTGTCGTTAGTTTTTTCATTGGATGTGAGTTGGGTTGTTTTGTGTTTGTTTGTGAAACCGTTGTTGATTTCGACGAGGGTAAACCCCGTGTCGCGGGATGGGTTGCGCGGTTGCGGGATTTTTTTTGTGGCGTTGCGCGGGGGAGGTTTTTTCTACGTTCCGGCATGAGCGGTTTTGATTTTGATTCCTGCCCGGAACGTCGGGGGACGGATTCCACGAAGTGGGCGCGCTTTGCGGGGCGCGACGTGTTGCCGGCGTGGGTTGCCGACATGGATTTTGTGTCGGCTCCGGAGATCATGGAGGCGTTGCGCGAGCGTGCGGGGCATGGTGTCTTTGGTTATGCGACGGCACGGCGGCAGGTGCTGGAGGTGGTGGTGGATTATCTGGCGCGGCGGCATGGGTGGTGTGTGGAGCCGGACTGGGTGGTGTTCACTCCGGCGTTGGTGCCGTGCTTGCACGGGGTGATTCGGGCAGTGGGGGCGGCGGGGGATGCGGTTTTGACGACGGTGCCGGTTTATCCGCCTTTCTTGAGCGCGCCTGTGTTGTCCGGGCGTTCCGTGGTGCGTGTGCCCATGGCATGGGAGGCGTTGCGCGGAGAGTGGGTGTTTGATTTTGATGCGCTGGAAGCGGCGGTGACGCCGTTGGCGCGGGTGCTGTTGCTGTGCAATCCTCACAATCCGTTGGGGCGTGTTTTTTCGCGTGCGGAGCTTGAGGCGGTGGCGGCGTTTGCGCAGCGGCACGATTTGGTGGTTTGCGCGGACGAGATCCATTGTGATCTGGTGCTGGACGAGGGGGCGCGGCACGTGGCGTTCGGGACCTTGGGGGAGGATGTGGCGCGGCGGAGTGTGAGTCTTTTTGCGGCGAGCAAGACGTTTAACGTGGCGGGTTTGCTGTGCGGTTACGCGGTGATTCCCGACGCGGGTTTGCGGGGGCGTTTTCGAAAGGCGTTGGCGGGGGTGGCCAACGAGGTGAATATTTTCGGGTTTGCCGCCCTTGAGGCTGCCTACCGATACGGGGAGCCGTGGCGCAGGGCTTGCGTGGAGTATTTGCGGGGAAATCTTGACGTGGTGATGGGTGCGGTGGCGTCCATGGAGGGGGTGCGCATTGCGCAGCGGCCCCAGGCGACGTATCTGGCGTGGCTGGATGTCCGTGCGCTGGGTTTTGAGGATCCTTGCGCGGCGTTTGAGGCCGGTGGTGTTGGGTTGGGGGATGGGGTGGATTTTGGCGCGCCGGGTTTTGTGCGACTGAATTTCGGGTGTCCTCGTGGTCGTCTGGGAGAGATCCTTGGGAGGGTGCGCGAGGTGGCGTCGTGCCAGCGGGCGGAAAATGTTGCGCGCGGGTGAGTTTTTTTGGTTGCGCGCGCGGGTTCAAATCCGCTGTGTGTGCGCGGCTCTTATGAGAAGAGCCTTTTGCTCGCACGGTGGGAGTCGGTTGGCGTCTGGCCAAGGATGACCTGAAATCCGATGGTCGGAAACGGGTGCGCGAAATATCTAAGTAGAGAGTAAGTGTAATGGATAATAAATTGTTCGTCGGGAACCTCTCATGGGGTGCCACCGAAGAAGACCTTCAGAAATACTTCGGCCAGTTTGGCACCGTCCAGCAGGTCGAGGTCATGCGTGATCGCTTCACCAATCGTGCCCGGGGCTTTGCCTTCGTGACGATGGCGACGCAGGAAGAGGCACAAGCCGCTGTCAACAACACGGAGGGCCAGGAATACATGGGCCGTCCGCTCAAGGTGAATATTGCCCGTCCGCGCGAGGATCGTCCTCCGACGGAGCGTCGTTCGTTCGGCGGTCCGCGCGGAGGGGGCGATCGCGGGGGTTTCCGTCCGCGTCGTTCGTTTGGCAATGACCGCGGGGGGGACGGCCCGCCGCGCCGTCGTTTCAACGACAACCGCGGTCCGAGGAATGACCGCGGGAGTGGTGGCGGCGAGGATGGTTTCAGCGAAAGTTACTGAGCCGTCGTCCGCGGACGATGGTGCTTACTTTTCCGTTTGCACTTTCGTTCCAACAAAAGGCGTTGTCCATGTGGCGGCGCCTTTTTGCGTGCCGGTTTGGCGCGGGCCCGTCCGTGTTTTGGGTTTGGCGAAGGGAAACGGCGCGCGCCGTTTCCGGTGGTGCCGTTTCCCTTGGGGGTGCATGTTTCACCGGGCTTGGGCGAGTGTCTGGCGGACAATTTCGGAGAGTGGCGTTGTGGGGCGCCCTATCCATTTGCTGAGCTGGTGTCCGTCGTCAAAGAGTGCGCCGCGGGAGGCTTCAGTGTCCCAGTTGGCAAATCCGCTGGCGATGGGCTCCGGGAATCCGGCGGCCATCAGGATTTCGCGATATTCGGGCTCGGGCAGGTTTTTATAGACGACGTCCCTGCCGCACTGGCGCGCGATTTCGGCGGCCAGCTCGGCGAGTGTGTGGGCGGTGTCGCCCGCGAGCTCAAGGGTTTGCCCGGCGGGGCCTCCGCTTGCGAGCACCTTGGCGGCGGCTTCGGCGAGGTCGATGCGCGGGGCGGATGCGATGCGTCCGTTGCCGGCGCAGCCGTAAAGCATGCCGGTGGCGGCGGCTGCGGGGACGCCCGCCATGTGATTTTCCGTGTACCAGCCGTTGCGCAGGATGACGAACGGGATGCCCGAGGCCTTGAGGTCGGATTCTGTCCGCGCATACTCGACGGCGAGGCTCAGCGGCGAGGTGTCGGCGTGCAAGAGGCTGGTGTAGGCAAGGAGCCGGATACCCTGCTTTTTGGCGGAGTTGATTACGTTGGCGTGCTGGGTGATGCGCCGCCCGAGCTCGTTTGAGGCGATGAGCAGGAGGCGTTCGACGCCTTCCAGCGCGTTGTGAAGCGCGACGGGATCGTCGTAATTGGCCTGGCGGACATTGATGCCGCGGGCGGCGAGCTTGCACGCTTTGGCGGGGTTGCGCGCGATTGCGATGAGTTGGTTTGCGGGGACACTTTTCAGCAGTTGTTCGATGACGAGTTGGCCGAGCTGGCCGGTGGAGCCGGTGATGGCGATTTTCATGGTGACAGTCTTTCTATGGTTGAGTTGAGGCTGGGCCTTTTGGATTCCAGCTTGCCGAATGATAATGCGGACGGGCGTGGCGCACAAGAGGGGTTGAAAAAGTAACTTGGTTCCCTTGGTATCACCGTCTGCCTGGCGCGGGCATATGCGCCGTTGCGGTCTTGTTTCATGCATTTTTCGCCAATGAGTTTGAAATTTCCACCTGTGAGGCCGGGCAGTGGTGGCGCCCGGAATTGTCCTGTCCGCGATGTTCTCGATTGCATCGGTGGACGCTGGAGTTTGTTGACGCTGGTGGTGCTTTCGGAGGGCACCCTGCGTTTCTCCTGTCTGAAACGCGCCATTGGCGACGTTTCCCAGCGGATGCTTGCGCAGACGCTGCGCGTGCTGGAGCGCGATGGTTATGTTTTGCGAACTGTCCACCCGACTGTTCCGCCCCAAGTGGACTATCGCCTCACGGCGCTCGGGAGGTCGCTCCTTGAAAAAGTCGAGCCGCTGATCCTCTGGGCTGGCGAAAATCATCAGCATGTCCGCAAGGCGCGCAACGCCTACACGCCTCCGCCGCCCATCAATGCATTGTGAGTGTGTCTGGAAGGGCCGTGGCGGCGAGTCCCGCAGCCTGGCCGCTTTGCGCGGCGCTTTCCAATGTTGAGGGCAGCCCGGTGTCCGTCCAGTCTCCGGCCATGAAGAGGTTGCGCCACGGTGTGCGGGTTCCGGGGCGTTCGGGCGAGGTCATTTTGGCCTCCAATGTGGCATTGGGATACTTGCAAACCCGGGTTGCGCCAACGGTCACTTTTGCAAACGCGGGGAAAAACCTTGCCAGCTCGTCATGGGTGCGCGCCGTGATCTGCGCGGTGGTCCGCGTCATCCATTCGCCGGGGCAGCTGAGTGTTATCGCGTAGTGGACGGGGGCGTCGGGCTGGCTGGCGGGCGGGCGGGTTTCAAATATCCACTGCAATGGAGAATCGAGCAGGGCGGCAAAGGGCGTGTCCATGAAGCTCTTGTCCGTGAACAGGTGGACGTTGAGTATCGGGTTGCCGCGAAGACGCCGGAGGGTGGCGGTCAGGGGCATTGTTTCGGGGAGGAGCCGTGCGGCGGACGTCCAGGGTGTTGCCAGGATGTAGGCGTCGGCGTTGATGCGGGTCCCGTCGTGCAGCGTGGCGCCAGTGATGCTGTCGTGGGAAAACGTAAACGTGGTGATTCGTGCCGAGGTGCGCACGGCACCGCCGGTGGCGCGAAGGAAGAGTGCTGTCTCCGGGGCGAGCAATTTGCCCAGGGCCACGCGGCTTTTGATTATCGCGGAGTCGCGGACGCCGCCAAAAAGCGTCCGCCGCAGCGTCCCGGCAAACAAGGTGGCGTCGGCGCTGTCCAGCGGCTCGTTGAGCGCGGCAATGCAAAAGGGTTCCCAAAGGACATGGGTGGCATTGGCGGTTGCATGGTGCCGGGCGAGCCATGCGGCTGCGGTCTCGCCGTTTTCCGGTCGTTTCCCCAAACGCAGGGAGAGGCCGGTGCGGAGGATGGAAAAACGATCGCGCCAGGAGAGCGCGTCAAAGTTTGCGATGGCGCCGAGGAGGTGCAAGGGGGCGGGCAAAAAGGGGATTGCCCGGAGGCGGCTTGGCCGTTTGCCGGGGGCATGATAGGGGACATCGAGGCGCGGCGCCTCGTCGAGTTTCCAACGGACGCCAAGTGTGTTCGCAAGGTGCAAAAAGGCCTGGTAGCAGCCGAACATCGCGTGGTGCCCGTGGGGGATTTCCTGCGCGGTGGCGTTGCCGGGCCGCGCCGTGAAACTGGCCGCGCGCCCACCGAGTTCGGGGCGGGCTTCGAGGAGCGTGACGGTGTCCCCGTCGAGCGTGGCCTGGATGGCGGCGGCGATGCCGGCGACGCCACCGCCGATGACGGCGAGGTGCCGTGGCGCGCCGCGTTTCCCCATCCCCGCCATCATCGTTCCCGAGGGTTCCGGGAGTGTGTTTTCGCGAAGAACGCGGCGCAGGAGCCGCAATTTCTGCCACTTGGGGATGCGCACGCGCCGGTGTGTCAGATGGAAGTTTGAGGCCTTTATTTTCTCCAGAATGGCCTCGTAAAACGCCCCCATGAGGAATGCCGCCCGGAGCGCTTCACGGTCTTCGGGGGCGATGAGACGCCGCGCCTTGTTGAAGTAGTGCTTGGCGCGAAAATACTGGAGGTGGAAAAGTCGGCGACATGCGGAATGGCGCGCGGGCTCGGCGAGGTCGCCGGGGTTCACACCCAGCGCGTCCATTTCGTCGCGCGGAAGGTAAACGCGCCCGAGGTCGTGGTAATCCTCGACGACATCGCGAAGAATGTTGGTGAACTGGAGCGCGTAGCCGAGCGCGATGGCGAAGGCCTCCGATTGTGGCGCGGTGCAGCCAAAGATGCGGATGCTGACGAGCCCGACCGCGCTGGCAACGCCGTAGCAATACGCGTGGAGCTCCGCGGCGGTGGCGTAGGCGCGCGTGCCGATGTCCCTTTCGCAACCGTCGAGGATGGCGAGCAGCGGTGCGAGGGGGACATTGTAGGCATGGATGACTTGGGAGAGCTCGCGGGCAAGCGTGTTGTGCGGCGGGCTGCCGGCGGTGGCATCGAAATAACCGCGGAGCGTGGCGCGCCAGATGTCGAGGGTGGCGCGCTTGGCATCGTCGCCCTCCGAGGCGGAATCCACGATGTCGTCGGCGACGCGGCAGAAGGTGTAAAAAATTTCCATGGCCCGGCGGCGCGGCGCGTCCATGCCGACAGCGGCGAAAGCGGCGGCGAGATTGGAGTTGCGGCGCGCTTGGGCTTGTTGCGGGTCGTCGGTGGCGGGCACGTGAGGAGGGGAGGTGTTGCGTGATGGCTTCGTTGGTCCGGCGGCGGAAGCTCAGACATCGAGTTCCGGCCATGCGACGAGCTTGCGATGGAGCGTCCGGCGCGAGATGCCCAGAAGGGTGGCGGCCTTGGTGCGGTTGCCCCTGACCTCGATCAATGCCTGGCGCAGGAGGCGTTTTTCATTTTCCCTGCGCGAGAGCGGGCTTTTGGCGGCGGTTGCGGGCGGTGGCGAGGCGCCGTCCGGTGGCGTTGCCGGGGTGGCGGCTCCTGTGTGGAATCGTGTTTCGAGATCGTATTCGCCGAGCTCGGCACCGCTGTGCATGACGACGAGGTTTTCGCAAAGATTGCGCAGTTCGCGGATGTTCCCCGGCCATGCGTAGGCGGAGAGGAGGCGCTGGGCATCGGCCTTGAGTGTGGGCGCGGGGAGGCTGTTTTCCTGCGAGAAGTGGCGCAGATAATGGTTGAGCAGGAGGGGGATGTCGTCGGGGCGTTCGCGCAAGGGAGGGAGGGTGATTTGCACGACGCTGAGGCGGTAGAAGAGGTCTTCGCGAAAATCGCCCCTGGACACGGTGGAGGGGAGGTTCTTGTTGGTGGCGCAAACGAGCCGCGCGTCCACCTGGATGGGCTTGTGCGAGCCCAGGCGCTCAAAGGTGCGCGTCTCAAGAAAACGCAGGAGTTTGACTTGGGTGGTGGCGTCGATCTCGCCGATCTCGTCAAGGAAGAGCGTGCCGCCGTCGGCAGCCTCAAAGCGCCCGATGCGGCGTTCGACCGCGCCGGTGAAGGCTCCTTTTTCGTAACCGAAGAGCTCGCTTTCGAGGAGATTGGCGGGCAGTGCCGCGCAGTGAACGGGGACGAAGGGCGCGGCGGGGCGCTGGCTGTTCTGGTGGATCATTTGCGCGAAAAGCTCCTTCCCCGTCCCGGTTTCCCCAAGGAGGAGCACCGTGGCCTTGGATTGCGCGACTTGACGCACTTGTTTGACGACGTGCGCGAGGGCGGCGCTGTTGCCGACGATGCCGGCGAGGCTGAACTTTTTGTCAAGGCGCCGGTGCAGCTCCTTGTTTTCCTCCACAACGCGCCGCGTCTGGAGCGCTCGCTGGATGATGAGCTCAAGCTTCTCAAGATTGAGCGGTTTCGCCAGAAAGTCGTGCGCGCCGCGCCGCATGGCCTCGACTGCGGTCTCAACGTTGCCGTAGGCGGTCATCATGATGCAGACCGGGCGCGCGGGCAGCGAGAGCGCCTTGTCAATGACGCTCAGCCCGGACTTGCCCGCCATGCGCAAATCGGTGAGCACGACGTCGAACCGCTCCGCATCCAGCAGCCGGATGGCCTCGTCGGCGTCGCGTGCGAGGAACAATTCATAACTGCCCTCAAGGGCGGACTGGAGGCCGTCGCGGGTGTTTTTTTCGTCGTCAACGATGAGAATTGTTGGAGTGGCCATGCTGCGAAAATTCAGAAATCAAATGCGCGCCCTTTGCGACGAATTTCTTTTGCCGCCAACGCCTCACCGTCCCGCGAAAACCGGATTGTGGCGTTTCTCAAAACCGACGCTCGTCAACGGCCCGTGCCCTGGCGCAATCACGGTGGCGTCCGGAAGCGAAAGTATCCGCTCAAGACCATGGCGGCGCTGTTCCCTGTAAAAACCCTCGCTTCCGCCCATCGAGCCCGCGAACAACGCGTCCCCGACAATCGCAAGCGGCACCGCCAGCCCGCTGACAACGAACGTCGTCAATCCCGGCGAATGCCCCCATGTCGGCACCACCCTCACACACAAAGCCCCCAGCGCAAAGACCGCGGCATCGCCAAACGCCACCGCTCCCGGAAACGACTCGCGCTCGGAAACACGCACCACAACCCCCCCGCCCATTGCGTCCACAATCGCCCCCAGCGCGGCAACATGGTCATGATGCGTGTGCGTGATAAAAATGTCCCGCACCCGCAAACCGCGCTCGCGCACCAACGCCACCAGCGCCGCCGCATCCGTTCCCGTGTCAAAAACCGCTGCCTCGCACGACACCGCGTCCCAAACCAGAAAATTGTTCACCGACAACCCCCTCCCAAAGGGCGTGTTGAAACACGCCAGACCTTCCACCCGGGGCACCACCGGCGGCGACGCGTAACAAGCCCCGCATGCCATCGCCACCAACGCCACCGCGTCCAACTCCAACACCGACGCCACCGCCCGCACCACCCCCAAGTCCACCACACCGGAACGCATCCGGCGCAACGCCTCCGGCGACACCCCCGCACTCGCCGCCAGCACCGCGTCATCAACGCGCAGCCCCCGTTGCGCCTTGGCAACAAGGTCCAGAAAACCATCCTCAATGGGAACTTCGCCCGGCATCATGGCAGCAAAAGGAACACGATGGCACACATGCTTCGCTCCTCGAAGAAAACCTTGGTACCCGGAGAGGGTCTCGAACCCACACATCTTGCGATACCTGATTTTGAGTCAGGCGCGTCTGCCAATTCCGCCATCCGGGCAACTTGAGGCAGATGTTTGCACATCATTTGAAAAACGTGCCGGCAAGCTACCCGCCGATGTCACCCGCGCAAGGATAAAGTGCGCGGACACTTGGCCGGACCGCCTCCACTGGGCAGCCCCGTCTTATGCGTCACGACCGGCTCGCGCCGAATCACCATTAAGCGCTTCGGGTTTGCCAAAAATAACCCCCGGAATTCATACCGGACCGGAACGTTTTATTGCCGACACCACCGCCGGCATTTCTCTTCCAGCCCATCGCCGCGCATCGGCCATGCCCCACAATATCTCGCCTTGTTCCCGTATCTCATTCGCCATCAGTGGGCGGCTCGACTAATCATGTGACCGTGCTCTCCGGCGGTGAGGAACAGCGCATCGCCTCTGTTATCATCACCGGAATTACTCATTTTCGACGAGTTTTTTGCCTCCCAGATGGGGCAACTTCTGCCTGGGCCTCCCGCCTTTTTTTTAAAAACTGCTTGCGTTGTCCCTTCTGACTTCTTTGGACCATCCCCGATACCGTAATGTTCACATTCGCCAACAACGCTACCACTTGTACCGACGCCTTTGGCACCGGGTCGAGTGGCGACGGGACATGTTCCGGTTCGCTTCGCGCCCGGTCTTGTCGCTTCGCTCGGAAGTCGTGGCTGCGCCGCCAACGTGAGCCCAGACGGAACGGCGACTTTAGTCGCCGGAATTTCTCGGACTCGCTTCATTACGATGAAACCACCAGCAGGGTGTCGGCGACTCAAGTCGCCGTTCCGTCCACCGGACTCACCTCACGATTAGACGCCTCCTTGTTGGCGGAATCGCGCGCAGCGCGACAGTGTCACACACACCATTAACTCGTAAGTGTTTGGGAAGGAATGACTTCTGCCGTTGGCGGAGGAAGCAATGCGGACAGCTCGGAGAGCCGTCTCGACCGTTTTCGGGTCGGACGAGCGGAGTGTGGAATATTAACCCGGCATGAATATATTTTACCCAACATCCTGAAGGCCGGTTCGAAAAAATCCATTTTTTGGCTGATGGCACAACAAAGTGCTGAGGGTGAATTTTCATCTTAAAGGAATGGATGGGATGTGCTGTTTTTGAGATTAAAATCCGTTGACTTTTGCTGATTTCGGAGGCTGGAGTTATGCGCTGGCAGGGCACGGCCAGTTGGGTGCGCGGCCAAGGCGTCGCAGTTGCACCAGACGTAGCATGTTGTAAGCAAGATTCATCAGGCCAATTCCGGTGCGCGCGCGTTCAATGCCAATCGTTTTCAAAAAGATGCCTCCCATGCTGTTTTCCCTGCACCCAAATATGTGCTCCACCAAACAACGAACTCCGGATTTTTTGCGATTCGTTTCTTTGCTCTTTTCGGAAAGTGGATGGCCGCGCCTGACTTTCTCGTGTATAAAGTTGTTTACTTTGCAACTGACAAGGTGCGCATCCATTTCGGCACTTTTATACGCGCTGTCGCCAAATCCATTTTCACCTTCGTTCTTTTCACCTATTAATTGAGATCCGCATTGCGAATCGTGCACAGAGGCGTTTGTCACAATATAATCGCGCATGAATTTTGACGGCGCGTCGCCCAACAGGTGATTTATATAGCCATAATATGTTGCTTTGTTTTTCTTTGCCCAGCGTGCGTCAACATCCTTATGACTGAGTTTTTGCGGCTTTTTTTCCCATTCCGATGGCGTTTTCCCTTCTTTTATCATCTCGTTCTCCTCGCGAGTGTTGCGCTGCTTCGGCACCTCCACAAAAGTCGCGTCCACAATCGTCCCTCCCTTTTGTATAAGCCCGCGTTCGGAGAGTTTTTCTGTGAAGAGATCGAACAGTTGCTTGATAACGCCGCTGGCTGTCAATTTTTCGCGAAACAACCAGACGCTTGTATAATCGGGCACGGGGGAATTTATGTCGAGGCCGAGGACGCGTTGAAAGGTGAGCCGGTCGTTTATCTGAAATTCAACGCGTTCGTCAGAGAGATTGTAGAGGCGTTGCAGGATTAGGATTTTAAACATGAAAATAGGATCAAGCGCTGGCCGTCCGCCATTTGTGCTGTTTTGTTTTTTCTCGAGTGCGCCTGCGAGAAGCGGACGAAAGATTTCAAAATCAACAATGCGTTTCAAATCGACGAGGATATAGCCGAGCTTGTCGAGCTTCGCGAGACGTTCGTCCCGGTCAAAAAATCCCATTTGCCATTCAGTTGTCATCTTGTCATCCTTTTTCCTGCATATTCCCCCAGTTGTCAAGATGATAGTTTTTCAAACCACCCACAAGAACTTTTTGAGCCATGCCTCCACTTCCCCTACGCAAAGTCAGGCGGCGTTCCCAAAAATAGTCAGGAAACATCCATCCAATCTGTCTTGACGAACTGTTTCATCCCCACACTTCTTTGCGCATCAAATTTTGGCCATTATTGGGAAAAATCGGATGCGCCGCATCTTCAACCAAATGTCAGGCTGTTTCTGGTTCCGCCCGCGCCCCAGATGGACGTTGTTCAAGCTGTCCTTGGAAATGGATTTCAGGCAAATTTGACACGGCAATGAAAACCCAAACCCAATCCACCCGGCTTCATCAGCGACTCCAATGGCACGATCTCGACCCGTGCCACCTCCAACAGCACATTGCCACGGCCCGTGACGAAGATCTTGCCGGGCACGGATTGCGCGCCCCGTCCGCTCCCCCGGGCGATCCCACCACGCACACGCTTTCCGTCCACTGCCCGGGAACCCAAACCGCCCGCGCCCACCTCAACGCCCGCCAAGAGATCACTCTCTGCGGCAGCCTCCTCCTCCCGCTCATTCTCGACGCCTACACTTCCCCCGGCACCTGCCGTATCACCCGGCACCATGCCGATGGCGAGCAGCTTGCCGCCGGAACAACCATCGCCACCATCGAGGCGCCCACCGCCCCGCTCCTCACGGCTGAGCGAACACTCCTGAACTATCTCCAAAAGCTCACGGGCATCGCCACGCACACCGCCACGTATCTCCGCCAGCTCGACGGTCTGCCCTGCGCCCTCCTCGACACGCGCAAAACCACCCCGGGCTGGCGGATGCTGGAGAAATACGCCACCGCCACCGCCGGAGCTTGGAATCACCGCCTCGGACTCTTTGACCGCGTCATGTTCAAGGACAACCATCACGCCGCCCAGCGCGGACGCCACCTTGCCGCGCTCATCCGGCACGCCCGCAGCACGCATCCCGGACTCCTGATTGAATGCGAGGTGGACACGCTTGAGCAGATCGCGCCCGTCCTGGACACAAACGCCGTTGACATCATTCTCCTCGACAATTTTTCCGCCGCCGCGATGAGGGCCGCGCTTGCGCTCATCGGCAACCGCGCATGGACCGAGGCCAGCGGTGGCATCACCCTCGCAAACATTCGCGCCATCGCCGAACTCGGCCCTGATTTCGTCTCCACCGGCGCCCTTACCCATCAAGCCCCCTGGGCCGACATCGGCCTCGATTGGGCGTAGCCTCCCGCGCCCGCGGCCCATTATTTATTTGCCACGCGCGGCGGCATGGCAACCTTGCACGCGCCCGGACAGAGGAGAGATGGCAGAGTGGTCGATTGCGGCGGTCTTGAAAACCGTTGAGGCGCAAGCCTCCGGGGGTTCGAATCCCTCTCTCTCCGCCAGTCACGTCCCGGTGCATTTTTGCCCGAGC
>JAITIB010000060.1 GCA_031279675.1 Puniceicoccales bacterium | reverse complement strand
AACAACGCGTCCTGTTATGGAATGCGGCGATTCATCGCCGCTTTCGCGAAGGCGATTTATCGCCGCGTGCGGAATGGACGCCTTGTCCGCGAAAAACGCCCCGTCCGAAGACGTTTCAGAAAATTCTTCCGCGCCGGTTCCACTCAACGACACGGGGGATAAATCCCCCGCTCCGAAAGCGGGACTGAAGTCCCGCACTCCATAACCGGACGCGTTGTTAGCGGAACCTCCCGCCGCAGGCGGAACCGGACGCAGTCCAGCAAAGTCCCGTGCGGACACGCACTCCCTCACTCCATAATTGGACGCACCCCGTTCGAGGCGCAGCCGCGACAACGTCCCGTCGAGGTCACTCGACTCGGTGTTGGCGGTGGCGTTGGGAATGAAGGCAGTCATGTGGCGTTGTCGGGAAGGTTCAGAAAGGATTCAGAAGGGGGCACGCAAGCACTTTTCTCAAAAAATTTGCTGGGACATCCGTGCAGCCGCAACCACAAAGTCCAGAAGCCTCCGGCGCGCCGGCGACCACACCCTCGCCGACCACTCCCGCCGTCCACTCAACCAGCCCGCGCGCGCCACCGCTTCAATCCGCCTGCGCGCCCCAACTTCAACGCCGATGTCGAATGTGTCCACGCCACCATCGAAAACGAGTTCTTCGATTTGGAAAACTTTTCGGGCCGCGCGCACTTCATGGCAGCGGCAGGCACCTGCCAACACTTCCACAACTTCGTCCGGAAAAACCGCTCGCGCGCCAACAAAACCCCGGTCGAATTGCTCCACGAAAAAGCGCCCAATCTGCACCCTCACATCCTCCTGCCTCACCCTCGCCTTCTCGACTCACACATGGGTCAACTTCTGTCGGGATCTGCCGTTTCTCGCTAAACAAGCCCTTGGAGCACGCCGGGAAGCTCCGCAAAACCCAGAATGTAAGCGGACGCGCCGGCCCGCACTTTTTCACGCCGGGCATACCGGCCAAACCCGACAAAAAAATCCACGTCTGGCATGGTCTCCAGATCACTTGCGCCGTCGCCAACCATGACCGTGCGCAGCGGGCGGTGGGCAGCCTTGAACGCGTTGATCACGGTGTTTTTTCCCCGTGCGCGCGTCGTGGGATAGTCATGCGCGTAGCCGCGATACGTGCCGTCGTCATTGAAACAAAGGTCCACCGCCTCAACACGCCCGATGCCCAGCCGCTCGGCAAGCGGCTGGATCGCCTGACGGAATCCGCCGCTGAGAATGACGGGAGTCCACCCGGTGGCGCGCAACCGGGCAATGGCCTGCGAGGCATCCGGCTCAAGGTGCTCAAGGTAGAGCGCGGCGACACGCTGCAACTGGTCGCGCGTGGGCTGGATAAGCTCAAGGCGGCGTGCGAATATGGTTTCGAGCGCGGCGCCGCCATCCATGGCGTCACGAGTCATCCCGGCGATTTGCTCAAACATCCCGGGGCCGCGCAGCCGCGCAAGCTCGTCCACGCCCTCGATGGCGCTCAGCGTCGAGTCGCAATCAAGAAAAAGCAAACGGCGGCAGGAATCGACGGCACTCATGGGCGGGCGTTGGGCAGGTTGTTGTCAAGCATCCACGCGAGGTAGGCGGGAGAAACCCCGGTGGCGTCCACCGCAATCCACTGCGGAACGGTGTAAGGATGGTTTTGCAAAACCGCCGCCTCGACGGCGGTGGCGTTCGCAGCGAGATGCTTGACCGCGAGACGCCACTCGGTGTCACGGCAAGGTTTCCCCTGCCAATGGTAATGTGATTCAACGGGCCCGTCGATCTGGACACACGCGGCAAGCCGCCGTTCAACCAGCATGACGGCAAGCCGTTCCGCGTCCTCGCGCGTGGGAAGTGTCGTCCAGCCGATGCGGGCGGCGGCAGTGGCGGCGTCAGGCACGGGGCGCGCCGGGTTGAGGGTTGGCGGCATGAGGCCGCGAGAGTTCCCGGACAAGGTATTCGCGCGCGCCGGCAACACTGTCCGCGACATGGAAAAGGTCCAAATCCCCGTCATCAATCAAACCCCACCGGCGGAATGCCTCGAAGTTGATCAGCTCGTTCCAAAACGCCGCCCCAAAAAGCACGATGGGCATGCGCCGCGTCTTGCGCGTTTGCACCAGCGTGAGCAGCTCAAAAAACTCGTCCATCGTGCCAAACCCGCCGGGAAAGATCACCATCGCCCGGGCAAGCGAAACGAACCAGAATTTGCGAATGAAAAAATAGTGGAATTCAAAACCAAGCCCCGGTGAAACGTATCCATTGTTGGCCTGTTCGTAGGGAAGACTGATGCCAAGCCCGAGCGTGGTGCCGCCAGCCTCCACCGCCCCACGATTTGCCGCCTCCATGATGCCGGGCCCGCCACCGGAACAAATGTGAAACGGCGGCACCCCGTCGGGCAACGCCCGCCCCCAACGCACCAAGTCCGCGGCAAGCTCGCGCGCCGCCTCGTAATATTGGGAAAGCTCGCACGCCCGCCGCGCCTTCCCAAGCAACGCCCCGGCATCCGCCCCGGAAAGACCCGCGGCAGCAGCGGTGGCGTCGTCCAGCCGGGCCCTCGCCACATCAGTGGGAAGAATCCGGGCCGAACCGAAAAAAACAATCGTGTCGCGAACCCCATGCCGCGCAAACCGGTGCCGGGGCTCGTCCAACTCGCACAGGACGCGGATCGGGCGTCCCATGGGCCCATGGATGAACGCCGGATTATCGTAAGCCTTGGGCGGATTATGAATAGTGTCCTTTTGCATCGGACAACATCCCGGCAAAAAAAAACGGGGACGCAAAACCAAAAATGAAACTATCCCAGAAGCGCACGGACTTTTGCAACAAGCGCCCCCGGAATGCGCTCCGGCTCGCCGGCATGGGAGGCGATGACATTGACCAGCGCGCTGCCCACCACCACCCCGTCCGCAAGACGCCCCACAGCGGCAACATGCTCGCGAGTCGAAATCCCAAAACCGACCACCACGGGCAAACTCGTGTGGGCGCGAATCGCGGCAACGGATTCGCCAAGGTTGGCAACAAGATCGGCGCGCTCACCAGTGACACCCTCGCGGGACACATAATAGACAAACCCGGTGGCATCGCGCGCAATCCGCGCAATCCGCCCCGGTGGCGTCGTCGGGGCAACAATGAAAATATTGGCCAGGCCAAGCGCACGGCTCGCCTCAAGCAACTCCCCCGCCTCCTCAGGCGGACAATCAAGCGTGAGCACCCCGTCCGCCCCAGCCTCCTTGCAACGGCCAAGGTAACCGGCAACGCCCTGCGCCAACACCAGATTGTAATAGGTGTAGAGAATGATGGGCTTTTGCGGAAACTTCCCCCGGACGCGCCGGATGAGCTCAAGGAGCTTCCCATGCGTCATGCCATTCTGAAGGGCGCGCTGCGCCGCAAGCTGATTCGTAAGCCCGTCGGCAAGCGGATCGGAAAACGCAACCCCGATCTCGATGATGTCCACGCCCGCACCAAGCAACGCCTCCACGGCGGCGGCGGAAACCTCAAGCGTCGGGTCTCCCCCGCAAACATACGCGACAAACGCCGCTCGTCCTTCCCTCCGGGCGTTTTGAAATGCTACGGCAATGCGATCAGGCTGGCTCATGCCCGTTGTGTCGCGCGAAATCCCCCACGGGTCGAGGCCAATCGTATGCATCAGCGCGTTGGAAAGAGAGGGCGTGGGAGTTGATGGGTGGATGGATGCACGCGGCGTTCCAGCGTTTGTCGCATGTCCTGCCCGGAACGGAAACGGTGCGTCCGAAGCTATAGCCCGGCTCGCAAGCCTTGAAAGTTTTGACGGGCGCGGGAGGAACAGTCGGCTGCAAGGCGCTGAGATTTCCGGGCAGCAAGCAGATCATCAAACGGCAAAAGCAAGCACTTGCGCAACTCGACCACGACCGCTTCCTGCGCACGCGTCAACGTGGTTTGCAAACGATGCGCGGTGTGCAACGCATCGGTAAAAACCGCCCGCGCACGCCACTGGCAAAATAGTGCGTTGCCCCATGCCGTAGCGCGCCGCGAGGACAGCGACCGAATCCTTGCTGGCCGCAAATTCGGCCCGAATGGCCGGCGTGGTGCGAGCGTTTTTATGAAGGGCAATGACCATGGCCGGATGGGCTTGGTTGATTTTAACGGCCTGAATAACGCAAGCATTATTTTCCGCGCCATGAACAATGCATGCCGCCTTTCGCATATCCAGCCATCCGGGACGCGACACTTAAATACATCAAGTTAGTTTTTATTTTCATTTAGAAACTCCTGCCTAAATTTCTCTTCCAACTCGGAATTGAAATAATACCGTTCCGTCATCATTTTTTTGACTTCATTCCCAATGGCGCGCCTTGACATTTTTGTTGGCAGAAAGTCGGCTTCGTTCAACTTTTGTTGCCATTCTCCAATCAGTCGTTTCAATTCTCCGGTGTTAACACCATGATCTCTTTGGAGAAGCTTCAAATCCAGATAAACAAAAAGCACTACCTTGGCATATTCATCATAGTTTTTCTTCTCATAAAAATAGTCGGCCAATCGAAACAACGCGTCTCGGTTTAGCCTCCGTGCTTCACGATAAATCATTAGGACACCACCCTCATTCCCAGAAAAACGAAGAGCATCCCCATGCAAGAGAAACGAATTAATCAACACATCAGACAAAGACATTCTGGACTTATTGAGCATCCCGCTAAAATCCCTGGCATCAAGAGCCCAAAGGGCCAGTCGCAGATTTGCAAATTTGGACCCATTAATAGCTGCATTCAGTATTTTCACACGTCCGCGATGCTCATTCTTTTCCATTCCAAAACCGTTGTGCTCCGCCCATCCTATGCGTGCTGAATATTCAGGATTATCCACGCTCTTCGCAAAAGCCAGCCAGTCATGCCAACGCTGCGATGTTCTTTCCGTTTTGCCCAAGGATTCAAGCAGATCAAAATATAGAAGACCAGCCGCATGACAACCGCTCTTATAGGAATTCTCAAAAAATTGCAAGCCCGCGGCGTAATTGAAATCAATGCCATAGCCTGCCCAATGGAAGAGCCCGAGATAATAGTTTACGAGCGAATCATTTGATTTTATTCCGTGATGTACAAACTGGACTACCTCTGCCGCATTTTCGGGTGGAAGCACAAACCACGCCGCTGCCAGAAGTTGAACCGCAGCATTTCGATCGTTCTTCGAAAGTCGTTTTTTAAGATTTTCAATCTTCTGTGAAGTATTGCAATTTTCATACAGCCATTTTCGTGAAACAAGCTCTCTTTTCCCAACGGAATTATCGATAATGGGCAACCCTGTTGGGATATCTATTACACAAAAAACGGGTTCGTGTTCTTTTGCTGTCAATAGATTTTGGGTGACAGGTGCCAAGATTTCCCGTTGGCAAGCAACCAAGACGGGGAAACAGAGAAAAAAATTGTCGTCTTTGTTTTCAATTTCATTCTTTATGTAGATTATTAAAATCAAGTCTCGGCAAATTACATTGGAGGCAGGCATTGTAATCCTTGACGATGGGGTGGGTTACGGGGCTCCTAACGCAGGTTGTGCGAGCTTGCAGATCAAGGGTGTTGGCGGTTTGACGGGGTTGACCGGCTCCGGAGATGTCGTTGTTGTTTTTGTGCCAATTCCGGAAAATACCGGCGTGGGCTCCGACACACGCGCCGCCAAGCCGCATCGAGGCGGCATGAAGTGGAAGGCAGACGCGGCGGCGTGATTTCATTGGCATGGAGGTCATGGAAAATTTGTGGTGCTGTCAAGTGGATATTTGAAAAGATTTTCGGCACTTCTATTTTTGCAGTAGCATTGCCGGCACTGCCCCAAACTTCGATTCGGCACACACATCAAAAAACGCTTGGACGAGGCGCAGCAAGCCCGACCGTGCCAACGAAATGGAAACATCAAGGCATTGGGAGTTCTCATTCGCGCATGAGATCAGCACAGACATGTTTTTTATCTCTTTCGCATATAAAAAAAGACATTCGCCGGAAGCGCAGTGAAACTTTGAGATTTCCTCGCAAGCGATCCATTGTTTTTTCATGCGTCCTCCGCAAGAACCACACCGGGGCCGCGGGATGTATGTTATCAGGAACCAGGTTAAAAAACATTGAAAAATGAAAATGTATTCCATGTGAAAATTAATCGAGGATTTCATTTCCGCGGCAATAAAGAACACAAGCAAAACCAGGACAAATGAAAATATTGAAAACTTGAGCAACCGGTATTTCTTTTTCTCAAAGCGAGTCAGCCGATGTTGTTCATGGGCATCCGGAAAATAATCCTCTCCATGCAATTTGAGATTCGCTGAAGCAACATTCAGGGCAGCAGCTTTTATCGAAGTTTGCCTCCTCATAGGTCTTCCTTTTTTCTCGTCCTCTCAAAAAAGGAAGCAAAGGTTCCAGGTTTTGCGCATTTTCTCATGGGGAAGCGTCCGCGGGAAGGAGAGAAGAAAGCGCGAAGGCGAAGCACGGGTTTCATTTTCCGTTTTTTTATTTTGTATTTTGACCCTTAATCGCAATGATTTTCGCCGGCATAATGTCCGTATTTTTCCATGACAAAGTCTATGTCCTTGTCTCCGCGTCCGCTTAAGTTGACGAGTATGGTTTGCGCCGGATTTTGCGGGGCAAGTTTGGTGGCGTAGGCGATGGCGTGGGCGCTTTCCAATGCGGGAATAATGCCCTCGGTTCTGGATAATTGAAAGAAAGCCCGGATGGTTTCGTCGTCTGTCGCGGTGCCGACGTGTGTGCGTCCGGTGGTGTAAAGATAGGCATGTTCGGGGCCAACAGCGGGATAGTCGAGTCCGCTTGCGACAGAATGGACAGGGGCGGGATTGCCGTGGGAATCCTTTAGCATGATGGAGTTGAAGCCGTGCATGATGCCCTCGGTGCCGTGGCTGAGCGAGGCGGCATGATCACCAAGTTTGGCTCCGCGCCCGAGGGGTTCCACACCGTGGAGTGCAACCGGGTCGTCGAGGAAAGCGGAAAAGATGCCCATTGCGTTGGAACCGCCGCCGACGCAGGCGACGACGTTGTCGGGCAGCGCGCCGGTCATGGCGAGAAATTGTTCGCGGGATTCCGTGCCGACAATGCGCTGGAATTCGCGCACCATCAGCGGGAATGGATGGGGGCCGACCACGGAGCCGATGCAGTAGATGCTGTTAACCGGGTCTTGGAGATAGGATTCGAAGGCGGAGTCCACGGCTTCCTTAAGGGTGCGCAGGCCGCGTGAAACGGGGACAATGCGCGCGCCAAGGATTTTCATGCGAACGACATTGGGGTGCTCCTTGGCGATGTCCACCTCGCCCATATGGACTTCGACCGGGATGTTAAAATAGGCGCCCGCGGTGGCGAGGGCGACGCCGTGCTGTCCCGCGCCCGTTTCGGCGATGAGTTTTTTCTTGCCCAAAAACTTCGCCAGGAGCGCCTCGCCCATGCAATGGTTGAGCTTGTGCGCGCCCGTGTGGTTGAGGTCCTCGCGTTTGAGATAAATGCGTGCGCCTCCAATTTTTTCGGTGAGGTTTTTGCAATAGTAAACAGGCGTTGGACGTCCCTGGAAGTGGGTGCGGATGGAACGCAGTTCCTGAATAAAGTCGTGGCTGCGGCTGATGCGCTGGTAGGCGGCATTGATTTCATCCATCTGGCGCCGCAATTCCGGCGGGATGAAGGCGCCGCCAAACCTGCCAAAAAACCCTTGTGCGTCGGGCCGGGCATGGTGTGCGGGAAGTGTTTGGGCGCGGGTGTTCGAGGAGGCGTTCATTGGTGAAAATTATATCAGAGGAAGGTTGAAACCGGTGGTTTTGAATTCCGCGAGAAAATAAGCCGTGGAGGCGTCCCGCTCCTGGTTGCTCAGGGTGCGTCGCAACCCACGGTGGCGTTGTCGTAGCAGGCGTCCCAATCCTTCCAGACCGGTTCGTAATTATTCCGGTGGAGCATGGCAACGATCTCGTCGGGAAGGCGTTCGTCCGACATGGAAAATTGCTCGAGCGTTTTCGCGCCCGGCGCGGCGGCGCTGGCCTCGGCGTAGCCACCGGGATTTGTTTTCGCGCCCGCGCTCATGGTGGTGATGCCCAGGCGCATGGCGTTGTCACGGAAATGGGGACGCTCGCGCGTGCTCAGGGAAAGCTCCGCCTCGTGGTTGAAAAGACGCAGCGCGCAGATGGCTTGCGCCAGTTCACGCTCGCCCACGGGATGGGGAATCGAGCCTGCGGTGGCGTCCCCGGCATGAGGGCGCAGGCGGGGGAAGGAAACACTGTAACGGGTTTGCCAGTAGGCGCGCTCAAGGTAGTCGAGGTGCAGCGCGGTGTGGTAGGTGTCCGCGCGCCAGTCCTCAAGACCGTAAAGGGCGCCAAGCCCAAGCTTGCGAATGCCCGCGCGGGCGATGCGGTCGGGCGTCTCAAGCCTGTAAACGAAGTCGGTCTTGCGGCCCCGGAGATGGTGGCGCGTGTAGGCCTCGCGATGATACGTCTCCTGATAAACAAGGACGGACGAAAGCCCGCACTGGCGCAAACGCGCGTAGTCCGCGGTGTCGAGTGGCTGCACCTCAAGGCTCAGGCCCGCAAAGCGGGGGCGCAAATTGCGCAACACCGTCTCAAGCTGGGCCGGGCCGGCATGGGCGGGCGCCTCGCCGGACACAACGAGAACGTGCCCGAATCCAAACCCGCGCAAGAGCTCCGCCTCGCGCAGAAGCTCGGACGTCGAGAGCGTCTTGCGCGGTATCTTGTTCGTGAGGCTGAACCCGCAGTAAGTGCAAACGTTGTGGCATTCGTTGGAAATGTAGAGCGGGGCAAACAGCTGCACCGTGCGGCCAAAACGGCGCAGGGTGTGCGCGTGCGCAAGGCGCGCCATCTCCTCAAGCCGCGCACCGGCGGCGGGCGAAAGCAGGGCGCGGAGTTGCGCGAGTGTGCAGCGCGCGCCCGT
This sequence comes from Puniceicoccales bacterium, assembly GCA_031279675.1. Taxonomy (GTDB): domain Bacteria; phylum Verrucomicrobiota; class Verrucomicrobiia; order Opitutales; family UBA953; genus CALNBE01. The sequence goes on along the minus strand of JAITIB010000060.1, from coordinate 11,906 downwards.
GGCGGACTGGCGCAACGCGGCGTCAACGTCAGCGCAAGTGCTCGCGCAAATGGCGGAGCAAAGACCGTCCCAGTCGAGTTTCGCGTGAATGTCGGCGAATGTCATGGGAACATGAAAGGAGGGTTTGAAATTTTTTTCAAAAACATCTTGGTTCCGTCGGCGCATCTTTTAGTGTGCGACGCTCGCAAACCACCACGCAACAACCATGAACCGCCGCCACTTTCTCACCCAAGCCGCAGGCACCTTGGCCGCCTGCTCGCTGCCCGCCGCCGCCACCGCCAGCTTCCAAAAAGCGAGTGGCATGGACTACGCCCCACAAGGCAAACCACGCCCCGTCGTCAAACCGGGCGAATTTGTCTTCGCCGCCGCACACCTCGACCACGGGCACATTTACGGACAATGCAACGGACTCATCGAGGCCGGCGGCACGCTTAAATGGGTGTTCGATCCCGACGCAAAAAAAGTGGACGCGTTCCTCATGCGCCACCCGAAGGCGAAAGTGGCGCGCTCACTCGACGAAATTCTCGACGACAAGACCGTCCGCCTCATCGCCGCCGCCGCCGTGCCCAACGTGCGCGGCCCCATCGGCTGCCGCGTCATGAACGCGGGCAAGGACTACTTCACCGACAAGACGCCCTTCACCGAGCTCGCCCAACTCGACGAAGCCCGCCGCGTCGCCACCGCGACCGGACGCAAATACATGGTCTATTACAGCGAGCGCCTCCACACGGAATCCGGCATGTATGCCACCGACCTCGTGCAAAGCGGCGCCATTGGCAAAGTCATCCACGTCCTCGGCCTCGGCCCCCACCGCCTTAGCAAGGCCTCGCGCCCGGCATGGTTCTTCAAGCGCAAGGAATACGGCGGAATCCTTTGCGACATCGGCAGCCACCAGTTTGAACAATTTCTCACCTACGCCGGCGCCACCGACGCCACCATCGCCCACGCCGCCGTCGCCAACCACGCCAACCCCGGAACGCCCGAGCTTGAGGACTTTGGCGAGGCCTCGCTCATCGGCGACAACGGCGTCACAAACTACATCCGCGTCGATTGGTTCACGCCCGACGGACTCAGCACCTGGGGCGACGGGCGCATCGTCATTCTCGGCACCAAGGGCACCATTGAGTTGCGCAAATACCTTGATATCGCCCGCGAACAGACCACCGACCACATTTACATCGCCGATGCCGGCGGGGAGCGCCACCTCGCCGTCGCCGGCAAAGTCGGCTACCGTTTTTTTGGCGAACTCATTCTCGACATCCTCAACCGCACCGAAAAAGCCATGACACAAGCGCACGCATTCAAGGCAGCCGAACTCTGCCTGCTCGCCCAAGCCAAGGCCAAATGGCTCACGCCGGCCCCCGCGCACGCATAGCCCGAACCTGATGCAGCACGCCACCGAGCCGAACCCTCCCGCCGGCGACATTCCCGCATGGTATTGCCTGCGCGCCCAGCCCCGGCGGGAATCCGTCGCCGCCATGCATCTGCCCACGCTCACCGGAGTCGAGGTCTTTTACCCCAAGGTGCACTACACACGCCGCACACGCCGCGGGCCACGGCAAAGCACCGTCGCCCTCTTCCCCGGATACCTCTTCGCCCGCTTCCCCCCCACCCTGTCCAAGCAGATCACTTACACCCAGGGCGTTGCCCGCATCATCCGCCGCGGCGCCGAGCTCGCGCAAATCCCCGAGGCGGTCATGGCGGAGCTTTTCATGCTCGCCCCCGACGGGCATCTGCGCCTCGACGACCCAAAGTTCCAGATCGGGCAACACATCCGCGTCATCGCCGGAGCCTTCATCGGCACCGAGGCAAAAATCATGCGCCTCGCCCCGGCAAAGCGTCGCGTCGCCGTCCTCCTCGAATTTCTCGGACAGGAACAGGAAGTGGAAATGGACGTGCAGCAGATCGACCTCCCCGACGCCAACCCCCGCAAGCGCATCCTCGCAAAGGCGCCGCCGGCGCAAGCACCCGCCAAGGTTAAAACCTGAGCTCCACGCCCATTAGCAACGAATGCCCGCGGTCCGGCAAATCAGGATTCAATGTCGAATCCACTGGCAGGACCGAATACCCGTAGTCGAAGCGGAAAATCAAATCCTCCGCCGGGGTCCACTCCGCCCCAATCCCCAGCCTGAACATCGGAAGCGTCTCGTGCTGCAACAAACGCCCCCCCTCGTCCCGCCCCTCGCGCAACTGCCGCAGCACGCCCACGCCCGCGCTCACCACGGGCCGGAACGAATTCCAGCTCCCGAAGTTCAACGAACGCAGCACCGTCAAGGTCACCGGAGACAAGGTCGTGACCGTCCCCTCCCGTTCGTCGCGTTTCTGGACAGAGGACGGCAGCGCAACATCCCATCCCCATCCCGACACCACCGCCGGCGCCATCAAAACCGGTTCCCATGAAATCCCCTCCATCCCCGCAAGCAACGGCAAGGTCACCGGAAACGAACCCGTCCGCCATTTCTCCATCCCCGACGCGCGCTCAAGCGGGCCGTATCCGTAAAAATAAAATGGCACATACTGGGCTGGACGAAGAGTCCTGGGAAACAACCACGCCGAAAACGGGGCGAGCAACAACAACGCCACCACCAGCACGCAAACCACCCGGAAACGTTTTCCGCCCATCCTCATTTGGCATCACGTTCCTTGCCCGTCCGCACAGCCGACGGCGAGGATTCCCCACGCGGTGGCGTCGGGCGCTCAACAGGACGCGACGGCAACATTGGACGTTCGGCTTTGTTGGGTGGCGTTGGACGTTCGCCCTTGTTCGGCGGAGCCGGACGCTCAACAGGACGCGACGGCGGAAACGGTCTGCCACCACCAACGGACGGCGGTGGCGTCGGGCGAGCAACAGGACGCGGCGGTGGCACTGGACGTTGCACGGGCGCCCGAGGTGGCACCGGACGCACAACGACCTCGTGGCGGGGCGGGGACGGGCGGGGCGTCACGACATGGACCGGCCTCGGTCGCAACAACGGCGCGGGACGCGTGGCGACCCATCGGCGGGCGTAATACGGATGCCGGTAAACCACCGGCGGACGCAGCGCATGATACCACACAATCAACGGACGGGAATAAAATATGGGCGCGTAATAAACGGTCGTCCATCTTGCGCCATAATACGTGCTGTGGGAAACACCCCAGCACCCCATGCCAACGCCAACGCCCCATTGATAGTCGCCCCACGGCAAAAACACAGGGGTGACAGCGTAGGTGTGGCTCACGGAAACAGATGTCGGCGCGGGCGCGGGCACGGGAGGTGGAGGCGGCGCGGCATAATAGCCGGGGGCGATCTCAAACCAGACATGGCGCCCGTCGTATTCCCGAAAACGCGCAAACGTGAGAAAGTGCAAAACATGCCCCTGCGGAATCCGCCCGATATCCGACGGCAAGGCCGCCGCGACACGCCACGGCCCGTGCGCATTATCCGCCATGAACCACACGCCGTTTTCGCACACAAACCATGTCTCGTCGGGTGTCTTGAGCACAGCCGCCGGGGTGTTTGTGGCGTAATAAAGCGAGGTGCCAAAAACGGCGGCAATGCTTGGCGTCCCGCCCTCAAAAACAGGCGGGCTGGCGATGCGCGTTGACTGGCGGTCAACGCAAACCAAATCAGTGCCGTTCGCGGACGCCGCGGTGGCGTTGCCCCGGACAACGCCGCCGCACACGCCCAGTGCCAGCGTGGCAACGAACATCGCGAGAAGTTTCCAAAGTCTTTTTTGATGGCTCTTATTCATGTCGGTTCAGTGGTTCGAGAGACTGAGACACCGCGCGCGCCCCAAAGTTACGCTACCTGGGCGCGGGCCTGCCCGTCGCAAATGCGCGCCACCGCGCGATTGAAAATCTCCTTTCCGCCAAGGATCTCTATTTCCAGCCTCAGGTAATACAACGGCAGACGCCACTTGCGCGCCGGATCTATGCGCACGGCATCCTTCTCGGTCGTCACCACCAATTCCGCATCGCTTGCTGCCGCCTCGTCAAAAACATCCACCAAGTCCTCCTCGGAAAACCGGTGATGGTCGAGAAACCGTTTGTTGTAAAGTATCCGCCCCTTGTAGCGCAGCACAAACGCCTCGAAACGCTCCGGTGTCGCGATCCCGCAAAACGTGGCCACGCGCCGCCCCTTCAGATAGTCCAGCGGAAACATCGCCAGCCCGTCCAGCGAGCTGAGCAACCTCGGCTGGTGCGCGCACTCGATGAGGGCCTTTTCCGGGTAATGCGTCCGGAGCATTTCCATCAACGCCGCGTTGGGGTTGCCGTCCGACTTGGTCAGGAAAATATAGTCCCCCTCCCTCAGGCGGCTCACGGGATCGCGCAAAATCCCGCGCGGGAGCAGGCAGCCGTTCCCAAACGGATTGGTCTTGTCCACCAGCACCAGGTTGATGTGGCTCTTCAGCGGAAGATACTGAAACCCGTCGTCGAGCAAAATGGTGTCCACCCCGAACTTCTGGATGGCAAACTTCCCCGAGTGCACACGATTCCGGTGCACAATGACGACGACCCCGAGCGCAAGCAGGTTGCGCGCCAGCATATAAGGCTCATCCCCGGCCTCGTCAGAATTGAGCAACAGCGACTTCCCGTCCGAGACCACGCGCGGCGGCGGCGCGGCGCGCTGCGTGAGCCACCGCCAGAAACGCCCCGCCAGCGGCTCCGAACGGCTCTTGTAACCGCGGCTCAGGATCGCCACCTTGCGCCCGCGCTCCGAGAGCACGCGCGCCATCTTCTCCGTCACCGGCGTCTTGCCCGTTCCGCCGACGGTGATGTTGCCCACCACCACCACCTTGCATCCAAGGTTCGCATCGTGTAGCCACCGGCTGTTGTAGAGGTAATGCCGCCCGCGCACGGCGAGCCCGAACACCAGCGAAAGCCCCTTCAAAAACGCCGCATACACGCGCACCCACCGCGTCATCTCCGCACGGTCGTATATCACGTTGACGGTGAAGGAGACAAAACTGTCCACGCGCGCCTTGAGTGTCTTGAAAAAACGGGAAAACATGTCCCCATGCGCAAACAAGGAAACGCGACGCTTATCAACAAGAAAGCCCGCCCACTCCAAAAAACATTCAAGCCCAAGACCCCGGATTCCGCCGGTCGGTCTTGGGCTTGCGATGCGATTATCCCCCGATAACCGCGCGCCTATTTTTTCCGCCTCCGGGCGGCGACAGCCAAGGCAAGCGCGCCAAGACCGCCAAACAACGCATACGTCCCTGGCTCAGGCACAGCCTGCGGAATCTCCACAAGTGCAATCCGAAAACCTGTGTCGTCGGGCGTTTCATTCGCCCCTGCCATCGTATAGAAATCACGTTTGAGACGATTCGCACCATAACTATTATACGCGCCGCCACGCATAAGACGGAGGTCAGAGCTATCTGCCAGAGCTTCGATCCACTCCTGAGCATTTCCAGTCATGTCATACGCACCGTAAAATGAAGTTGCATTTACATAAGAGCCTACATCAGCCGGCGTCCCTTGCTGATATCCGACATAGTGCACGCCATCAGCCGCAGTGGTATTGAGCACAGTGTATGAATTATGTTTCGTAGCATAGTCCCAGTAACCACCAATCCCGTCCTTGGTAGGATCGTAAAATGCGGCCTTGTGCCACTCATCGCTGTTCGGCAATACCACAGCAAATTCTCCAGCATGGTCTGCTGACAATGAAGAAAGGTCACGCGTCAAGTCAGCACTATTTGAGGTTGAGGGTCTGTAATTCAAAAAATACGCACCATACTCGGTAATGTCTTCACCTGAATATGATAACCCCAAATTTGTGTTCGTTAGCCAGTTACAAAAGCGCACTGTATTCCAAAATGTTACGCCGAACACAGGTTTGCTTAGACTGCTGGTCTGCGTTACTCCATAAGAGTAATCCCCGCCTCCTGTGGGTGTTCTCGTCATCCCGTTGAGAGTTTCCAGTTTAGACGTCCAAAAAAATCCGTTTGTATCTTTCGTGGCCACATCGTTTAGAAATGCGAGATATTGCGCAACGGTCACCTCATACGTGCCAATGGAATAATCATAACCAACACTGCCCACTGGAAGATATGCGATGCTGTAGTCAGGATCCGCAGCATTGGCGACGCCACCGGGGGCATCCACTAACTGGAATTCATAGGGCAGGCCCCCAACAGTGAATAATGTTGCCCCTTGTAGGGGGGGGGGGGGGGGCAATGGCAAAGGCCACTGCCGCCGCGGTTGCGAGGGTGGTTTTATTGAGCATGGTTGCTGGTATTACTTTCATGAGGATTCGGTTGTCTGGTTTTGTTGTTGGTATTAGTCAAGGGTGATTTTCAAATTTCGGGCTGGGGTGCGTCCGTTTCGGGAGGATTGGGAGTGGGATTGGGCTTGTTGCGGCGGCGCCTCCGGAGGGAACGTTCGGGGGCTGGAGATGGCGAAAACAGCTTGCGGGCAAAGGCGAGGTCGGGTGGAGGGGTGTTGGCAAAGGCTTCGCGGAAGAGGCGGGCGCGGATGAAGGTGCGCTCGGCAGGGTTGAGCTTTTCCTTGACGATTGCCTGAATGTGCGCGGGCTGGCAACGGAGCGTGAGCCTGTCCACAAGGGCGCGGGTCTCGAGGGGGAGCATCCCAAGGTCGCAAGCGAGGCGCATGCAGGAGAGGGCGTCCATGGCTTCGCCGGTCTTGAGGAGGTGGGCGAGCGTGAGGGTGCCGTAGCTGCGCATGATGCGGTCCACGAGCCGCGGGGCGTTCTGGCGCAGGAGGCGGTAACGGGCGTGCTGCTCGTGCTCGATGATGTGGCGGAGCCAGAAGACGAGATGCTCAAGAATGGCCTGCTCGGGACTGCCGAGCGTGTGCTGGTTGGAGACTTGGAAGATGCAGCCGGTGCTCTCGGAGCCTTCGCCGTGCCAGCCGCGCACGACGAGCCCGTCCTGGTTGACGGCGCGGATGACGCGCTGCATCTCGCCGTCAAAAACGAGCCCCGGCAGGTGCAGCATGGCGGAGGCGCGCAGGCCGGTGCCGACATTGGTGGGGCAGGCGGTAAGGTAGCCGAGGCGCCCGGTGTAAGCCATCGCAAGGGTGCGTTCGAGGGCGGTGTCCACATGGGTGGCGGTGCGCCATGCGCGCAGGAGCTGGAAGCCGCCGCGCATGACCTGGATGCGCAGGTGGTCTTCCTCGTTGACCATGACGGAGCAGGTCTGGTCGTGGCTGATGGCGACGGCTCCGGTCTTGGCAGAGGCAAGCTCCTTGCTGATGAGGTGGCGCTCGACGAGAAGGGTGCGGTTCAGGTTGTCGATGCTGTCCATGGCAAGGAAATGCCCGTCGCGCATCCGCGGGAGCGTTGCGAGGGCGTCAAAACAGCGTTTTTGTATCTGGCGGCGCTGGAGGGCGCGCGCCTTCGCGGGGAAGGGGCACCCGGCAAGATTGCGCGCGAGGCGGATGCGGGTGCTGAGCACGATGGGCTGCGCATTCTGCCCGTGGGCCCCGGGTTCGCTTTCGGGAAAGATGAAGGGTGGGAATTCCATGGCGGGGGGCAAAGTGCGTCGCGCGCGCATGGCGTCAGGCTTCACCGCCGGTGATCAGGGAAAGCTCCTGCTCAAGCTGGCGGATACGGTCGCGCAGGCGCGCGGCATCCTCGTAGCGCTCGGCTTCGACCGCGGCGCGCAAGTTCTTGCGCACATCCTCAAGATTCTCGTGCGTGGCAATGCGGAGCGTGGCGCCGGAGGGCTTTTTGCCGCAATGCGCGCGTCCCGGCTGGATTTTCCGCAGGAGCGCGCCGAGCTCCTGGCCAAAGGCGGAGTAACAGGCGGCGCACCCGAGGCGATGCCCCTTGTGGAATTCGCCAAGCGTGAGACCGCACCGGGGACACGTGACAGACTTCCCGGGAGGTTCCGCATCGGACTCGGAAACGGGTTCGGCCATGGCGGAGAGCGCTTCCGCCATGGGCAGGAGCGCGTCCATGCCCACCCCGTTCTTGGCGGCACATTTCTCACAAAAATGCACCTTCGTGACCTTGTTGTCAGTGATCTTGGTGAGATGAACCGTGGCGGGCTGCCCGCACGAGTCGCATGGAATTTCTTTGCTCATGGAGAAAAAATGGTGGCTCCAGCATTGCCTCAAACCCGCGCGCTGGCAAAGGAAAACATGATGCAAAAAAAACACACCGGGCTTGCGCGCCCGCGACACGCGCCCAAGCTCCGCGCCCGCAACGCATGAACACCACGGACAAGCCCCCGACGCCCGCGCTCCCCGCGACGGCACTGGCCCCGATGCAGGACGTTACCACGCCGGAATTCATGCGCATCATCGCGCAAAAAGGGGCGCCGGACTGGTTTGTCACCGAGTTCATCCGCGTGCACGCCACCTCAACGCCCGCGCCGGAACTCCTCGCCCGGCTCGACAACAACGGGACGGGACGCCCGGTCTATGCGCAGCTCATCGGCGAGAACATTCCGGCCATGGTGCGCACAGCCTCCCGGCTGCTCCGCCACCGCGTGGCGGGCATAGATTTGAACCTGGGCTGCCCGGCGCCCAAAATCTGCCGCAAACATGTGGGCGGCGGACTGCTTCGCGACCTGGCTCATGTGGATGCGCTGTTGGGCTCGCTGCGCGAGGTGGTCCCGCCGGGAAAATTCACGGTGAAGGCGCGGATAGGGTTCGACGACGCGAGTCCCCTGCCCTCCCTCGTGGCACTCGTGAACAAACACGCCGTGGACTTGCTGACGCTGCACGCGCGCACCGTGCGCGAGCGTTACCACGGCCCCGTGCACTACGACGCGCTGGCCTGGGCGGCGCGCGCCCTGCGGTGCCCGCTCATCGCGAACGGGGACATCACAACGCCGGAATGCGTGGCGCGCGTGGCCGCCGCAACAGGGTGCGCCGGCGTCATGATCGGGCGGCACGCTGTGCGCAACCCGTGGATTTTCCGCCAGATCCGCGAACAATCCACGCCCGGGGCCACGGTCTTCCGACCGTTGCTCGGGGATGTGCGCGACTACATCACGGAGCTGTGCACGCTGACCGCGCCACCGGGGATGTCCCCCGTGCGCGTGGCCGCCCACATGAAGAAATACCTGAACTTCATCGGCACGCAGGTGGACCCGCAGGGGGCGTTCCTCCACGCCATGCGCCGCGCGGGCGACCTCGCCGGGTTGTTGCGCGTTTGCGACGCCCACCTGACCCGGGACGGCAACGCGGACAAACCCTATGCGCCCGAGCCCTACCCGGGGCTGCGCGCCCGCCCGAATTGCGAATAGGCGTGCATTGCCGGTGCAAAAACGGGAGCCTGCACGGGTGATGTTCGCGCAATTTCCAAGGCACCTTCCCCCCGTTTGCGCCGCGTTGTTGTTCGCGGGCATCGCGTGCGGCTTCCTGTTCGTGGGCACGGGCGAATTTTCGCCGGGGGAAGTCTGGAAGGGCCTGCGGGGCGGGGACGGGATCAGCGCGCATGTGCTCTGGGGCATCCGCCTGCCACGCTTGCTGGTGGGGCTTTTGAGCGGGGCGGCGCTGGCGGCAAGCGGGGTGGTGATGCAGGCGTTTTTTCGCAACGCGCTGGCAAGCCCGGGTTTGCTCGGCGTGAGCGCGGGGGCGTCCGCGGGCGCCATCGTTTTCCTCGGGTTGCCGTCCGGCGTGCACGCGGTGGTGGAGGCGGGCTTGAGGCTGTTTTTGCCGGAATACTTCGCGCACACGCTTTTTGTTGTGCCGGTGGCGTCCATCATGGGCGCGTTCACGGCAACGGCGCTGGTCGTGGGATTTGCGCGACGCGCGGGCGGCGGGGACAGGCTGTTGCTGGCGGGTATCGCCGTCAACGCGCTGCTGGGCGGGGTGGCAAGCCTGGCACTTTCAAAAATGACCCTTTCCGTGGAACGCGGTTCGCAGGTGATGTTCTGGCTGATGGGGGGGCTCGAAAACAGGAATTGGGAGGATGTGTGCATGGCGGCCCCCATTGCCCTCGGGCTGGTGCTGTTGTGGCCATTGGGACGCGCCATGGACTTGATTTGCCTTGGGGAACGCGAGGCGTTGAGCCTGGGCGTGGATGTGCGGCAAATGCGGTGGCGTCTGGTGGCGCTCTCCACAGTGTTGACGGCAATGGCAACGGCGGTGGCCGGCCCGGTGGGGTTCGTGGGGCTGGTGGTGCCGCACGTGCTGCGCTTGTTGCTGGGGGCGGAGCACAGGCGGCTGGTGCCCTACTCGATCATCGGCGGGGCGATTTTCATGGTGGCGTGCGACTGGGTGGGATTGCTGGCAGGGGGGGTGCGCACGGGCGTGGTCTCGGCACTCGTCGGGGGCCCGTTTTTCCTGTGGCTGCTGCGGGACAGGGCGCGGGCGCCACGGGCAAGGGAAAGGCGGGCGCCTACACAAACTCAAGCGTCCTGCCGTCGGAATTGATCCGGCGGTAGTAGCAGCCGTGGCGGGCCTTGCCATCGGCACCCTTGGTGTGGCAGGAGCCCTGTCCGGCCAGGGTAACGCGGTAAAGGATGGAATTTTGCTCGCAATTGACGCGGATCTCGTGGAGGGCGAGAAAATCGCCCGATGTCTTGCCCTTGATCCAAAGCTCGTTGCGCGAGGTGCTCCAAAAGGTGGCCTTGCGCTCGCGCTGCGCAGTCGCCAAGGCAAGCGCGTTCACGTAGCCGATGATGAGCACCTCGCCCGTCGCAATGTCCTGCGCCACCGCGGGAATGACGTCCTGGGTGCACTGTGCGACGACCTTGCGCAGCTTCGTGTAGTCGAGGGAAAGCCCGGTGCCTTCCTCAAGCATGTTGTCGCTGGCGCTCATTTGACTGCCGGTTTGCGCGCCCACGAGCGGATTGAATCCGACACTGAGGACGAGCTGGGTTGGTGACATGATTTCATTGGCGCGCAAGTCTTGGAAAATCCCCATGGATTGCAACCACATTTCGCGTCAAAAGCGGAAACGGGATTACCATTTCCGAGTGTTGCAAACTTGGTTCCCTCTGTATTGCCCCCGTGTCCATGCCCCAAACACTACCCACCGCATTGATTGACAGTTATTTTATTTGGGATAATTCAAGTCAAAATCCGAGATTTGCAAAGGCAACGGGAATGCCCTGCTTTTTTCATCTCTCGGAAACAATTTAAGGACAGGCTGATTGTTCTTTAGAAATTCTTTATTCAATTCTATGATTTTCTTCAATCTTTCCTCTTTCCCGGCATCGATATATCCCCAAAAGCGAAACTCGGCAACAACTATGCCATAATCTTCAAACACCAACGCAATAGGAACTGCATAAAGTAGCCCGTCTTCGATAAAAAACAACCCCTTCCAAAAACCAAAACCACTCCCATACCCATAATCAAGTATGGCACATCTTGTTTTAATCCATCCATCGTTATTTTCTCCGCGTTTCTCTCGCAAAAACTGCTTTTCCGTGGACGAGAATCTTGCTGCCGGAAGAAATATATGCCGTTCCTTTTCCGCCGGAATCTGCCTATAAGCGGCCCCGATAATATCTCTATAAAAACTCGTCTCCTCAAGAACGGGCTCATTGTCCATGTTCAATCGGAATTTCCCCCAAAGAAATGAATTCTTTGGAACAATTTTGGGGACATCTTTTCCAAGATTATAATGCAGCTTGTAATCTTGATCATCGAAGTTAAATATTAAAAAATCAAACGCGGGATTTCTGAAAAAAACAAAGCACCCTTCGAGGAAAACGAAGCTGAAAAGAAACAGAACACAAGCAATGCGATTTCTCATATCTTCAAACTCATTTTAAGATTCCGGTCGCTGATGCACCCGTTGAATTCGATGTCCAAGGATGGCAGAGTTGATCGAATTCGTGCTGGCCGCGATTTCGGCGCGGATGGCCGGCGTTGTGCGAGCGTTTTTATGTAAGGCAATGATCATAGATTGAATGGGCTTAGTTGATTTTAACGGCCTGAATAACGCAAGCATTATTTTCCGCGCCATGAACAATGCATGCCGCCTTTCGCAT
>JAITIB010000051.1 GCA_031279675.1 Puniceicoccales bacterium | reverse complement strand
CAGAAGACGAACCAGAGCATGACGCCGGCATTGCCGGCGGCGGTAGTTGCGAGCCACCCCGCGCGCTTGTCGGCGGGATTTGGCGTGGCGGAAGCCACATAATCAGGGAGTTGAGCCATAAACGGAGATGTTGAGTTGGTTTTTTTGTATTAAGGTTTTCGTGCCAGCCACGCCTCGTTGCGCAACAAGCGGGCCGCATCGAATGTTTTGCAAAAACATTGTCAAGTGTTCAGACGTGAGCGCCAGCGCACCCCCCGTCCAAGCTTCACACTTGCCTCGGCAAAACAAGCCCCCATCCTGCCGCCCCCACCAAACCAACACCGCACCCAGACATGGCACGCATTCTCCTCACCACCACCTCCTTCCAGGACACGCCCGGACCCCACCTCGCCCGCCTCGAAAATTCCGGGCACGAAGTCGTCCGCGAACGCGGCCCGCTCCCCGAGGCGCGAATGCTTGAGCTCGCGGGCAGCTTCGACGCCTTCCTCTGCGGCGACGATGCCATCACTGCCGCCGTCATCCAAAAATCGCTCCCCCGCCTGCGCATCATCGCAAAGTATGGCATCGGCCTCGACAAAATAGACCTCGCCACCGCCACCGCCAACCGCATCGCCGTCACCTTCACCCCCGGCGTCAACCACACCACCGTCGCCGAGCACACCTTCGCCCTCCTGCTCATTCTCGCCAAAGACCTCAACCACCACATCAACGAAGTCCGCGCCGGACGCTGGACCCGGCGCACCGGGCACGAAATCGCCGGCAAGACCCTCGGCATCATCGGCCTCGGGCGCATCGGCAGGGAAGTCGCCGTGCGCGCCAACGCGTTCGGCATGGCCTGCGCCGGTTACGACACCCACTGGGACGACGCATTCGCCGCCACCCACTCCATCACGCGCCACACCACCCTGCCCCCGCTGCTCGCCACCGCCGACGTCGTCACCCTCCACACCAACCTCACCCCGCAGACCCACGGCATGATCAACGCCGCCACCCTCGCCCAAATGAAACCCGGCGCAATCCTCCTCAACTGCGGGCGTGGCGAGCTCATCGACACCCCCGCCGTCGCCGCCGCACTGCAAAACGGACACCTCGGCGGCTATGGCACCGACGTCCTCGACACCGAACCCCCTTCCCCCGACCACGCCCTTCTCCACGCCCCCCGCTGCATCGTCACCCCCCACATCGGCTCGCGCACCCACGAAAGCGTCCAGCGTCAGGCCGGGATGGCCCTCGAAAACCTTCTCCTTTTTCTCTCCGGCAAAGCTCCGCTCGCCCAAGCGAACACTTTTTGAGGCCCCGCGCGGAACCGGGGCGGGGACGTTTTTTGTTTTCCTCCCGTCCCCCAACACGTTCAATCCGCCGCATGTCCAAAAAAACAATCCTGGCCCTCGCCCTCCTCCCCCTGCTCACCGCCGGTTGCGCGGTCGGCCCCGACTTTGAGACGCCCAAAATCGACACCCCCGCGGACTGGCGCATCGCAACTCCCGCCACCGCCGTCGCCAACCTCCCCTGGTGGGAGGTCTTCAAGGACAAGGATCTCCAGATCCTCATCCAGACAGGCCTTGAGGAAAACAAGGACATCAAGATCGCCCTCGCCCGCCTCGAACAGGCCACCGCCGCCATCCACATCGCCACTGCCGCATACCTCCCCAGTGTGGACTACAGCGCCGGCGCCCACCGCTCCTACGGAACCCAGGGTCCCGGCACCCCGCGCCCCCACGGATTCACCCTCGGCGGCACCGTCCAGTGGGAGCTCGACCTCTGGGGCCGCCTGCGCCGTCTGGACGAGTCCGCCTCCGCCCAGTATTTTGCCACCGAGGCCAGCAAAAATGCCGTCGTGCTCACCCTCGTGTCCGAAATCGCCAGCGGATACTTCCGCCTCCGCCTGCTTGACGCCCAGCTCGCGCTCGCGCAACAGACCGCGCAAACACGCCGGCGCGCCTACGAACTCGCGCACAACAAGTTCGAAAACGGCGTCGGCAACCTCATCGACACACGCCTCTTTGAGGCCGAGATGCACTCCGCCCAGGCATCCATCAGCGAGTTCACCCGCGCCATCGCTCTTCAGGAAAACGCCCTCAGCGTCCTCCTCGGGCGCAACCCCGGCGCCATCCTCCGCCAGCGCAATGCCCACGCCGTCACCCCGGACGCCTACCCCACCCTCCCCGAGATTCCCGCCGGAATCCCCTCCGGGCTCCTCCAACGCCGCCCCGACATCCTCGCCGCCGAACAGCGCGTGCGCGCCGCCAACGCCCAGGTCGGCGCCGCCATCGCCGAATACTTCCCCCGCGTCTCGCTCACCGGCGCCCTCGGCTTCATCAACCCAAGCCTCGCCCACCTGCTCGAAAACAACAGCATGGGCCGCCAGGGCGGAGGCACGCTCCTGGGCCCGCTCTTCAACGGCGGCGCGATCCACCACAACGTCCGGAGAACGAAGGCCGCCACACGCGAGGCCGTCCTCACCTACGAGAACGTCGCCCTGAACGCCTTCCGCGAAGTCAACGACGCCCTCGCCACCCTCCAGTCCGCGCGCCAGCGCATCACCCATCTGGAGAAACAAACCGCCGCCCTCAGGGAGGCCACGGAAAAGACCCGCCAGGCCTACGAGTCCGGAACCGTCTCCTTCCTCCCCGTGCTCGACGCCGACCGTAACCTTTTCAACGCCCAGCTCCTCCTCCTCGACACGCGCACGCAGGAACTCGACGCCACCGTGAAACTCTACAAGGCTCTCGGCGGCGGCTGGAGCACCGACGGCACCGCACCGCTTGTGGACACCAGCGGCAAGGCCGCGCTCCCCCCGCCCACCGCCCGCTGACCCATGCACCTTCACGTGCAAAATCTCTCCGTGCGCTACCCGCGCCGGCACGGCTGGCAATGGTGGCGCGGGCGCGCCCGGGACACCGGCGTTCACGCCGTGCGCAACGTCACCTTCCGCGTGGACGGCGCCCGCATCGTGAGCATCGTCGGCGAATCCGGCAGCGGCAAAACCTCCATCGGGCGCGCCCTTCTCAAGCTCGCCCCCGTGGCCTCGGGCAAAATCCTCTGCGACGGCACCGACACCGCCCTCCTCACCACGCGCCAGTTCCACCCTTGGCGCAAACACATGCAAATGGTCTTTCAGGACTCCGGACTCTCCCTCAACCCAAGGCACACCACCGGAACCATCCTCTCCGAACCCCTCGAAATCCACTTCCCCGCGCTCACCTCCGGCGAGCGCCGCGAGCGCGTGCGCACGCTGCTGCGCAAGGTGGGGCTCGCCCCGGAACTGTCCGCGCGCTACCCGCACGAACTCTCCGGCGGGCAACGCCAGCGCGTCAACATCGCCCGCGCCCTCGCCGTGGAGCCCGGGCTCATCATTTGTGACGAGCCCGTCGCGGCCCTCGACATGGCGGCCCAGGCACAGGTCGTGAGCCTCCTGCGCCGGCTTCAGGACGAAACAGGCTTTTCCTGCCTGTTCATCTCCCACGACCTCGCCCTCGTCGAACAACTCAGCCACCACGTGCTCGTCATGCACAACGGGGAAATTGTTGACAGCGGCCCCCCTCGCACGCTCTTCACCCACCCGCGGCACGCCCGCACGCGCGCCCTCATCGACGCCGTTCCACATCTTTGACGCCAACACCAAGCAACGCCATGCAAAACACCTCCACGCCCAAACTCGATCGGGCATTCATCCCCGCCGCCGCATTTCTTCTGGGCTGCCTCGGCATCGTCATCTGGGACCAATGCTTCCAATGGCACACGCGCGAGGACTACAACTTCGGCTTCCTCGTCCCGTTCTGCTTCGGCTACGTGCTCTACGACCGCTGGCCCGCCATCCGCGCCACGCTCCTGGGAACCGCCCCGGAGCCCAGTCCCGCGCCACCGCCCGCCGGACGGCATTGGGACACGCTCGTTTACGCCGGGCTTGCCCTCGCCCTCCCCCTCTTCGGGCTGGGGGCCGCCATGCGCGCCATCAGCGGGCCGGGCATCCTCGCCACATGGTTCAACACCTTCGGCTTCATCTCCATCTTCCTCGGCCTCGCGTGGACATTCTCCAAGGAAAATGCCGCCGGGCGCGCCCTCTCGTTCAAGGAGCGCAGCCGGTTTATCGCCCTGTTCGCATTCCCCGCGCTCGTCTGGTTCATCTCCGGCCCCATGCTTTATCTCATGGACACGCAGATCAAAATTCTCCTTCTGCGCGAAGTCACCTCCGCCGTTGTCAACATGCTCGGCTGGGTGGACATCAACCTCACACAGGAAGGAAATGTCATCCTCCTCCCCCAGGTGCTCCCCGGCGGACAGCACGACAGCGTGGGCGTGGCCGACGCCTGCTCGGGCATCCGCTCGCTCACCGCCTGCACCTTCATGGGCGCCTTCCTCTCGGCAACATTCCTTCACGGCCCCGTGCGCAAAATCCTCCTGCTCGCGGCATCCCTCATATTTGCCCTCCTGCTGAATGTCCTGCGCACGGGCTTCCTCACCCTCTGGGCCTTCAAGAAAGGATCCGCCGCGCTCAGCCTCGACCTCTGGGGTGCCGTCGAAAAGCTTCCCAACGGCGTGCGCAACCCCGAGTTCACGCTCGGCACCGTGCACGACATCGCCGGCTACATCGCAATGGGCATGACCTTCATGCTCCTCCTCGCCATGCTCCCCGTCCTCAACGCCAACTACACCCGCCGCACCCCGGAAACGCACGGCGACGAACCCGAGAAATGACCCGCTCCGAGGAACTCTTCGCCCGCGCGCGGCAACTCATCCCCGGCGGTGTCAACTCCCCCGTGCGCGCCTTCCGCAACGTCGGGCGCACCCCCTTCCACGCCACCGCCGCGCATGGTTGCAGACTGCGCACCGCCGACGGCGCCGAGCTCATAGACTACGTCCTCACCTGGGGCCCGGCCATCCTCGGTCACAACGACCCCGACGTGCGCGCCGCCGTGCAAAACGCGGCCAACGCAGGCCTCGGCTTCGGCACCAACCATCCCGCCGAGATCGATTTTGCCCAGCTCATCCATCAAAGCCTCCCCGTCGTCGAAAAAGTCCGGCTCACCAACAGCGGCACCGAGGCCACAATGACGGCAATCCGCCTCGCCCGCGGCTGCACCCGTCGCCACCGCATCGTCAAATTCTCCGGCTGCTTTCACGGGCACGTGGACGCCCTGCTCGTCAAGGCCGGCTCCGGCGCCCTCACCCACGGGCACCCCGACAGCGCCGGAATCCCCCCCGCCACCGCCGCCGACACCCTTGTCCTCCCTTACAACGACACCGCGGCCCTCGACGCCGCCTTCGACGTCGCCGAGGCCCGCCGCGACGATCCCGGTCACGCCATCGCCGCCGTCATCCTTGAGCCCTACCCCGGCAACATCGGACTGCTCTTTCCCCAAGCCCAATTCCTCGAAACCCTCCGGGCCCGCTGCACACGCCACGGCGCCCTGTTGATATTCGACGAGGTCATGACCGGCTACCGCCTCAGCCCGCGCGGCACCATGGGCCTCCACCCCGTGCGCCCGGATCTCGTCTGTCTCGGCAAGATAATCGGCGGCGGACTCCCCATCGGCGCCATCGGCGGGCGCGCCCACCTCATGGACCACCTCGCCCCCCTCGGCCCCGTTTACCAATCCGGAACCTTTTGCGGGCACCCCCTCACACTCGCCGCGGGCATCGCCACACTCAAAAAACTCCTCGGCGCACCGCCCTACACCACGCTCGACGCCGCCGGAAACACACTCGCCACCGCCGCCCGCGCCGCCGCCGCCCGCAAGGGCATCGCACTGCAAGTCCACCAAAGCGGCTCCATGTTCGCCCTCTTCTTCAACCCACGCCCCGTGCTCAACCTCGAAGACGTCCTCGCAAGCGACGCCACCGCCTACCGCCGCATCTTCCAACACGCCCTCGACCACGGCGTGTTTCTCCCGCCCTCGCCTTATGAAAGCGCATTCATCAGCACCGCGCACGACGCCACCGCAATCGCGCAAACCGCGGACGTGCTCACCTCCGCAATAAACACCCTCTGACCACTCGCACCACACACACGCATGATCAGCCTCGCCCGCCAGCTCCTCGACTTCATCCTCCACATCGACACCCACCTCTCCCATCTCATCGCCCAATACGGCGCGTGGACCTACGCCCTGCTCTTCGCCATAATCTTTGCCGAGACAGGATTCGTCATCACACCCTTCCTCCCCGGCGACTCCCTCCTCTTCGCCGCCGGGGCCCTCAGCGCAAAATCCGGCACCCAGCTCAACATCCACCTCCTCTCCGCCCTTCTCTGGGCCGCCGCTGTGCTCGGAGACAGCCTCAACTACTGGCTCGGCTCAAAAATCGGCCCCAAGGTCTTTACCCGCGACGACTCGTTTTTTTTGCGCAAAAAACACCTCGAACGGGCCCGCGACTTTTTCGAAAAATACGGCGGGCGCGCCATCATCCTCGCCCGCTTCGTCCCCATCGTGCGCACCTTCGTCCCATTCGTCGCCGGCATCGGGAAAATGAACTATGCCCGATTCATCGCCTACAACATCGCCGGAGGCTTTCTCTGGATCTACGCATTCACCTACACCGGATATTGCTTTGGCGGACTCGAAATCGTGAAACGGAATTTCCACACCGTCATCATCGCAATCATCCTCATCTCCGTCATCCCAATAGTCTGGGAGTTCTGGCGCAACTACTCCCGGCGGCCCAAAACAACGCCGACTGAAAACTGAATGGCAGTCCCCTCCAAGGAATTTTTTGCAGACGCCCGCATCAAACGCATCGCCACACTCCGCGAACACCTTGCGCGCCAGTTGCCGGACCCGCGCAACCTCGTTCTTGAGCTCGGCTGCGGCCTCGGCCATTTCCTCACCGCATACGCCGCCGCACACCCGGAACACACCTGCCTCGGCATAGACTTGCGCACACGCCGCATCGAGCGCGCACTGCGCAAGCGCGACAACGCGACACTCCACAACCTCCACTTCCTCAAGGCGGACGCGTTCGAACTCCTCCAAGCCCTCCCGTCCGTCACCCGCATCAGCAACACATTTCTCCTCTTCCCCGACCCCTGGCCAAAAAAACGCCACCATAAAAACCGCCTCATC
Organism: Puniceicoccales bacterium; assembly: GCA_031279675.1. Lineage (GTDB taxonomy): Bacteria > Verrucomicrobiota > Verrucomicrobiia > Opitutales > UBA953 > CALNBE01. The sequence goes on along the minus strand of JAITIB010000051.1, from coordinate 961 downwards.
CAACCCCGCCTTCTCGACCTCCTCGCCACCCACGCGGCGCCAACAAAAACACACCTGTATTTCCGCTCCGACCACACCGATTACCTCGAATGGACGCGAACAGAGCTCGAAAAACACCCCGCATGGACGCTCCTCCACAACGCCCCCTGGCCCTTCGAGGCGGAAACCTATTTCTCGCAACGCCTCCCCATCCACCAATCACTCGTGGCAGTTCACACCCCGGAAAATTAACGCACCAAACGACTGCCGGTTTGCATTTGCCGCGTCTCGTCTGATTGGGCGCAGGATTTGGATGAAAAAGTTTGGGTTTTTAGGAGGCCGTCGGCGTAATAGGTGTAGCTTGGGTCTTTGCCATCAGCGTAAGTTTTCTGACGCAAAACTCCGGTGGCACGTCGTAGGTCCATGTGGTGGTGTCGCCGGTGGCGGTAGTGGGAAAAAGGGATGTGCTGAAATCGGCGTTGGTGTCGCGGAAGGTGCGGAGTAAATCGCGTTGGCCATAGGCGTTGTAGCCTTGAACAACGGGATATGTCGCGGGACTCCAGGTGTAAACTTCACGTCCCAATAAGTCGTATTCGTGGAAAGTGGAATGTCCGAGAGCGTTGATTTCTTGGCGGAGTTGGCCAGCACCGACAACGCCGTTGGCGTAGTAAACGTAGGTGGTGGTGTTTCCGGTGGCGTCGGTGGTGCTGGCGAGTTGGCCGAGCGCGTTGTAAGTTATCGTGGAGTAATTGGTGTGCCGGGGTTGTTTTTGGCCGGTTTGTCGTCCAAGAGCGTCGTATTGATAAAGTGTTGTTCCGCCGTGGGTGGGAAAAACGCTGGAAATCAATTGTCCGTTTATTGTTGTTTGGATGGAGGGTTGGTTGCTGGTGGGGAGCGTTGTTGTGGAGATGACTGTTTTGGTGGTGCGGTTTATTGTTCGGGTCTGGGTTGTTTTGTTTATGGAGCTTCCGGTGGCGTCGAA
>JAITIB010000008.1 GCA_031279675.1 Puniceicoccales bacterium | reverse complement strand
GATGGCGTCAGAGGTGAGGGACAGCGTCCCGCACCCGGACAGGGCGAGAAGTGAGAAGAGAGAAGTGAGAAGTAAGAAGCGGGTCCGCCTCTCTCTTCCTCTCACTTTTAACTTCTCACTTCTTACTTCATTTGCGTTCGCGTGTTTCGCGAAGTTCGCGGTGATCGTGGAATGAATCATGCCGGCATTGTAGCCGACATCTCCGCTTTGCGCCCGCGCTTGCCGCGCAACTCGCGCAAGGCGCCAATCTTTTTTTGGAGTTTTGTTCATGGGTGTTCCGTTGGTTTGTGCTGGGTGAAAAAGTGTTGCGTCGTCGGCGGGGGCCTGGTGTGCTTGGTCTCAAAAGTGTAGGGGAGAATGGGCCTTCTAAGGCCGGATGCTCCCCGCACGGAGGCATGGGCGTCAGTCTTTGCCTCCTTTTCTTTTTGGCGGGGTGTCGTTGCGGTGGCGCCAGGCCTGAAATTCCTCCCTCAGCCGGTCTGCCGGGACGTCGTAGTAGTTCCAGGCGCGGCCGTAGGGCTTGGTGCGTTCAATTTCTTGAAGCTCGGCTTCGAGCTTCGCGGCGCGGGCGCGCAATTCCGCGGCAGGTCCGGTGGCGCCTTTGCGGACGTTTTCCATTTTCGCGGCGGTGGCGCGCAAGTCTGCGATTTCTCCTTTGAGGCGCGCTTTCCAGTCCCCGGCTTTTTCGACGAGGACTTTGATTCCGTATTCCGCGCCGTCTTTGCGGAAGATCTTATGGAAGATTTCCGGTGCGGCCTCCTGTCCGTCGCGGCTCTCTCCGGGGAAGTGGTTGCCGTCCTTCAGGGCGGCGCGGGCGGCGGGGAGGTATTGCTTGCGGTACTCGCGGGAATACGGACCGCCTTGGTTGAGGTGCGGGGCGAAGAGGGTGGGGATTTCGCCGAGCTTGGGGTTGGACACGGGCTCGGCGTCGCCGGCCTGGATGGCGGTGTTGGCCTTGGCAGGGTCCGGCAGCGTTGGCAGGGGGGCGCGTGCGGCGGCTTTCTTTTCGGCGTCGCGGTCGGCGAGGAGTTCGTCGGGGCGGGAGCCGAAGAAGTGGATCTTGCCGGTGTCCTCGTCGATGCGCACGGCGCCGCCGAAGTCCTCGCGCAGGAGCTCGCGCATTTCGGGGGGGAGTTTCTTGATGGATTTTTCAAGGGTGCGCTGGAAGTGCTTTTGATCGGGCTGGACGATGGTGTCCTTGGTGATGACGCCTTCGGCGATGGCCTCTTCGCGGTCCACGTCCCGCACGCCCATTCCGGATCCGTAGTCGAAAGGGGGCCAGGGGCGTCCAAAGGCGGAGAGGGCGGTCCAGACGGGGGAGTCTTTGCGTGCGATCATGCGGCGGGACTTGGAAAGTTTGCCTCCGGCTGCGAGCCAGCGTGGCGCCCAGTCGCGGGGGTTGTCACGCTGTTCGACGCGGATGAGTTCCTGGCAGGGGAAGGCGTCGAGGATGTCCGGGGTCTGCCCGGCCTGCCAGCGGGCGTGGGAGTAGGCGTCCTCGATCTGAAAATCATAGATGAGGCCGAGGCGGCGTGCGCTGTCGATGTCGGTGAGGGCGCCGGTGTCGCCTTCCTCGGCGCCCATGGCGATGCGCATGTCGGCGACGAAGGCGGCGCGGTCGGCGAAGGCTTTGTCCGGGGGCATGGCGAGGGCGTCCTCGATCCTGGCTTTCATGGCGGCGAGCCGCTCCAGGGAATCCACCTTGGCGGAGAAGAACCCGGCCTCGCGGGCGGCCAGCGGCAGGGCCGCGAGGGTTTCGCTGTCGAGGGGCGTGGGTGTGAGGCGTTTGCCGGCGAGGCGGGCTTGTGCCAGGGCGTTGGGGGCGAGGGGGATGCCGGGGGGCTGCGGGCGGGATGGATGTTTGGCGGCCATATTATAAGTGAGAAGTGAAAAGTGAGAGGTGAGAAGTGTCGTTGCTTTCACTTTCCGCCAGGGCGAGGCTGGCGGCCTGGGCGAGGGCCTCGCCGAGGGCGTCCGCGGCGCGGGTGGAGGTGTAGATCTGGCGGGCGAGGGCGGGGAATTCGTCCCGGATGCGCTCCAGGGCGGCGTGGTAGGCGGCGGGGGTGGCGGCGCTCTCCGTGATGCCGAGGAGCTCCGCGCCGGGTGTGGTCTGTTGCGCAGGCGGCGTTTGCTGGCCGCTTGCGGGCTCGTGGCGGGCTTCGAGGGCGGCGGCGGGGGCTTGGGGTGCCACCGGGGGCGGCGGGGGCAAATTTGAGGGCGAGGTGACGACTTCCTCGCCGGGCTGGGGGGCTGGGAGGGCGGGAATCGGGGGACTTGCGGCGAGGGCGATGCCGGAGCGTTTGGAGAGCTCCTCCCAGTCGACGGCGGCTCCGGCGTCGCGGGCGAGCTGTGCCCAGGAGAGGACTTTTTCGGTCTCGTCGGCGGGTTTGGCGGAAAGGCTCCAGCCGGCGAGGGCGGGCTCGCCGGGGAAGGCGTGGGCGAGGAGGGGAAGGTCGAGCTGGCGGTGGATGATGGCGCTGATTTCGGCGGCCTCGGCCTCGGCGATGGTGTCGAAGACGGCCTTGTGCATCTCGGCGGCGCCGCTGCCGAGGCCGGTGGCGTCGGTGAGCATGGAGAGTTTTCCGGCGGTGCCGGCCATGACGATCTGTTCGTCCTGGTAGCGGAGGTGTTCGAGGAATGGGGAGGGGCCTTGGTTGGCGATATCGAGGGTCTTGACATCGGAGCCGCTGGGGAGGACGCCGCGGGCGTCGGAGATGATGGCTTCGCACATGGCGCGGTAGCGGTCCACCTCGCCGGGCGGGACGTCGGGGGGGAGGATGATGAAGGTGGGGGGGATGCCGAAGGTCTCGATGCGCCCGTCCCAGTCGCGCTGGCTGAGGAGCTTTCGGATGTAGGCGATGAGGGCGACCTCGTCGATGGGGTCCTCGACTTCGCGGATGACGAAGTGGGCGGGGTCGATGGGCGAAGCCGCGCCAGGAGGCTGTGGCGAGGTGGGCGAAGGTGGTGTAGAGGGCGGGGATGCGCTCGTAGGCTGCGCGCAGGGCGTGGCGCTGCTCGTCGGCGAGGGTCGAGTGGCCTCGGAAAAAGTGAGAAGTTGGAAGTGAGAGGTGAGAAGTGTCGTTGTTTTCACTTTTCACTTCTCCCTTTTCACTTTGATTCTGGGCGTGGCGGGTGTCGCGCTCGCTGACGGTGCGGATGTCCCATTCCATGCGTGCGAGTGCGGCCTTTCGGCGTGTGGTGATGGTGAGCAGGTCGGCGTCGGCGCTCTCGATGCCGAGCACGGGGGCGCCCAGCGCCCACATGAGGTCGGCGTAGTCGCCGCGAGTGTAGGACTCCAGCAGGCGCACGGCGCGTGCGAGCGTGAGGTTGCGGCGCGGGTTGAGCTGGTCCCTCATGCGCATGATGGTGTGCAACTGCGAGAGGGGCGGGAGGGCGCGGTGTCCGCGCGGACGTTGACCGGCTGCGCGGGTTTCCGCCTTCGGCGGCGGGGACGCTGTGTTATGGAGGGTGACGCTCACTGGCGCCACTCTACACGAAGAAAGCGCGCTGGTGTGTTCCATTTGGTCGCTTTGGACGGTTTAAGGAAGGGGAGGTGAAAAATGAAACACACGAACAAGCAACCGAGGCTCACGCGGAGACGCGGAGGTCGCGGAGAAAAAAACAACCATGAACACATCCATCCAGAATCAGGCTGACCCGCCGAAGGCGGAACATTTTGCGCAGCAAAATCAATGTCCCGTCGAGGCCACTCGACCACGCGGAGACGCGGAGGGCGCGGAGAAAATGAATTTCGGCTCTCACTTTTTTGGGAAGGCGATGCAGGTGCGCATCTTTGGGAGTGCTGACGGGTAGATCTCGACCCGCGAGCCGCGCATCCCCCAGTCCTCGCCGTGGACGAGGAGGGGGCGTCGGTTGGGGCGCGAGTCGCGCACCCAGCGCGTGATGGTCTGGCGGGAGACGCCGACGAGGCGTGCGGCGGCGCTGGTGGAGAGGCCGTGGCGCAGTGCGACGTTGCGGGCGGGCGGGTAATCGTCCTTGGGCGTGGGGGTGGAAAGACCCATAGAGATGTTGACCCATGTGGAGGCGGCGGGAGCGCGGACACAAACCAGACCATGAAACTTCATCCCCTGAGAGTGTTGGGCAAGCGAACCCTCAAGTCACACGCTCGCCGACCGTTCCCGATGTCCCCTCAACCAACCCGCGCGCACCAAGCCGTCTCTTGAAAAACTCGTCATTGCCGCGTGAAAAAAGACCCCTTGTTTCGGGGCGCGCAGACTCGTCGAAGCCTTCGATCTGCCCGTAGGCAAAGGCGCTGCGCACCGCATTCTGCGCGACGCACGCCTGGTGCGCAAACGCCCACGCAAACACAAACGCAAACGCAAGGCCGACCCGCGCGCATTCAAAGCCAATCACGCCCCTCTCACCCGCTTGCAAATGGACACCAAATATCTCACCGACATCCCCCATTACTGGCCGCAAATGCACGCCCAAAGCCTTCCCCGTTTCCAATACACCATCCGCTGCGAATCGACCACTTCGCCCGGAAAAACCGCGCGCGCACCAACAAGACCCCAGTCGAATTGCTCCGCGAAAAAAACATCCAATTTGCATCCCCTCACCCTCCTTTTACATCCTTGCCTCCTCGACTCCCATATGGGGCAACTTCTATCTGGACCTCCCGCGCAAACGCACCATCGGGAAACGGCAGCACCAGCCATGTGACATTTTTAAAAAAGGTGCGACGCGTGCGGACGGATTTTGCGAGATTTGCCTGCCTGACACAGAGCGACACAATGCGAGGCGCGGCGGTGTCGGCAGCACGAGAGAGGCTGCAGGCAGGCGGCGGAGCTGGTGGTGTCGGTGTCATGGTTTGCACAGTTTGAATTAGTGAGCGTTTGTTTTTTCTGAAAACGACAATGCCGAAGATGGAGGTGTCTGCAAGGAAAACATACTACCATAGTTAGGAGGCGGAAGTGACATGGCAATGGTATACTCGCCGAATGTCATTGGACGTGGATACAGAGGAGTACTCTGCTGGGGTGGCGCGGGTGCTAAAGGCGCGGCGGCTGGCGGCTGACTTGTCCATGACACGTCTGGCGAAGCTGGCGGGAATGTCTCAGCAGATGATCAGTTTCGTGGAGCGGGGCACGCGGACGCCGACGGTGGCGACGTTGTACCGCGTGGCGCAGGCGTTGAAGACAGACCCGGCGAGTTTGTTGTTGGAGGCACAGGCGGCATTGGCGAAATCGTGTGCCTGTTGTAAGGGTAGTGCCTGCACCAAGGACAGTGGCAATGTCCGTGGTTAGGTGGCGGGTGTGAGCGAATCCACACTGATTGCAGGCCATATTACACGCGGTTAGCGGGTGGATGTTGATTGTGGCGGGGAGCTGTTGCTTTGTGCCAAGGTGTGTTTGATGTGTTGTTTTTTTCATCACGACACACGACAGCGGAGAAGGTGCGACACGAACAGAGGGAGGTTTTCGGAAAAGTTTTTGAGTAAGGTCTTTTATCGGCGGAGGTGAGGGCAGGCGTGACGTGTGGAACAGGGGCGGCACACGCAAAAGCGCGCCGGTTGGGTGGCGCGCTTTGTGCGTGAGGGGAAGTGTTTTCCCGGTGGGGCCAAGGTTGCGGGATTTATTTTTTCCTGGCGGGTTTGGTTTTTGCGGCGGCTGTGGCTTTTTTCTCTTCGATGGCGGCTTGGGCGGCGGCGAGGCGGGCGGTGGGGACGCGGTAGGGGGAGCAGGAGACGTAGGCGAGGCCGAGGCGGTGGC
>JAITIB010000048.1 GCA_031279675.1 Puniceicoccales bacterium | reverse complement strand
TTGCGACTTTCTAACGTGTAAGAAGGAGCAAAAAAAATTCCCGCGCTCTTTCTGACGCGTAAGAAGGTCCAAAAAAAATATTTTGCGACTTTCTAACGTGTAAGAAGGAGCAAAAAAATTCCCGCGCTCCTTCGAACGCGTGCGACGGGAGCGGGCAAGGTTTTCCGAAGCCTTCTTCCGCTTTAACAAAAGGAAAACCTGCGATCAAGTATCTGCACACCCAAACGCCAGCCCGCCCGCTCGATTTCTTTGCAATGCCTATGTTCCAACATGTTTAGCGGTGTCAAGGGCACGCCAGGCAACAAAGGGGACGGCCTCGGGACGCACGGTGGCATCAACGCCCCATTCAGGGAGACGGCACAGCCACGCGTCAAGGGCGGGCGGGCGGGCGGACGCCGGGATTGTTTTGAGGATGGAGCCAAGTTGTTTGCGCCGGTGCAGGAAAAGTGCGCGGAGGAAGCGCCGTGTCAGCGGGTTTAAACGACGGGGCTGCGCGAGGCGGCGCAGATGCAACAGGACGGAATCCACGCGCGGCCTGGGGAAAAAACATGCCGAGGGAACAGCGTGCCCCGGGGCGCGCCCGTATGCGGAATGCAGTGCGATGGAAATGGCGCCAAGCGCCTTGCTTCCCGGCTGGGCAACAAGGCGCTCGGCAGCCTCGCGCTGGAGCATGAGCACCATCGTGACAGGCAACGAGGGCGACTCCAGCAGGGCATCCATCCACGGGGTGGAAATGGCGTAGGGAAGATTGGCAACGACTTTGAAGGGCCCGGCGGCGGAAGCGGCAGGCAAACCCGCGAGGGGACGTTCAACGGCATCACCCTCGCAAAGAAAAAACCGGCCCGGGGCCAATGGGGCGATCCGGGCGCGCAGGTGTTGCGCAAGCACGCGGTCGCGCTCAATGGCATGAACGCACGCCCCGGCCTCAAGCAACGCGGTGGTAAGCGTCCCAAGGCCGGGACCGATCTCGACAACGGTGTCGCCGGGCATCACCTGGGCAAGCTCAAGGGACTTGCGGACGATGTTGGCGTCCACGAGGAAATTTTGCCCGAGCGCCTTTCGTGGCGAGTGGCGAAGGGTGGCAAGCAGGTCGCGCGTCTGCCGCGGATTGAGCGGCCCGGGAACGGGCTCGGGTGAAGGGACGGACATCGGCATCAGCGCGCGGGATGCGCGGGGGCAAAGGCCCGGGCAAAACACTCCTGCACGTGCGCGGGGGGCTTTATGGCAACCCCATCGCGGTTCATGAAGGCGTGAACGGTGTGCCCGGCTGTGATAAGGCGCCCGTTGAGACGGACCTCGTAGTCCACGCGGATGCGCACACGCGGTGGCGTGGTGATGCTGGCAGTGACATGGAGGCGGTCGTCAAACCGCGCCGGAGCGTGAAAACGCACCCCGGCCTCAAGCACGGGAAGAAGATAATTGTCCGCGTCAAGCTGGCGGTAGGAAAGCCCGATGGACTCCAGCAGCGCGCAGCGCGCGACCTCAAACCAAGCGAGGTAATTGGCGTGATAGGCAATGCCCATGCCATCGGTTTCGGCATAGCGGACGCGGATCTCGGCGGTGGCGGTGATCATAATCGCAGGGGACGCCCTACCGGTCGCACTCGCCCATGACGAAGTCGAGCGAGCCAAGAATGGCGGGAATGTCCGTGAGATAGTTTCCGGGGACGATTTTGGGCAAAATCCCAAGCGAGAGGAAGCTGCCGCCGCGAATACGCAGGCGGTAGGGCACCCCACCCCCCTTGGAGTGGATGTAAAAGCCAAGGGCACCCTTGGGGTTTTCCGCCTCGAAATACACCTCGCCCGCGGGAAGCCGGGGGCCCTGGGTCACGAACATGAAATTTTGAATGAGCTCCTCCATGCCCGTCTGGACACGGGACTTCGGGGGCGGGAAAATCTGCCGCGCATCGGGGGCATACCAAGGGCCATCGGGAAGATGCGCGATGGCCTGGCGGATGATGCGCAGGGACTGGCGCAACTCCTCAATGCGAACAAGATAACGGTCATAGCAGTCGCCCGTGGTGCCGACAGGGATGTCAAAATCGTAGTTCTCGTAGCCCGAATAGGGACGGTCCTTGCGCAGATCGGCGGCAACACCGCTGGCGCGCAGGTTTGCACCGGTGAGCGCGTGGGAAAGCGCCTGCTCCCGGCTCACAGGAGCGATGCCCTGCGTGCGGTCCATGAAAATCCTGTTGCGCGTGAGCAACCCGTCCACCTCGTCAATCGTGCGCGGGAGCCCGTCGCAAAACTTGAGCACGCGCCCCGTCCATCCCTCGGGCACATCGCGCGCAAGCCCGCCCACGCGGGCGTAACTGGTCGTGAAGCGCGCGCCCGTAAGCTCCTCAAAAAGCGTGTGGAGGCGCTCGCGCTCCGTGAAAGTGTACATGAAAACCGTCCACGCCCCGGTATCCATTCCGTAAACACCCAACCCGAGGAGATGGGAGGAGAGGCGCGCGAGCTCGCAGCAAATCACACGGATGGCCTCGCAGCGCGGGGGGACGCGCAAGCCCGCGAGACGCTCGGCGGCAATGGCGTAGGCAACGTTGTTGGCGAGCGGCGCAAGGTAATCCAGCCGGTCGGTAAAGGGAATGAACTGCGCATAGGTCATGTTCTCGGCAGCCTTCTCGATGCCCCGGTGCAGGTAGCCGATGACGGGGTCGCACTGGCGGACCACATCGCCGTCAAGCTCCAGCCGCAGGCGCAGGACACCATGCGTGGCAGGGTGCGACGGACCCATGTTGAGCCGCATCCACTCGCGCCGCGCACCACCCTCGCGAAAAGAGATTTCCCTGACACTTGAGGAGTTACCCATGGCGCGGTGCAAAATTCACGCGAGGCGCGCAAGTGTCAATAATACCGGACAAAGTATTTGCGCCGCAGGTGCTCCATCTGCGTTTCGATGGCGGCATTCTGATCGAGCTGGGAAAGCTTGTTCGCGAGAAATTCGCGCACCTCGGACAGCGGCGCGACGCCACCCGGACGGTATTCGACGCGCTGGAAAAGAAAGAGTGTCGTGCGCCCGCCGGGGGACGTGAAGTCCATGGGCTCGGTGACGCCACCGTCGGGAAGCGCCTTGAGCGCGGTGGCGATGCGCTCGGAGGTGGCGCCGAGTTCGCGCCAGTGAGCGGCGCCGCCATCCTCGTTGCGATAATCATCGCGGCTGTGACGGCGGGCAAGGTCTCCAAAAGCGGCGCCTTTTTTCAACTCGTCCACAATGAGCCGTGCACGCGCGCGCACATCGTCCTCGCTGTCGGCGGCACCCTGGGCAAGGGTGATCTGGCGAAAACGCATCTGCTCCGTGCGCTGGAATTCCTTGTCCTTGTGCGCCTCGTAATAGTCCGCGACACGCTGCGGGCTGATCTCGCTGGCGGCACGGTGGAACTCCGCGCGCATGTTGCGGATAATGAGTTCCTCCTCGATCTGACGGCGCGCCTCAAGCGGGGAAATGCCCTGAAGACGCAAGACGTGAAGGTAGGCGTTGCGATCGCCATTGTATTTCACCTGAACAATATCGTCCATTTGCGCATTGACGTAAACGGCGGGAACGGAGCCGCCACGGGAACGGAATTCCTGCACAAGAATCCGGTCATCAGTCATGGACTGGACAGCGTAGGCGACGCGTTCCTGAAGATGGCGTTCAAACTCCGCCTCGGTGCGGGACATGCGTTGAATGGCGGGAAGGTCGCCGCTGACACGCTTGCGCACATCGAGCTGGGTGATGATGTCGCCATTCACATTGGCGCGAACATGGTTGGCGTGCCCGATCTCCCAACGCCGGGAAAGGACTTCCTCGGGAGACATGCGCGGCACAGCCGGCGCGGGACGCAACAAGGGGGACGTGATTGCGGGCTGCGCACTCGCGACACGCCCCGGGAGGAACAACGGGAGGACGGCGATGACAACGGCGGTGACGGCAGCACGTGGCGCACGGTGGTGACGAAATTTCATGAGCGGTCCTATTGGGGAATTTCCGCGGGCGACTCAACCCATTAAGAAAGCGGGACGCGCACAACCGCACAAGGGCCCGCACCTCCACGGCGCAAGGGAATAATAAAAATTCGCGGACACATTTGTTTTGTGTGGCTAACACCACCGGGGCTCTGCACCCTGCCCGGCGTTTTAATTCCAAACGTTCACCGCACAGCTTCACACCATGTCACTCAAGAAAATCGACCATCTCGGCATCGCCGTCCCAAGCCTCGACGAGGCTGCCAAGTTCTACGAAGGCGTCCTCGGCCTGCACCCGCACGGGCGCGAAGAAGTCGCTTCCC
>JAITIB010000021.1 GCA_031279675.1 Puniceicoccales bacterium | reverse complement strand
ACTTGCACTGCGGAAGTCCCCGAAAGCTTGCCGCTTCCCGAAAACGCCAGCACGCCGCCGCTGACGACCGTTGTTCCGGCGTAATCAGTGTCGTTGCTGAGCGTGAGCGTGCCGAGGCCCGTCTTGGTGACGCCACCGGAGCCGGTGAGCGCGGTCGAAATCGCGACATTGTTGCCATTCGTGTCGAATGTCCCGCCAGCAGCGCCCAAGGTGGCGTTGAGCTTGGCCGAGACGTCCGTCGTGGTACCCGCCGCCCATTGCAACCCGCCGCCGTTGAGCACGACGTTGCCGCTGCCGGTTCCAAAGTTTTCCATCTTGTTGAAGTTAATAAGGCCGCCTTCTATCGTTGTTCCCGACTGGTAGGTGTTGGTGGCGGTGAGCGTCAGGACGCCGCCCCCGATTTTGACAAGATTGACGACATTGGCAGCATTCCCGCCAATCACGCCGTGAATTGCCCCCGAACTGATGCGAAAGACACCCCCCGTGCGCAATTGCACCGCGCCCTCGCTTGAGACGTTCAACGAACCAGTGAGCGTGAGCTGGATGTCAGGCCGTTGGGCATGGGTTCCGTTGTATTGGAAGGTGCCCCTGATCACATTGATGTCGTTGGCCATCGTGTAGTGATAGGCGGGACTCATATAAAGGGTAGTCGCGGTAGTCGCCATGTCAATCACGATGTCGCCAGTGCCAAAGGATCCGCCCCCAGCAATCTCAGCGAAATGTTTGATGTATGTCGTCCCGGTGTAGGCGTTCGCACTGCGCAAAAGAATAGAATTAGTGCCATTGAGGGTGAGATCGCCCGTTCCGCTGATGATGCCAGCGACGTTGACATTACCCGATCCGCCACTGTTGAAAATTGTCGCGCCATTGGCACCAATGACAATCGGGTTGTTGATATTTCTATTGCCACCGGCCTCACGCAACTGCCCGCCGTCAACGGTTATGGTTGCATAAGTGGATGCATCGCTTCGTAGGGAATTACCCTGAAGATTGAGGATTCCTTGTTCGATGAGAACCGAATCAACATTGGTCAATGCGGCTCCCAGGGCGACTATATCGGTTGCGGCACTTGTGTGAATGACGGCGTCAGTGGCACCACTTGAGGGCCACGCCGAATCCGCCGGATTTCCCGAAGAGGAAGACCATACGGTGTTGGTTCCAGAGGTATTCCACGTGCCTGCGCCTCCTTCCCAGTAGAGCGTGGTGGCATTGGCGCTGGAAACTCCGGCCAAGGCAACCGCAGCGGCGAGGAAAGCCGGTTTGGCAATTCTCGTCAGTTTGGAGTTAGCAGGGGGGGGGGGGGGGGGGGGGGGTATAATTCAACGCCAAGGTGGCGTCGCTTGCGGTGCCGTGGGGACGGCGCGTTTCTGAAGACGTGTTTTTCATGGGTGTTTGGACTCCTGTTTTATTTTATGGTGGTTGATTGAATCACCAAGCGCCGCCTGCGGGACCTTCCCGAGGTGGCGTCGGCGATTTCACGGCAGCCTTGCCCTTCCCCGAAAAAATGCAAGCGGAAAATCCATGGCCGCCTCACCCGCCGCCAACCCATTTCCGGTCGCACCACGCAAGGGAGCGCGCAACGGCGGCGGGGAAAAAGGGGCCACGGTAAATCATTCCCGTGTAGAGCTGGACGAGCGAGGCGCCCTCGTCCATGAACCGCCCGGCATCCGCAACGCAACTGATGCCGCCGGAACCAATAATCGGAAGCCGTCCCCCGCTTGCCCGCGCAAGGAAACGGACGACACCAAGGGATTTTTCCAACAGGGGACGCCCGCTCAGCCCGCCCTGCGGCTCGGCTCCGCCGACGCCACCGGGGCGCTCAACGGTGGTGTTGGTCGCGACAATGCCGTCGAGCCGCGCTCCGGTGACAATCGCAAGCACCTCCTCAAGCTGCGCAAAGGTGAGATCGGGCGCAATTTTCAGAAGCAGGGGCAGACGCTCAATTCGCAGCCGGTCGGCACGTTCGCGGTTTTCGCGCTGGAGCGTGTCGAGGAGTTGCGCAAGGTGCGCGCGCCCCTGCAACTCGCGCAGTCCGGGCGTGTTGGGGCTGCTGATGTTGACGACGATGAAGTCGGCGTGGTCGGCAAGCAGGCGAAACGAATGCGTGTAGTCGGAATGCGCCTCCTCAAGCGGGGTGATCTTGGATTTGCCGATGTTGACGCCGAGCGGAAATGAGCGGCTGGTCTTGTCCGGCGCATGGGCAAGCCGGCGGGCAATCGTCTCGGCCCCGGCATTGGGGAAGCCGTAGCGGTTGACAACCGCCTCGTGCCCGGGATAGCGGAACAGGCGCGGGCGCGGGTTGCCCCCCTGGGCGTGGAGCGTGAAGGTGCCGATCTCGGCGTGCCCGAAACCCAGGGCGCCAACGGCGGGCCAGCAAAGCGCGTTCTTGTCAAACCCCGCGGCAAGACCCACGCGGTTGGGGAACTGGAGCCCGAAGAGATTCACGGGATACGCGTGGGCGGGACGCTGGTTCCACGCCTCCATGAGGCGCACAAGCCAGGGGAATGCGGCAAGGAGCCGGAGCGCGCCAACGGCCCTGTCGTGGATGTCCTCCGGGTTTTGCCGGAAAAAGAGGGGGCGGAGGATTTTTTCGTAAAGAATGTCCATGTGCGGAACACCGTTAAAAGGGAGAAGGCAAAGGCGGCTCAACATCCATTTTTCGCGCGTGATGCGCGTGACGGCACGGCACGAGAATGGACTTCTTCCCGGAGTGTTTTTGGCCTTTGCTGCGGAACGTCCGCCATGAATGCCCGCATCGAAAACGAAGTCATTTTTGCCTCCGCCGGCTCGGGAAAAACCCACCAGCTCGCCAACCGCATCGTGCGGCTGCTCGCCTGTGGCGCGGAGCCCGCGTCCATCCTCGCACTCACCTTCACGCGCAAGGCGGCGGGCGAGTTTGTGCGGCGCACATTGACGCGGATCGCCGTCGCGGCCTCGGACAACGCCACCGCGCTCGCCACCGCGCTCGAATTGCGGCTGCCCGACGCTCCGAAGTGGGACGCGGCACGGTTCATGCGGCTGCTCGACGGGACCGTGCGCGAGCTGCACCGCGTCCAGTTCGGGACGCTCGACAGTTTCTTCCAGCGGCTTGCGCGCATGGCGTTCGCCGAGCTCGGCCTCGCGGGCGCCTTCACACTGCTCGACGAACGGCTTGCCGAGGCGGCGCGGGAGCGCGTCCTGCGGCACATCTTCCGGCGTGAAAACACCGGCGCGGGCCATGCGGCGCACCAAGACTTTCTCGCCGCATTCCGTCTCGCCACCTGGGGGCGGGAGGCACGGGGGGTCGTGGCGCTCCTCTCGCAATTCACGGGCGAGGCAAGCGCGCTTTACCACGAGTTTCCCGGGGAGCAAACGTGGGGGGGCGAGGCCACCGGAACCCTCTCACGCCACTGGCAGCCGCTCCCGGACACAGACGGGAAGGCCGAGGCAGCAGCCATCCTCAGTGCCTTTCTAAGGGAAAACCCTCCCGCCAACGACCGTTCACCCGCCGAAGCCCTGGCGCGTTTCACCACCGCGATCCGGCAATGGGATCCGGCGCAGCCACTCGAAAGCCTCGGAAATTTTTTCGAGGGGACGCTTCTGAAAAACTCTGGCGCGATCCTTTCCGCAGCCAAGGCACGGGATGCGTTTGAGCTCCGTTACAACAACAAGAAGCTCCTCCTGCCGCCGCCCGCCGCCGAAGCCCTCGCCATCCTGATGCGCCATGCCGCCGGCGGCGCCATCGAGAGGCACCGCCAGATCACACGGGGTGTGCACGCACTCCTGCGCCAATATGACGAGGCCTACGAACGCCTTGTGCGGCGCGCCGGACAATTCACGTTTGCGGACACCAACCGGCTGCTCCAAACGCGCCTGCCCGATCTCGCCTGCCGCCTCGACGCCACCTTGGATCACTGGCTCTTTGACGAATTTCAGGACACGAGCCGGGCCGACTGGCGCATCGTCGAGGACAACCTTGCCGAGATTCTCAATGACACATCGGGGGCGCGCTCCGCGTTTTTCGTCGGTGATGTCAAGCAAGCCCTCTACGGCTGGCGCGGGGGCGACCACACACTCCTTCCGGAAATTTGCAAAAACAACGCACTCGCGACGCGTTCGCTCGACACCGTCTGGCGATCCAGCCCCGCCGCGCTCGAACTCGTCAACACGGTTTTCTCAAATCTCGACGCCCTTTGCCCGCCGCTCCCCGAATCCGCCCTCCACGAATGGCAGGAAGCATGGCGCCCGCATGGCGCCGCCGGGGCCGCCGCCGCCCGCGACGGGGTCGGAGCATGGCACTCCTGCCCAAAAACAGGCCGCCTCGCCACGAGCGAGGAAAACGCCCGGCTCCGCCTCGACGCCACCGCGGCGCTCCTCGACCGGATCCGCCCAAACGAACGCCTGCTCACCTGCGCCCTGCTCACGCAAACCAACAAGGAGGCGCAACTGGCCGCGCACCACCTCCGCCAACGCGGGCATCCCGTCACATCCGAGACGGACACGCCCGTTGCGCAGGACAACCCGGTCGCGCGCGCGCTGCTCGCCCTCCTCTCCGCCGCCGCGCACCCCAGGGACAGGGACGCCTCGGCACAGCTCGCAGCCACCCCGGCCCTCACCGCATGGAAGGAACGGGCCGGCGGCATGGCGGCGGTCCGCTCCCGCATCCTGATGGGCATCGCGCGGCAGGGCTTTGCGCGGACGCTCCAGGATGTTGTCAACGAGCTCGGGGACGCATTCCCGGGCGACCCCTTCAGTATTCTCCGCTGGGAACAACTCCACGCCATCGCCCGTGACTTCGACGCCACCGCCTCGCGCGACGCGGACGCTTTCATCCGCTACGCGCAGCGCACACGACGGCGCAATGCGAGCGCGGCGCGCACCGTCCAGGTCATGACCATTCACAAATCCAAGGGGCTCGAGTTCGACATCGTCCTCCTGCCCTTTTTGGAGGACACCCCGCTTCTCTCGGCACGCAAGACACCCTTTCTTGCCGGCACCGGACCCGCATGGGTGCTCAGCAACCCGGGCAAAGCCATTTGCACGCATACCCCGCCCACGCTTGCCGGGCACTACCACGCCCGCGAGGCCGCCTCCTGCTACGAAACGCTCTGCATGCTCTACGTCGCGCTCACCCGTGCCAAACGCGCCACGCACATCTTCACAACCGCCGCGAACGAACAATCCGCCCAAAGTGTCAACGTGCCCCGGCTTCTCTCGCAGTCCCTCCCGCGCAGTCCGGACGGTGAAAACCGGGAGGATTTCCACCTGCCCGGGGCCAAGCTCTGCTGGATGGCGGGAAACCCCGACTGGCACCTCCATGTCCCGATGCGCGGGCCGGAAACGGGAACGCCAGCCAGCCATGACACCCCGGCGCTTCCGCCCCCCTTCCCTCCACGCCAATACTGGCGGCGAATCCGCCCTTCCACGGCACATGCCGCACCGGACCACGTCCGGAGCATTCCGGCACAAAACCCAAACGCACGGCGCCACGGCAAAATCGTCCATGCCCTCCTGTCCACGCTCACCTACCTCGACGCTGGCGACGACATCGCGGACATGTTCGCGCGGCACACCGACGAATTGCGCCGGCGTTACCACGCCGACCATGATCAAATGGAATCCGCGCTCGCGCAGCTCGCCACCGCGCTCCAATCGCCCGCGTTGCAACACACGCTCGCCCGCCCGCCAACGCACGGCGAACGACTCTGGCGCGAACGCCCTTTCAGCGTCATCCTTGACGGCACCTGGGTCAGCGGCACCTTTGACAGGGTTGTTTTCGCCCTGGATCCCCGCGGCAAGCCCGTTGAAATCCAGCTTTATGATTTCAAGACGGACGCCACCGCCGACGCCGGCATCCTCCTGCAACGTCACGCCACCCAGCTTGCGCTTTACCGGCGCGCCCTTGAAAAACTAACCCGCGTGCCCCCGGGAAAAATCCATGCCCGGATCGTCCACATCCCCACGGCCACCATCGTCCCCATCCCCGCGCAAGCATGAGCTCGCGCATGGATTTTGGGTTGAAACACCCCGCAGGCCCGCACACGGTGTCCGGACAATATCAGCAGCATGAGCAAGCCAGCAAACACCTCACTCATCGGCGCCTTTGTCCTCGGCGGGATACTGTTGCTTGTCGTCGGCATCGGACTCTTTGGCGCCGGACGGTTCGGGGCCAAGAAACTCAATCTCATTTGCTACTTCGAGGACTCCGTCAACGGACTCGACATCGGCTCGCTGGTCAAATTCAAGGGAGTCACCATCGGCAAAGTGACGCGTCTCCTCCTGCGCACACCCACGCAGGGCGAAAATGACAACGCGGTCCCGGTCATCATCGAGATAGATGAAAAACTCATGGCCGCGCGCGGCATCGTGGATTACCTCACCGACGGGACCAAGCGCGGGATCGTCCTTGAGGAAGGCCTGCGCGCCCGGCTCCAGCCGCTCTCGATCATCACCGGACAGCTTTACGTCGAACTCGACATTTATCCCGGAACATCCGCCACATATCACCAACCGAGGCCGCCCAAGGACACGCCCCAGGGGACAAACCTGATGGAGGTGCCCACGCTCGCGTCAAATCTCGGCACGCTCATGCGCGCCACCACCGTCACGCTCGACCAATTCAGCCGGATCCCGTTCAGGGACATGGGCGAGAAAATGAACCGCATCCTCGCCCAAGTCGAGGAGGGCATCGGCCTGCTTGACTTCGCAGGCATCAACACCCGCCTGATGGCGATTGCTAACAGCCTCGACAGCTTTCTCAAGGATCCGCATCTGCAGCAAACCCCCGCCACACTCCACGCCACGATGCAAACCTTGCAAACGCTTGGGCAAAAACTCGCGGACAAGACCGATCCGCTCGCCCGGGACATCGAGGCCACCGCCGCCATCGCCAGAGAGACGTTAGAGGTGATCAACCAGGCCGGAGCCAACCTCCGGAATCTGACACAACCCGGGGCGCCGCTCCCCACCACGCTTCAGGGAACATTGCGGCAACTCGCCGACACCGCCTACGCCGTCCGCACCCTCGCCCAGTATCTCCAACGCCACCCCAACGCGCTTGTCGCCGGCAAACCCTCTTCCGAGGACAGGCCCGCGCCCCCTCTTCCACAATCCCGGCAATGATTTCCATCCCCATGCATCCATGAAAAACCAACGCCACCGCATCCCCCTCAACGCCCTCGCCGTCACCCTCGCCACAATCCTGCCCGTCGGTTGCACCCTGCTGCCGCCGCCCAAGCCCGACACCACGCGTTACTACATCCTTGACGCCACCGCGCCCGCCGCGGCAAGGGCCGGGACGACCCTCGTCATCAACCTCACGGAAGCCACAATTCCCGATTATCTTAACCGCGACCAGATCGTCACCCGGACGACGCCCAACCGCATTGTTTTTGACGAGGAACACCTGTGGGCCGAGCCGCTTCAAAAACGCGTCCCGTCCGTCCTCGCGAAAAACCTTCAACGGGCCGCTGGCTCCAACCACATTGACTGGGACCACCCCGACACGGGCAAGGGCGCGATTCCCGTCCGAATCGAAATCCTCCAGCTTGACGGCAACTTCGGCAAGGGCATTACCCTGCGCGCCGCCTGGTCGGTTTCTTCCTCAAAAAACGCCGCCCATTTTCGCATCGATAAAGAGCACGCCGACACCGTTCCTTTGGCGGAGGACGCCACCTACGACGATTACGCCAACGGCATAAACCAGCTCCTCGCGCAACTCGCGCAACTTGTCGCCAAGGACATCCTTGAGACCAAAGCCCGGGAACACTCCACCACCAATGCCCCCTGAGGGAAACGCCATCAAGGCAATGTTTGGACGGATAGCGCCCCGCTACGACCTGGCCAACCTGATCCTCAGCGGGGGAATGAGCCGCTGCTGGCAACGCGCCCTCGTCCGCCAGGCGGTGCGCGCAACCCCGCCCCGGGGGACGATCGCCGACCTCGCGACCGGCAGCGGCGACGTCGCCCTCGCACTGGCGTGCGCGCACCCGACGGCCCGTGTCCGCGGGCTCGATTTTTGCGAGCCGATGCTCGCCGAAGCCCGCCGCAAACTCAACAAAACGGCGCACGGCAACGGCAACGCCACGACCCGCGTCGAGTTCGGCATCGGGGATTGCATGGCGCTGCCGCTGGCGGACGCGACCCAGGACACGGTGACGATCGCCTACGGCGTCCGGAACTTTCAAAATCGCGCACGCGGTCTGCGCGAAATCCACCGCGTGCTGCGGGAGGGCGGGACGGCATTCATCCTCGAATTCACGCAACCGCCACGCCCTTTCCGCCCGGCCTATTACGTTTACCTGAGGAAGCTCCTGCCAACGCTCGCACGCCTCGCAACCGGGAACAGGGATGCCTATGAATACCTGGTGAAATCCATCGCGGAGTTCCCGGGCAAGGAAGCCTTTGCCGACGAAATCCGCGCCGCAGGCTTTTCCTCGGTAAGAGCGGTCTCATGCGCACCGGGCGTCGTCGCCATCCACCGCGCAACGAAAGACCCCCGCTGACACCCGGGACTTTCCCGGAGAGCTACGCACTGAACGCCGGGCCGCTCAAAAGAACCTTCCCGGCGCGCCCATAGGCGGCGGCACGCGCCACCGCCTCGGAATACCCGGCAAGGGGGAAAACCGAGTCCACCGCCATTTGCAACTTCCCGCTGCGCAGGCAGGCGTGGATCTCCTCGTAAACGGAATGCAGCGCGTCGGCCCGCGCGGTTCGCCCCCAACGGTCCATCCAGAACCCGCGGCAGGTGACGTTTTTGAAAATGAACTCGCGTGTCGGAAAACGGATGGCATCCGCCGTCATGCCACCAAAAGTGACCAGCACACCATCGTCCCCAAGCGCGCGCATCAGCGTAATGGCGCTCAGGCCGCCAACGCTGTTTAACGCGAGACGCGGGGGATTGTCGCGGGCAAGCCCGGCAAGCGCCTTGACGGCATCCTTGTCGTCGGCAAAAACGGCGTCCGCACCAAGCGCCTTCAAGCGCCCGGCGTGTTTTTCAGGGGAACGGACAAGGTTTGCCGTGCGCAAACCAGCGGCACGGGCAAGCTGAACGACACACTCGCCAACGGCGGAATTGGCGGCGTTCTGCACCACCCAGTCACCACCGGAAAGCGGAACGAACTCGCGCAGCAACAAGAGCGCCGTGGGCGGATTGATGAATGACATGCAGGCCTGCTCCGCGGGCAAATCACCGGGCACACGCAGGAGTTCCCCAGCCTTGGCAACAACCGCCTCGCGCCACGCACCGGCGGCCTCGGGCATGCGCACACGGTCGCCCACCTTCAACGAACGGACGGCGGCGCCGGCGCGCGCCACACGACCCGTCGCCTCGCGCCCGGCAACGGCGGGCAGCGGACGAAGCCGCCCATAGGTGCCGCCAATCATCCCAAGATCGGAGGGATGGACGACGGCCATCTCAAGAAGCACCAGCACCTCGTCGTCCGCAGGCGCGGCGCATGGCTGCGCCTCATAGCGCAGCACCTCCCCGGGGTTTCCAGTCGCATGATAGCACACGGCGCGCGGCTCGTCAGGAATCGGATATTCAAAAGACATGCGCCACAGGCAAACGCACGGGATCGCCGACGACAAGCCTCCAAGTTTTTTTGCGTAAAACATTGCAACCGCCGCCAAAACTGTCTTGATGGAGGGTTCGTAAAAAAAGTCCGTCCATGGCCGATAAAAAGAAGACATCAAAAACCATTCCCGCAAAACCACCACTTCGCATCCCAGCCAAGGCGAAGCCGCGTTTGCTGGCGAAGAACGGCAAACCGGCCAAGAAAACACCACCCGCGGCACCCTCGAAACCCAAGGGCAAACTCGCGCCCCCAACGCCCGCCACCCGCAAAATCACGGCCAAAAAACGCCCGGACACAACGCCACCCCGGAAAAAAAAACCTCCCGCACCCACGGTAGCTAAACCAAAAAAAATCCCCAGCCCAGCCACACCCACCGCCCCAACGCCCGCGGCACCCCCGAAAAAAACCGCCACGCCCCCGGCAGGCGGACGCGAACAGGAGGTGCTCAACGAAAAAATCGCCGCCCTCGTCCGCGCCTCCAAGGAAAAAGGCTTCATCACCATTCAGGACATCAACCAAGTCGTCCCCGAAAGCGCCGCCATCCCCGAGTCCATCGAGAACCTCATGAACATCCTCGATAACCTGAGGGTGCAAATCATAGACGAGGACGACGTCGAGTCCTACAAACAGAAGCGCGAGGAAACCGAGGAGGAACAGGCCAAGACCGCACAGGTGGACATCCTCGACGACCCTGTGCGCATGTATCTGAAACAAATGGGACAGGTCCCCCTGCTCACGCGCGAGCAGGAAGTCGAAATCTCCAAACGCATCGAAACCGCGGAAATCCGCGCCCTCGACGCACTTTTCTCCGTCTGGCTCACCCTCCCTTTCCAGCTCGACATCGCCAGAAAGCTCCACCCCGACATCCGCGAGGAACGATTTGACCGCGTCGTCCTCGACAAAAAAGTCGAAAGCCGCGAAGTCTATCTCAAACGCATCCTCCCAAAGGCGGTCGAGGAAGTCGAAGGCCTCTCACGCAAATTCGACAGGGCATGGGACGACAGCCAGAACGGCGCCACCGAGGAAATCCGTGAACGCGGACGCAAACGCTTCAAAAAACTTGAGCCGGAACTGGCCCCCCTGTTGAAAAAATTCTGCTTCAAAACAAAAGTGTTTGAGGAATGGCTCGAAAAATTCGCCCCGGTCCTCCGCGAAAGCGGCGACATCTCCGACGCACGCGCACTCCTCGCACGCAATGACCGCCGCGCACGCGCCTACAACCCGGAAATCATCGAGGCACGGGCGCGCGAAATCGAACGCCAGCACCGCATCAGCGTCCCCGCACTCCTCGATCTCATGACGCACGTGCGCGCCGGACTGCGCGACGCCCACAAAGCCAAGACCGACATGGTCGAGGCCAACCTCCGCCTCGTCATCTCAATCGCAAAGAAATACACCAACCGCGGACTCTCCTTCCTCGACCTCATCCAGGAAGGCAACATGGGCCTCATGAAGGCCGTTGAAAAATTTGAATACCGCCGCGGTTACAAATTCTCCACCTACGCCACCTGGTGGATACGCCAGGCCATCACACGCTCCATCGCCGACCAAGCCCGCACCATCCGCATCCCCGTGCACATGATCGAGACCCTCAACAAGGTCATGCAAATCCAAAAACAACTCCTCCAGGAACTCGGGCACGAGCCCACACCGGAGGAAGTTGCCAACGAAATGCAAATGCCCGTCGAACGCGTCCAGCAGATCATGAAAATGGCCCAGCAGCCCATCTCCCTCCAAAGCCCGGTCGGGGATGGCGAGGACACCTCCTTCGGCGACTTTATCGAGGACAAGGGCGCCGAAAACCCCTATGACATGGCCTCGTCCAGCCTTCTCCGCGAAAAAATCGTGGACGTGCTCGACTCGCTCGCCCCGCGCGAACGCGAAGTCCTCGCCCTGCGCTTTGGGCTGAAAGACGGCTACAGCCGCACGCTGGAGGAAGTCGGACGCCTCTTCAAAGTCACCCGCGAACGCATCCGCCAAATCGAGGCAAAGGCCTTGCGCAAAATGCGCCACCCCACCCGCATCCGCCAGCTGCACGGATTCTTCGAGGGCGAACTCGACACATCAGGCCCCGGTTTCGACCAATTTCGCAAGGAAATTGCCGCATCCGAAGGCACCCTCATCCCCCCCCCCCCGCCGCCGGGCAAAAAAGAAAACCGCCGCCCCCCGCCCAAATCTCCACCAACGCCACCGCGCGCGTAATCCCTGCGCGCCCCAACAACCCAAGCATCGGAACCATCCGGGAAAACGGAAAAAATCCGCACCATGGCGCAAAATCATGCTCACTTAGCCCTTGGCGCCTTGTTTCCTCCAACGACAATATAACCCGGAAAAACCTCCATATTCACACCTGCAGTGAATATGGGAAACAGCCGGACCTCATATTTCTCCAAGTGACATTATATTATGGAAGACTCTGATGCAGCACCTCCTGAGAACCTTTTCCGCACCGGACGCCACCTCAAGCAAACTGCCGGTCATCGGGCGTTTATCCCTGCTCCATTGCCGCCTGTTCCTCCTGTGGAGATCTCGACAAGGACACAGCAGCTCCTTTCACAAGCGGATCTTAATCTTGGACGTCTGGACGGCTCCATTCAAACACTGCCAAACCCCGACCTGTTCGTGTTCATGTATGTTAAAAAAGAAGCGGTTTTATCCAGCCAGATTGAGGGCACGCAAAGTTCCCTGAACGACCTCCTTGCGGCAGAGGCAAATCTCCTGTCCGCCAGAAACCCCCAAGACACGGACGAAGTTATAAACTATATCAATGCCATGAATCACGGGCTTTCCCGGCTGCGCGATCTGCCGTTTTCTCTTCGATTGATCCGTGAAATTCATGCCGTGTTGCTCAAAAATGGGCGAGGAACCCATATGACTCCAGGTGAATTTCGCCGCTCGCAAAACTGGATCGGCCCCGCCGGATGCTCTCTCGCAAACGCCACATTTGTTCCGCCTCCACCCGGGGAAATTGACCGGGCCATGGGTAATGTTGAGACGTTCTGGCACTCCAATTTACCTCTGCCAGCCTTGGTTAAAATCGCACTAATACATGCTCAATTCGAGACGATACATCCGTTTCTGGACGGCAATGGGCGCATGGGGCGCTTGCTCATCACCTTTTTTCTCTGCGAGCAAAACATCCTTCAAAAACCCGTTCTTTATCTTTCCCATTATTTCAAAAAAAATCGCGATGCTTATTACACGCAACTCCAAAGCGTGCGCGACACCGGGAATTGGGAACAATGGGTCGAATTCTTTCTCCACGGTATTATTGAGGTAAGCAGGCAGGCCACCGCAACTGCCCGGGCCATCCTCGATCTCCGGGAAAAACACAGAGCCTTAATCCCCAAACATTTAACCCGCATCGCCTCCAATGCATATCAAGTGCTGGACCTACTTTATGCACATCCAATCATAACCATTCGAGACACCTGCAAAACACTCGGCATCACTTACAATGCGGCTGGGAAAATCATTCAAAACTTTTTAAAACTCGGAATCTTGAGGGAACTGACCGGATATCGACGCAATCGCGTTTTTTTTCATGAACCCTACATCCGGCTTTTTGATGAGACATCGCCTGCGCAAAATGAAAAAAATGAATGTCCGGAGTAAAATACAATAAGCCGCGCAGGCGCGGGAGAACTTTTCTAAAATCATCGATGATCTTCCAAAGATGAATGATTAGAGTAACCATTCCTCTTCGTTGCGCGTCCTGGCAAAATAAGGTCCCACACCATGAAAAAAATCGTTCCCGGAATCCTGACAATCTTGATTTTCCCCTGCGCAACGTCCGCCCAAGCAGACTACAAGCGCGTTGTCAGTGACGAATTTGTCCGGGGATACATCAGCACTCAAGGCACCTTCGCATCGCCCGAACATGACACACACACTGGAATCACCGGCGGAGTATTCACCACCCCAAGCGCCTTGTCCGGCGGCGACATCAATCAGGCCTTCGCCAACACAACCGCGCACTATCACTGGGGCTGGCACACCACAAAATTGGGAGACGTCCGGCCCCTTTTACGCATTTCCGCCGCTGGCGCGCATTACGCAGGAAGGGCGCGCGACGAAAACGGACTGCTTAACAACTCCGTGAAAGGAGCAACCGTCTCGCTCGGCGCAGGCTATGGCATACACTGGCGCCCATGGCCCAACACCACCGTCTCAATCCGCATGAACTACGCCTACTTGTACACGGAAAACGACTACACTTATGCCAACGGATCCATGAAGGCGGGCGACGGAAGCACCCGCAACTGGTTTGCCCACACCATCTCCAGCACCACCGAGCTCGGAGTCCGGCAAACACTCCCCCTGGCATCCGACTCTTGGGACGGAGAAAATGCGGGAAAAAACATCCCCTGCCTCATTCTCTCAACAAACATCACAAGTCTTTCCATGTTCGGCGCCTACGGGAAAACCCGCCATCAACAACGCTACGCATCCCCCTTCATCATAACCAACGGTTGCGAACTCGGACTCCCCCTCATCATCAATCTTGGCCCCGCCCTGCGCACAACACTCTTCGTGGAGCGAACCGACATCCTGGGCGACGGACGTCGCAGCCTGACCCGCGACAAATGTTTCTATCGCGCCGGACTCCGCCTCGGCACATCGCACACAAACAACGCCCCCCAAAACTGGAACGATGACATCCAACTGTCCGCTTCCGCCATCTGGGGAAAAGGTCTCAACGGCTGCCAAATCGGCATCGGACTGCAATTTTAAAGCATTATCTGTCCAATCTGCCGAAAAACACAAAATCTCACACGGAGCTGCGGAGAAACATATTTGACTGATCATCGTAAAATTACAAGCATCCTGTTTTCCTGCCTCCCCATCCGCGCATAAGACAAAAAGCATCCCTTGGCGAAATATTGCACCTATATGTCCTTTCATTCGCTCATCAAGTCTTGGGTGTCTCAAAGAATGAAAATTGGGCATGGCGCATCTTTGCCCGAAGGTCAAATTATTTTGATTGTGCACAACCTCCCAAGCGGACGTTATTCGAGTCATTCTTATGACAGAGAAAACACGTCGATTTCTGGCAACGCTCGGCATCCCCTTTCTGGCAGCCTTGGTGCTCACAGGTGCCGTCGCCATACTCGCCCTCCTGCACCACTATTGGACAAATGAGCTCGCGGAAAAGCAGCGTCTGAGGGAGCAGAGGGATCTTGCCGCAGCCGACCATGCGAAACTCTCCGCCGAGATGATGGGGCTATTGTTCACAGATGTGCAAAGTGCTCTGGCGGGCACGCTCAACGCCATCCCTCGCGAGGGCACGATTCCTTTCTTGGCGCGCTGGAGCGAGCTTAACCCTTTTGTTTCCATCGCCCTGCCGGTGAACGAACATGGCGCGCCGGAACCGGGAAAATACTGGCCCGTCGCAATGATCCGCGCACATCAGGAGGACGCGCTGATGCCGGGCAAAACATTGCACGGAAAAACGATCCCGCCCGTGCTTAAGGACTGGCTCGCAAAAACACTCTGGCATCCCGGTTCCGCCATGGAAAAAAAAGCGCCACCCAAGCCGCAAAACACCACACCCTTCGGCGAGGTGCTTCGCGAGAGATTGCGCACTGCCGCCGCCCAAAGCCCGCATTTCGCCCGGAATAACCCCGAACCCATCACGTTTCCCGACAGCGTTTCCGGCAGCGGCGTCAACCGCCTTCCCGAGGATGACAATTATGCGACGACAGAATTCTGGCCGGAACGCCGCCGCAGGCTCGGGCTTCCCTTTGCCGAACGCATGGGCTGGGACGGCACGCCGGGAGGCCTCTTCCTCTGGCGCATGTGCGATGACGACATGGTGCTGGTCGTCAGCGTGAATTTACAGCAGCTCGCAAATGTGTTCGCCGGAGCGCTTTCGCCAGATATCGAGAATGGCCCCGCCTACAGTCTGGCCACTGATGCCCCCGGAAACGCGCGCGCCATGCAAGCACGGGAGGAGTTTTCCCGCGACTTCCCAATCCATCCCGAATTGCTCCCCGGCTGGGCCGTTCATGTCGCACAAAAAGCCCGTGGCACTGATCTTTTCCCTTCGAAAACCTTGTATTACGGGAGCGCCGCCACGGTGATTCTCGCCGCCGCAATGGCCGTCCTGCTCCTGTTCCTCTTCCAAAGACGAATGCGCGAAAATGAAAGAACCGCCCTCGTCGCGGACTACGCATCCCATGAAATAAGAACCCATGTGCAAACCATACTGTGCTGCGCCGATTCCATCTATCCGGACTCGGACAGTCCAAACGACAAAGAACACTTGGGGAATGCTCCTATGATCCATGGCGCGGTTCGGAGACTCACGGAAACGACAACCCTTGTCCTGGATTTTTTCCCAAAGATGATTCGCGGTGGAAAAATACACACGGGAATCCTTGATCTTGGCCTGATGACGGAGGAGTTGCTGGAGGAACTCAAGCCTTGGTTGCAGCGGGAGGCAGGCATGGAGTTGACGTCGGGGCTCCCGGAGACACCCATTCGCGCCAAAACCAACGGCATCGCGCTCTCAATCATCTTGCAAAACCTCCTGTATAACGCCGGACTGCACGCGGCGACAGGCGGGCGGGTGGACGTGTCATTGGCGGAAAATCCAGTGGACGGCACGATCGAGTTGCGCGTCCGCGATTACGGCCCCGGAGTCCCGCGCGGCGATCTCAATCGCATTTTTTCCACCCGCCAGCGCGGTGACGGACGGGAACGCGGGCACGGCATCGGCCTGCCATTTTCCAAATCACTCGCCCGCGCCGTCGGCGGAGACTTGGTTTGCGAAATCCCTGCGGACGGCGCAGGTGGAAGCATTTTTATCCTCTCACTACCCAGAAACCTGAAACAAAAAGGACACCCACAATGACAATCCCCGCAAAACCGCCCATCGCGCCGGTCACATTTACAAGCTTCAAAACGCATTAGGAAAGGGGAAACCCATTGAGATCTCATTGATTTTTCCGGTTCTCCACCACTCCATTTTTTGATAGAATCCTCCGCGCGCCCACGGAGAAACGAGCACGACGCCACGTCCCGTCCGGGTTCAAACAACCAAACTCATCAAACATGATCCATCAAAAAAACACAGCCCGTACGGGCTCCTTGAAAAAACTCCTCGCACACACTGTCACGACCCAAAAACCATAAATAGAAAAATATCCACAATGAAAGAAATCAAGCCCGCCATTCTTGCAGTCGCAGTGCTCGTGCTGTTCTCACAGTCGGCCCGCGCCAGGGAACCAGAGGTGAGGGTCAGGGCAATTCTTGGCTACAAATTCCTGAGGCTCGACGATTATCGATTCTCCCACGACACGCACCCCGACGACTATTTCCTCCCGGACTCGAATATTCCCGGCTCGGCTGGCACGACCTGCGTCGGAGGCCGGATGGGGTTTCTGGCGCTCGGCGGCGGTTATCAGTTCCCACTTTCGACATCGATTCCACTCTACCTTGGCCTTGACTTGGGTGTGCTGCGCGGCGGAAAAACAGACAGGCATCAGAATGCCAACGACCCGCGGCCTGCCGCCAATGCCGCGTTTGTCCGTTCGAATGCCGTTTGGGGCGGGTTCGCCGCAGTCGCCGTGTCGTATCATATTGATGATTTTTTCATAGGCGCCGAGGCCCAGTTTGCGGGCGTGGTCGTTGAACACGGCTGGGACCGATACGAGAGGTTCCAAAGCAGGTGGAGGAAGCTCGACAGTATGCCCTCGGCAGGCCTCAAGGCGGGCTACTCATTCTCGGATGCCGACATCGAGGTCAGCACTCAATTCGGACGGGCGGTGACTTTCGGAATCCAAGTTGCGTATAAATTCTGACACAGCCATGACCAATCAAATCCTCATAGCGGAAGATGACATAACCCTCGGTTGTTTCTTGGAAAACTGGCTGAAAGAGGCGGGCTATGCCGTGACGCGGACCACGAACAAGGCGGGCGCGCTGGCGGCATTCAAACCAGGCTTCTACGTCCTGGCAGTGATTGACGTGCGGATGCCCTCCGCGCGGGGAAAAAAAATAAACGCCACGGCTGGGCTGGAGGCTGCCGCGGAAATGCGCAAACTCGACAGTTCCCTCCCCGTGCTCTTTCTTTCCGCAAGTGGCAACGAAGACATTGAGGCGGACGCGCTCAAACTTCACGGACGGGGAAAATGCGATTTCGTTCGAAAACCCTGCGGCAAAAAAGCCTTCCAAATCCGCGTGAGCCAGATCGCCAGAAACACGCATTTGCTTTTCGGCCCCAACGTTTCGATAGATCAATCCAGCCGCACAGTCATCATCGTCGGCGAGACGAAACCGCGACAACTGACACAACAGGTCTTCGACCTTGCCATGGTATTTCACCAAAATGAAAACCGCGAGCTCACACGCCAAAAACTGATCGACCTGTGGGGATGGGAGGCGGGTTGCCTGGATGAATCCATCAGCAGATTGCGCAAGGCGCTCAACGATGAGCAACGCAACTTGATAAAAACCGTCCACGGCATCGGTTACATTTACAAGCCGCAAAATACCTGAGGAACGGGGGAATCCATTGAGATTTCATTGATTTTCCCGATTCTCCACCACTCCATTTTTTGATAGAATCCTCCGCGCGCCCACGGAGAAACGAGCACGACGCCACGTCCCGTCCGGGTTCAAACAACCAAACTCATCAAACATGACTCATCAAAAAAACACTGCCCAGACTGGCTTCGTGAAAAAACTCCTCGCACACGCCGCTATGGCACTCTGTGCGATCGCGGCGCCCGCCGCCAATGCTAACGCCGCCGACACGCCAGACTCGGATTCTCCGGGAAAAAGGCACTCATTGGAGACCGGACTCCTGATCTACACAAGCGATGTGACAAGCGTCGGCGTAAACTTCCACTACGCTTACGCTCTCGGCGAAACCAACCGGCTCACCTTCGACCTCGGAGCCTGCTTCGACGTAGATCCCAAGGTGACCGGACACTTCTCCTATCACTACAGCGGGAGCAGTATCATCCACCACGACGGAAAAATCCAGGTCAACCACACCATCGTCCCCATCCTAATCGGCTGGGAATACGAATGGTGTTGCGTCCCGGGCGATTGGGCGTGGATTTTCGGTGGAAGAGTTCGGGTTTTTGGACAGACCAATCATTCATGGTTTGCGAGGGTGTTTTGCTGTGGAGGGCTGATTGAGGGAGTTGATGGTTGTATAG
>JAITIB010000078.1 GCA_031279675.1 Puniceicoccales bacterium | reverse complement strand
TTTTCACCAACAACAAAACCGGCGGCTTGGGCGAAACCAAGAGCGACGGTGTTGGCGGTGGCGTTGGGAACGGTGGCGGTCATTGCGGTTTTGTGGGGGACACTCAGAAAGGATTCAGAAGGGGCAACGCAAGCGGTTTTTTCAAAGATATTGCGGGCGGAAAAATCGAAGCGCAAGGCAGTGCCACAGGCTTTGATCCACGGGCGCAGGCAGGGTTGTCCGGGCTACTCATCTCGCTTGCATCGTTCGGGTGGAGGTGAGCGCACGGCTCACCGCCGCGCCCACGCCTCGGCAAAGTAGGTCAGGATAAAATCCGCGCCCGCCCGCCGGATCGCCAGCAGGGATTCATCCCGGGCGGCGGTCAGGTCCAGCCACCCGCGCTGCGCCGCCGCGTGAATCTGCGCATACTCGCCCGAGACCTGATATGCCGCCACCGGCACCTCCACCCTGTCGCGCACCTCGCGAATGATGTCCAAATACGGCCCCGCCGGTTTGACCATGACCATGTCCGCGCCTTCCGCCACATCCAGCGCCACCTCGCGCAATGCCTCGCGCCGGTTGGCCGGGTTGAGCTGGTAGGTCGCCTTTGAAAGGCCCGTTCCGCCCGCGCGTGGCGCACTGCCGATCGCGTCGCGAAAGGGTCCGTAATAGGCCGATGCAAACTTCGCCGAATACGCGAGAATCCCGGTCGGCGTATTTCCCTCCGCGTCCAAGGCGGCACGAATCGCGCCCACACGTCCGTCCATCATGTCCGATGGCGCGACAAAGTCCGCCCCCGCCGCGGCGTTTAGCAATGCCATTTCCACGAGCAAGGCCACGGTGGCATCGTTGTCCACGTCGCTGCCATCGGCGGACAAAACGCCGTCATGCCCGTGTGTCGTGTAAGGATCCAGGGCGATGTCATTGAACACAAGCAAGCCCGGAACCGCCTCCTTCACGGTGCGCGTTGCGCGCAGGACAAGCGTGTCCGGCGAAAGCGCTTCGCGCCCGTCGGCAGACTTGAGCGCAGGATCAATTTTTGGGAAAAGCGCGATCCCTCCCAGCCCCAGCTGGCGCAAGCGCCGGCAATGCGCCCCCAGCCCCGCCAGCGGAATTCTGACAATCCCCGGCAACGACGCCACCGCCTCTTCCGCGTCCCCGTGCGTGACGAAAACCGGCTGGACAAGCTGGGCGGGCGCGAGCGCGGTCTCATGCACCAACGCGCGCACGCCCTCACTTTGGCGCAAACGACGCATACGAAGAGGAACTTTCATCATGCCCCCACCCTGCGCGAAGCGCCCCTCGCGCACAAGCGCGGAAGAAACCGCAACACCGTGGGCTCATTGGTCGGGCGGAGGTGGCGAAACCGGTGCCGGCACCGCCCCGGTGGCATTCGCCCCGCCGCGCATTTGTCGAAACTGGGCGGCCACTTGCAAACGTTGCTCGGGGGTCATCTCGCGCATGCGCTCGGCAAAAGCGCGTATCTGTTCCGGGTTTCCACGCGAGGCCATCATCTCGGCGGCCACGCCGCGGGCGTCAAAAGCAGTCGCGTCCGCGCCAGCGTCACTGACAGGCAGCGAGACAGGTTGCGGCGCAATGCTCATGGGCTCTCCGGTGTTGGTGATCATTTCCAGCTTCAATGCCATGCCGTCCATGCGGACGATGGCGCTTCGGTTGCGCGGATTCACACTTTCGACAAACCATTTTTCATTGGGATTGGGATCGCGCACACGCACCCATTTCGAAGCGCCCGTGCCAGCATCGGTGATGCTCACCCAGGCATTCTCGCCGCTGCCAAACATGCCGTGCAGCTCAAGCGGCGCAAAGGATGCGCGCTCGGTTGCCCCAGGGGCAAGCCCGCGGCGCGAACCCCGCCGCCCGCCACCCCAGTTGCCGCCGCCAAAGGCACCCCGCCCGCCCACGCCACCGCCATCATCGTCGGCAACATTGCCAAAACCGCCCCCGCGACGCCCGCCGCGAAAATCCTGCGCGCCGGCAGGATCCGCCGCAAACGGGAGGAGCAGCAGTGCGAGCACCCCCAGGGAGGAGCTTCGGGTGGCGGAGGGAAAAAGTTTTTGTTTTCGGTTGTTCATTGGCGCGAGGAATTATGGAGAAACGAGTCCGGCTCCCATGCAAAGGGGACGGCACACGCCCGTCAACCCCGACACAGGATAAAAGTGACGCCACCGGAGCGGTTAAACATTGATAGCCGCAGCCTGTGTGCTTTCCTGCCGCCCCTTGTGAGCACCAATTCCTCCCCCAAAACATGGACGCCCCGTGAAGCCGAGGACTATTACGGATTTCACCGCTGGGGCGCGGGCCACTTCACTGTGGACGGCAACGGTTGCCTCTGTGTCCACCCGATGGGAGACCAGCGCCGCATCCGCATCCTCGACATTATCAAGGAGGCGGCCCAAATGGGAATCCGCCCCCCGCTGACAATCCGCTTGCAAGACATGCTCCGCCAGCGCGTCACCCAGCTCAACGAGGCGTTCCGCGAAGCCATTCGCGACGAGGGCTACGACGGGCGCTACCGCGGCGTTTTCCCAACCAAGGTCAACCAGCTCCGCGAGGTGGTTGAGGAAATTCTCGACGCGGGCGAAAAATACGACTTCGGACTGGAGGCGGGAAGCAAGCCGGAGCTGCTCATCGCGCTCGCCCTGCTCGAAAACAAAAACGCCCTCCTCATCTGCAACGGATACAAGGATGACGAATACATCCGGCTCGCCCTCATGGGCCGCCGCCTCGGCAAACAAACCATCATCGTCATTGAACAACTTTCCGAGGTGGATGCCATCATCCGCCTCTCCAAGGAAACCGGCATCGAGCCGCACATCGGACTCCGCCTCAAGCTCACCACCGCAGGCGAGGGCAAATGGGCCGAATCCACCGGGGAAAATGCCAAGTTCGGACTCACCCCCTGCGAAATCATCCACGCCACGCGCAAACTCATGCGCGCACGCATGAGCGAAAGCCTCCGCCTCGTCCACTTTCACATCGGCTCGCAAGTGCCCAACATCAGCACGATAAAAAAAGCCGTCTCCGAGGCCGCCCGATACTACTGCGAACTCGTCCGCCTCGGCTTCCCGATGGGCATGCTCGACGTCGGCGGCGGACTCGGCGTGGACTACGACGGCAGCCGCAGCAACTACGAGAGCTCCATGAACTACAGCATGGAAGCCTACGCGCGCGACATCATCGCCAACGTCAAAAGCATCTGCGAACAAAGCCACGTCCGCGTCCCCGACATCGTCTCGGAAAGCGGGCGCGCCCTCGTCGCCCCGCACTCCATCCTTGTCTTTGAAGTGGTTGACCGCATCAACCGCGACCTCGACGCCCCCATCCTGCCCCCCCGCGGAAAACGCCCCCAACTCGTGCGCGAACTTGAGGACATTTACAAAAACCCCTCCCGCCTCGACGCCCTCGAACGTTACCACGACGCGCGGCAAAAAAAGGAAGAGGCCAACACGCTCTTCAACCTCGGCTATCTCAGCCTCGAGGAACGCGCCGAGGCCGACCGCCTCTTCTGGCGCATCTGCCGCGACATACGGGAAAAACTCCCCGCCCACGGAGAAATCCCCGACGAGCTTGGCGATCTCGACAAACTCCTCGCCGAGCAATACGTGTGCAACTTTTCCGTCTTCCAATCCCTCCTCGACCATTGGGCCCTCGACCAGCTCTTTCCAATCGCCCCCATCCATCGTCTCGACGAAAAACCCGCAATCCCCACCACGCTCGCCGACATCACCTGCGACAGCGACGGCAAAGTCTCCGCGTTCATTGACCTCGAAGACATCAAAACCACGCTCAACCTGCATCCCCTCCTGCCCAACCAACGCTACTACGTGGGCGCATTCCTCGTCGGCGCCTACCAAGACATCATGGGCGACCTGCACAACCTCTTCGGACGCGTCGGCGAAGCACACGTCTTCCTCGAAGACGACGAAGAGGACGGATTTTACATCGAGGAAACCATCAACGGCTCCACAACCGACAAAATTCTCGGCATGATCCAATACACCGCTGAAGACCTTTGCCGCATGTTAAAACGCCAGATCGACCGCGCCACCCGCAACGACGAGGTGCGCCCGCGCGAAGGCGTCGCCATGCTGGAAATGTATGAAGCCTCAATCCACTCCAAAACCTACCTTGTGACACAAACAACAAAGGAAAAAACCAAGACAAAAATCAAACCCGCGCAAACATGAGAAAAATCCTTCTGCCCGCACTCCTCTGCACACTCCTCCCCGCACACAACACCACCGCGGGCCCGGACCCGACGTATATGGGAATCGGACTCCGCACCAAAGAGATCCTTTTTCGCGAAAAACATAAAATCGAGAAAGAGCTCCTCGCCACACAACGCCACCCGATCCCCATGACCCCGGACATGGCACAGGAACACCACAAACGCCTCACCCCCTTCCTCGACAGCCTCAAGCAACACGCCCCCGAGATTGACACCAAACAGTGGGAATTTCTCCAGCATCCGCTCATCCCCCTCGCCGAATTTGAGAAATACATGTGGAGCGAGGGCGAAATTTTCCGCGCCACCATCAAGATCGCCAACATCGGCCCCGCGGACGCCAAAGCCACCGTATTCATCTCCTTCAACGGCGGCGGCTACTTCGACGACCAGATGGAAAAAGACGTCCTCCTCCCAAGCGGCAAAATCATCGAGCTCCAACCCTTCGTCTCCCCCGCCGATGACGGCGTCCTCAGCGCCCTCGAAAACAAACCAAGCCAGCGCCGCTTCGCCATCCGCCTCTACGACGAAAAAAACCGCGAAATCACCCGCAACGAATGGCCCATCTGGATTTACCCCAACCACACCGATGACGAACTCGCCACCGCCCTCCAAGGCATCCACATCACCAGCAAAATCGACGCCACCGCCAACGCCGCGCTCGACGCCGGACAAAGCGTCCTCTGCCTCTCCCACCGCATCACAAGCAAACGAAGATTCGAACTGCCCGACCACCCCCTGTTTCAGGAATTTCCAACGGACGACCTCGCCCTCTGGGGAAAACAACTCTTCAAAACACCCAACACCCGCGTTCCCCCCATGTCCGAAACCAGAAAAGGCAAAGACAACCGCGGAAAACTCTTTGTCTGCCAGATGGACGAGCCCACACTGCGCACCCGCCCCGAAGGACGCCACTTCCTCGTCACCCTCGCACGCTACATGAAATCGCCCGCATTCCTCCCGGCGACGCCACCTCCCGAAAACGCGACAAAAGCGCAAAAATGAGCCTCATCATCATCGCCTGCGGCGGCACCGGCGGACACCTCTCGCCCGGCATCGCACTCGCCGAGGCACTGCACGCCCGGGGCCACGAAACCCTGCTCATCATCAGCCGCAAAAGCATCGACACCCGACTCCTCGAAAAATACCCCCATCTCAAATTCCAACGCGCCCCCGGCACCGGACTCCAATCCAAAAGCCCACTCGCCCTCCTCCGCTTCATCACCAGCCAGACACACGCCCTCCTCCATGCCACCCGCCTTGTCCACCAACGCCACCCCGCACTACTCGTCAGCTTCGGCGGATTTCTGACACTCGGGCTCGCCCTCGTCTGCCACCTCGCGCACATCCCCATCGTCTTGCACGAAGCCAATCGCATCCCCGGAAAAGCCATCCGATACCTCAGCCGCATCGCCACCCGCACATGGCTTCCCCACGGCATCTCACTCCCATCGCTCCCACCCGAAAAACAACGCCATGCCAGCTTCCCCATCCGAAAAGAATTCCGTGCCCACCCCCGCGACAACGCACGCCGCGAACTCGGATTTCCCCCGGAAACAGGCAAACTCCTCCTCGTCCTCGGCGGCAGCCAAGGCGCCGGCCCCCTCAACGAATGGGTTTTTCAAAACAAAGAAAAAATCAACGCCACCGGAGCCCACGTTCTCTGCGTCACCGGCCCGGGCAAAAGCACCGCCCCCCCACCCTCCAAAGCGGCAACAGACATGATTGGGACAAACCCCCAAACCCGCTTCATCCCCTTTTGCGACAAAATGCCCGAAGCCCTCTCCGCCGCCGACCTTGTCCTCTCCCGCGCCGGAGCAGGCAGCATCGCCGAATTCATCACTTGCACAACCCCCTCAATACTCGTCCCCTACCCCTTCGCAGCAGACAACCACCAACAAGCAAACGCACAATTCCTGGAAAAACTCCAAGGCGGCAAAATCATCCCCCAAGAACAACTGAAAAACGCCACCGAGGAAATCCTCCACCTGTTAAACGACGCCACCGCCCTCAACCACTATCGCGAAAACCTGAGACGTGCGCGGAAAAACTTCTCATGGCATCCCATGCTGGACGACATCACCCACCTGGCAGCCCAAAAGATGGGGGGCAGAAAGACGTCGCACTTGCGGGCATAACACATTTTTCGGATTGAGGTAATTTTTACGCCCCAATCGGCCGCTTTTGGCTTGGATGCCGGACAGTCTGTGGAATGGGTGCGGCAAAATTCGGGCTGAGTGTTTCATAGCGGGTGGCGTTAAAACTCTTTCAGCTCCATCGTTGGATGATGAGGGAGGTGTTGACGCCGCCGAAGGCGAAGTTGTTGGTCATGATGAATTCGGCGTCGAATGTGCGGCCTGTTCCCGTGAGGTGGTCGAGTTCGGCGCAGGCGGGGTCGGGGTTGGTGAGATTGATGGTGGGGGCAAACCAGCCGTCGCGCATCATTTCGAGGGTGAGCCAGGCTTCGATGGAGCCGCAGGCGCCGAGTGTGTGGCCGAGGTAGCTTTTGAGCGAGGCGATGCGGATGCCGGGGCCAAAGATGGCGTGGGTGGCGTGGCTTTCGGCGATGTCTCCGCGATCGGTGGCGGTGCCGTGGGCGGAGATGAAGTCAATGTTGCGGGGGGCGAGCCGGGCTTGATCAAGCGCGTTTTGGAGGCAGCGTTGGATGGTTTCTTGGTTGGGCTGGGTGATGTGGGTGGCGTCGCAGTTGGTGGAGAAGGCGATGATTTCGCCGAGGATTTTTGCGCCGCGGGCTTTGGCGTGTTCGTGGTTTTCGAGCACGAGGGTTGCGGCACCTTCCCCGATGACGAGGCCGTCGCGCGCTTTGTCAAAGGGGCGGGGGGTGGTCTTGGGGGCGTCGTTTTGCTGGGAAGTGGCGAAGACGGTGTCGAAGACGACGGCTTCGGAGACGCAGAGTTCTTCGCCGCCGCCGGCGAGCATGATGTCTTGGTAGCCGTGTTTGATGGCTTCGTAGGCGTAGCCGATTGCCTGACTGCCGGAGGTGCAGGCGCTGGAGGTGGGGATGAGGCGCCCGCGGATGCCGAAGAAGAGGCCGACGTTGGCGGCGGCGGTATGGGGCATCATGCGGACGTAGGTGGTGGCGGTGATGTTGCGGGTGTCTTTTTCGAGGAACATCATGGCGAATTCCCGGACGGCGTCGGTGGAGCCTGTGGAGGTGCCGTAGGCGATGCCGGTGCTGCCGTTGGTGAGGGCCGGGGAGCCGAGGAGGCCTGCCGCGTCGAGGGCTTTTTCTGTGGCCACTGCGGAGAGGCGGGAGACGCGGCCCATGGCGCGGAGTTGGTGGCGGGTGTAGTGCGCGGGTGGCTCAAAGCCGTGCACGGGGGCGGCGAGGCGGGTGTCCAGGCCTTTGATTTCGGCCCATTCGGGCATGGTGACGACGGCGTTCTGGAGTTGTTGCAGGCGTGGTTTGATGGTGCTCCAGCTGTTGCCGAGGGCGGTGATGCCGGACATGCCGGTGATGACGACGCGGTGCATGGGTGAAGCGGGTTGTTAGATCATGCCCCCGTTGATGGAGATGACTTGGCGGGTGATGTAGGCCGCGTTGTCGGAGATGAGGAAGGAGGCGAGGGCGGCGACTTCCTCGGGGGTGCCGAGGCGTTGGGCGGGAATGAGGCGGAGGGCTTCGTCGAAGACGGCGGGTTCGAGCTTGAGCATGTTTGTTTGGATGAGGCCGGGGGCGATGCAGTTGACGGTGATTTTGCGGCGGGCGAGCTCGATGGCGAGGGCTTTTGTCGCGCCAATGATGCCAGCTTTGGCGGCGGAGTAGTTGACTTGGCCGCGGTTGCCCACAAGGCCGGAGACGGAGGAGAGGGTGAGGATGCGCCCGCCTTGGCGCGCGGCGATCATGGGCGTGAGGGCGGGGTGGATGACGTTGTAGAAGCTGTCGAGGTTGGTGCGCAGGACGCTGTCCCAGTCCTCGGCTGTGGTGGCCGGGAAGGCGGCATCGGCTGTGATGCCGGCGTTGTGGACGATGCCGTAATAGGGGCCGTGGGCCTCAATATCAGCCTCGATGGCGGCGGCGGTTTGCTCGCGCTTGGTCACATCAAACTGGAGGAGGCGGGGGGTGGTTTTTGTGGTGGCGTTGATGGCGGCGGCAGTCTGGCGGGCGCCGGTCTCGTCGGTGTGGCAGTGGACGACGATGTCGAAGCCGTCGGCAGCGAGTTGCCTGGCAATGGCGGCGCCAATGCCTTTGCTGGCGCCTGTGACGAGGAGGGTGCGGCAGGAAGTGGCAGGAGGCGTCATTTTTTCAAAAGCTCGGCGAGGCGTTCCCAGCTGATCTGGTGGGTCGTGAGCGTGGATGAGGCGAAGGGGGCAGCGTCATCGTGGACGAGGCTCGCCTGGGTTTCAAAGGTGGCGGTCAGATTATCCTGGATGATTTTTGCGCCTTGGATGCGAAGGTGCGTGTTGAGCGGGAGGCTGGAAATGCGGGTCTGGAAATGACGGCAGCTGAGGAAAAGCCCGGAGCTGAGCGGGCGTTTGTTAGCGCGGTCGTGATAGCCCGCCCAAGCGGCGACCGTCTGCGCCATGATTTCGACGAGATAAGCGGCAGGCAGCTCACGGTGTTCGTCGAGGTGCGGGGCGAAGGTGTCGGCGTCGATGGTTGTTTCGCAAGTGACGGTGGCGTCGTCCACAGAGGTGAGGGTGTGGATGAAACGCATGGGCGGCGCGTGCGGCAACAAGCTGGAGACATCGGCGGGGAGGGTCATATGTGAGCGATGGAACATTGAAGAGAGGCGCAAGCGCAAAGCTTTTTCGCGCTGCGCGGTTCATTCTGTGCTGAAAAGAAGAGCGGTGTTATTTCCGCAAAAAGCGAAGTTGGTGGAGAGGATTTTTTTGCCGCGCAAATGCTCGCTGGCGTCGGCGCGAAGGAGGTGGATATCGGGGAGCGCCGGGTCGGTGGAATCAGCGGTCAATTGCTGGTTGGGCAACGGGAGGCCCGGATTTTCGAGGAGTGTGCAAGCGATGTCAGCTTCGAGCGCGCCGCAGGTGCCAAGCGTGTGCCCGGTGAGATGCTTCGTGGAAGAACACGGCACCCGATCGCCAAAAACCCGGTGAATAGCCGCGGCCTCCATGCTGTCATTGAGCGGCGTGCCCGTGCCGTGAAGATTCACATACGCGACCTCGCCCGCTTCCCCGACACCGGCGGATTGCGCGGCTTGGCGAATGGCCGCCTCGGCACCGGCGCCAGTGGGATCCGGGGCCGACATGTGGTGCGCATCGGAAGATTCCCCAAAACCGGCAAGACGGATTGGCGCAGGGCTTTTCCCCAAAATAAAAACAGCGGCGGCCTCGCCAATGGTAATGCCGTCGCGCCCGGCGGCAAAAGGACGGCACCCGCCCCGGGAAAGGGCCGAGAGCGAATCAAAACCCCCAAGAGTCATGCGGCAAAGAGAGTCCGCCCCGCCAACAATGACAACATCGGCAAGATCCGCGGCAAGAAGACGTTTAGCGGAAATAAACGCGCGCGCCGAAGAAGTGCAAGCCGTCGAAATCGTATATGCCGGACCGCGCGTCCGGAGAAAATCAGCAAGAAACATCGAAGGCGAACCAAGCTCCTGCTGCGCATAATGGTAGGCGGGCGGAAACGCGCCATGACGCCTGTGATGGGCCAACGCAAGCTCGCCCTCGCGAATGCCAGAATTGCTGGTGCCCACGACGATGGCGACGCGGTGCGGCGGCGTGTCGGCAAGAGTTTTTTCAACAACGGGAAAAACCTCCTGGAGCGCGCCAAGAAGGAGACGGTTGCCCCGGGTATTGTGCTGGGACAAGTGCCCGGGAATGGGCGGCAACTCATCTTTAACAGCGGCCACCAC
>JAITIB010000037.1 GCA_031279675.1 Puniceicoccales bacterium | reverse complement strand
ACGCAGCGGCGGAAGTGACCTCACATGCGGCAGGCGTTGTTGCCTGAGCCAGCATCAAGGACGGCGTTAAGTGAAGAAGTGTTTGGATCATGAATAGAGACGTGTTACGGCGACTTTTGGCCTAAACACCAATTTTCGCCATTTCCGCGTTTTGCACCCCTGATTGGAATAGTCAATTGCCGAGCTTCCGGAATAAGACGCGTTAATCCCAATCAACAGCCCCGCTGTTACCCTCCCGGACAACGCCACCTCACCCCGTGAAGCCGCGCCATCATCCGCCCAGAGGCTGTTGCTGGCTGAGGCAATGCAAGGCGCCCCCCTCAAGAAGCAGGACGCGGCAGTCAATGCCAAGGACTTCACGCCCGGGAAAAAGCTCCCCCAAGATGCCAAGGGCGGCGGCATCACCGGATTGCCCGTATGTGGGAACAAGGACACCACCATTGACGATGAGAAAGTTCGCATGACTGGGCGGAAGATCACGCCCGGCAAGCCGGATGGGGTCAGGCAAGGGAAGCTCGACAATCTCATAGGGCACACCCCGAGGCGTGCGCAGGGCGCGCAGACGCGCAAGATTCGCCTGCAACGGGCGGTGATTCGGACGGGCAGGCTCGCGCTCGACGACGGCAAGGATGCCATGCGGGGCATAAAAACGCGCAAGATTGTCAATGTGCCCGTCCGTGTCGTCGTGCGCCAGCCCCTCGCCAAGCCAAAGAATCTCGTCCACACCAAGCATGTCATTCAACGCCGCGGAAAGGGTTTCGGGATCACGCCCGGTGGCGCGATTGGAATGGTGCTGGACGGACTCGGTGGTAAGCAGTTGCCCAACGCCATTGACCTCGATGCCCCCCCCCTCAAGCTCAAGCGAAGAGGCAAAACACCGCATCCCGAGCGCGGCGGCAATGCGCGCCGGAATGGCGTTGTCGAGCGCGGCCTCAAACTTCCCGCCCCAGCCACGGAACTGCCAATCGGTGACGGCAACCTCCCCGGTGGCGTCGTTTCTGACAAAAATGGGGCCATGGTCACGACACCACACGTCGTTGGTGGGATGGTCATGGAAAGTGATTACAGACAAGTCGGCACGCGCCTCGTTGAGCTGGCGTCGGGCAAGCGGCTGGCGCGAACGGGCGCAGTTGATGCAAACAGGCTCAAAGCGCGAAATGGCGGAGGCAAATTCGGCAAATTTCGGGCCGACGCTCTCAAAATGACCAGGCCAAAGCGCAGGATTGTCCGGCCAGGATAGCCAAGTGGCCGCGTGCGGCTCCCATTCAGCGGGCATACGAAATCCGAGTTCTCGTGGAGTGTCCATCGTGCGCAAGGTTGAAACAGCATCAGGAGGCAAGGTTCAATGGCAAAGCAAACGGAAAGACCCATCGGAAAGACCCATAGAGATGTTGACCCATGTGGAGGTGGCGGGAGCGCGGACACAGACCAGACCATGAAACTTCATTCCCTGAGAGTATTGGGCAAGCGAACCCTCAAGTGGCTCCGATACCACCTGAAGCAGCCGGACGAACGGCCCCAATCGGCCAGCCACCCGCTTGATTCAGGTGCGAAAAAGCGGAAGTCAGACGCCCCGCTCACCCGCTTGCAAATTCACATCCCCCTGCTACACCCTTGCCTTCTCGACTCACACATGTGGCAACTTCTGTCTGGATCTCCCGATACTCGAAAGATTCTTTGATGGAGCTCCAAAACAATCAGAAGTCGTGCGAGGTGGAGGTTCTCGGAACAACTCAAAAACATTTCATTCTTCAGGAAGGGGATATATTTGTTTCTTCCTAAGAACACTCAAAAACTTGACCAATTCTTTTGTTCTTTTTCGGCTCTTGTGAGAAAATGATTCGCCACGGATCGGGATTTCGTAACTAAACCAACTAGTGTAGTGTCCGGTAAATAGCGTTACGTATTATTCTGGGAAGAGCGTGCGCGTTGGACCTTGGCGAAGATGTCGGAGGCTTTGGCGGTCCAGATAAAAGGCTTTGGGGAACGGTTGTGTGCGGCGAGGTAGGCATCAATGGCCTGATGGAGTTCGTCGAGGCTTTTGAAGATGCCGCGCCGGAGGCGGTTGACGGTGAGGTCGCGGAAGAATCGTTCGACCATGTTGAGCCACGAGGCGCTGGTGGGGGTGAAGTGTAGGTGGATGCGGGGATACTTGGTGAGCTAGCGGCGGACTTTCTCGTGCTTGTGGGTGGCGTAATTATCCACGATCAGATGAAGTTGCTTTTCAGGCGGGGTGCTTTGGTCGATCAGCCGCAGAAAACGCAGCCACTCCTGATGGCGGTGGCGCTGCTGGCAGGTGCCGATGACTTTTCCGTCGGCCAGGTTGAGGGCCGCAAAAAGCGTCGTGGTGCCGTGGCCTTTGTAGTCGTGCGTTTGCGTCGCCACACAGCCTTGCCGCAAGGGCAGTCCGGGCTGGCTGCGATCCAGGGCTTGGATCTGGCTTTTCTCATCGCAGCTCAAGACCAGCGCGTGCTTGGGTGCGTTCAGATACAGCCCGACCACATCTTCCAGCTTTTCCACAAAGCGTTTGTCCTTGGACAACTTGAAGCCTCGCGCCAGATGCGGCTTCAAGCCGTGCGCCTGCCAGATCAACGCCACGGTGCTGGCGGCCATCCCGCACTCACGGCCCATGCGCCGGGTGCTCCATTGCGTTGCCATCTCCGGAGTCTCCTCCAGGGTGCGCCGCACCACTTCGGCCTTTTGCTCCGCCTTGATTTTCGCCGGACGTCCTCGCCCGGCCTTGTCCTTGAGCAGCCCCGCCAAGCCCTTCTGAAGGTAACGCGCACGTCACCTCGCCGCCTTTTGCCTGCTCACCCTCTCCTCTTTGCCGATAGACGGGAGGTCCAGACAGAAGTTGACCCATTTGGGAGTCGAGGAGGCGTGGGTGTAGCAGGAGGATGCTGGGGTGCAGATTGGGGGCTTTTTCGCGGAGCAATTCGACCGGGGTTTTGTTGGCGCGCGAACGGTTTTTCCAGGCGAAGTTGTAGAAGTGCTGGTAGGTGCCCGCAGCTGTCATGAAG
>JAITIB010000126.1 GCA_031279675.1 Puniceicoccales bacterium | reverse complement strand
CAGGACATTGATTTCGCTACGCGAAATGTTCCGCCTCCGGCGGGAGGTTCCGCTAACAACGCGTCCTGTTATGGAATGCGGCGATTCATCGCCGCTTTCGCGAAGGCGATTTATCGCCGTGTGCGGAATGGACGCATTGTCCTCGAAAAACGCCCCGTCAGAAGACGTTTCAGAAAATCCTTCCGCGCCGGTTCCACTCAACGACGCGGGGGATAAATCCCCCGCTCCGAAAGCGGGACTAAGGTCCCGCACTCCATAATTGGACGCCTTTTCACCAACAACAAAACCGTCGGCTTGGGCGAAACCAAGAGCGACGGTGTTGGCGGTGGCGTTGGGAACGAAGGCGGGCATGGAAGTGTTTCGGAAAATAGAATTCAGAAGGGAGAGCGCAAGCAGTTTTTTCAAAAAAAGGATGCGGGGGTGCGATTGCGGGCTTGGCAGATTGCCGGGATTGACCGGCCTTGCTTGATCGGCGCCAACGGCGCGCCTGCGATCTTTGCGGCATTCAAGTTTTCCGATATACAAAAGCCCCATGCGCCCGGCAAATTTGGCAAACTTCTTCGAGTCCAATCCGAACACCGCCTGCCTCCCTCTCGATTTCTTGGCAATGCCTATTTTCCAGCATGTTTATTGTTTGCGCATGACAAGACTTTGGGCGGGTGGTGCGCCGCGAAAAGCAGGGGATGTTTTTTTCTCGCCCTTGAGGACGCAAAGGGAACAATCGCTGGAGTCGTGAGGCACGCGCGTGCACTGCGCGCGGTTCTCACCCAAACATTCAACCCTTGTTTCCCATGAAAAAAATACTCGTTTGCATTGATGGTTCCCGTTACGGGCAGGTGTGCTGCCAGTATGCGTTTTGGTTTGCGCACAAGACACATGCCTCGGTGGATGTGCTCTATGTCTCCGAAAACTGGCAGTATGAGGCTCCGCTTATCGCCGACTTTGGCGGCAGTTTGGGGGCGCAGCCTTACATGGGGTTGACGGAGCAGCTGCGCCAAGTGGAGGCGGAAAAGGCGGGCGTGCTGGGCGGCTATGTGAATGACATGGCACGCAAGGAGGGAATCGCGGGACGGGTGGCGGTCCACCACCGGACGGGCTCGCTGGTGGACTGCATCACGGAGTTTGAGAGCGAGATGGGGGGCGCGGGGCTTGTCATCATCGGCAAACGCGGCGAGGGGGCAAACATGGCCACGGCCCATCTCGGCTCAAACATGGAGCGCGTGGTGCGCGCGTCCCCGCTGCCCTGTTTCGTTGCGAACAGGGAGTTTTTTGAGCCGCGCAAGATTCTCATCGCCTATGACGGCAGTGCGAGTGCGGACAAGGCGGTGGCGTGGTTCGGGGTGAATCGCGCCGCGTTTGCCGGCGCGGAACTTCACGTCGTCAGCGTCGCCCGGCACGGGGAGGAGGCGCACGCAACAGACCGTCTCGCCGTCGCGGAACAGACCTTGCTCGGGTTTCACCGCCGCATCATCGCCAAGGTGCTGCCGAACGCGTCCGCCGCGGACGCCATTGCGCATTACCAGCAATCGCAGGGCATCAATTTCCTGCTCATGGGCGCATACGGGCATTCGCGCATCCGCCGCCTGCTCATTGGCAGCACGACCACGGAGATCATCCAGCGCTGCCTCGTCCCCGTGGTCTTGTTCCGTTAAGGGCACCCGCGGTGGCGTCGGCAAAAGTTAAAGGTTTGCCAGCGCGGCGGGCGCATCTATTCGCTCGTGCGCAACAATTCCGTTAATGTCCACGCAATGATCACAATGTGCCCCAGCCAGCTTCCCGTGCCCATGACCTTGGCCGTCGCCACCGCCGAAGGCAAACCGCTTGAATGGTATTTCCACCAATGCGACACGTTTGGGCAGGCCATCGCGCTGCTCCTCGTGTTCTGTTCCATGATAAGCATCGGCACAATGCTCCAGAAATTCCTTGAGCTCTCCAGTTTGCGCCGGCGCAACCTCGGGTTCGAGCAAAAGCTCCGGGGCGTGGAGACCATCATCGGCATCAACCTTCTCAGGGGCATCAGCGAACTCAGCCCCTACGAATA
Source organism: Puniceicoccales bacterium (assembly GCA_031279675.1). Classification (GTDB taxonomy): domain Bacteria; phylum Verrucomicrobiota; class Verrucomicrobiia; order Opitutales; family UBA953; genus CALNBE01. The sequence goes on along the minus strand of JAITIB010000126.1, from coordinate 3,740 downwards.
TCTCGCCGCCGAGGCGAGCGCCGCCTACCAACGCCACCGTGGCAAGGCACGCACCCAGGCCAGCATCGCCCTTTGCATGGGGCATGTTGAAAATGCGATTTCGCGCGGAATCGCCCGGCAGATTGTCCGCTACGAGCGCAAACTCATCCTGCTCACATCGCTCGTTTCCGGGGGGCCGTTTCTCGGGCTGCTTGGCACCGTTTACGGCGTCATGATCGCGTTTGGCGGGCTCAGTGACAAAGCCACCATCACCCAGCTCGCCCCCGGTGTGGCCGGAGCCCTTGTCACGACCACATGCGGGCTTCTTGTCGCAATTCCAGCCACCTTCGGCTACAACTACCTCATCACCCAGACCAAAATCATGACCACCGAGCTTGAGAATTACGCCAGCAGCCTGGCGGACCGGATCGAGCTTGAGCTTCAGGAACACCACCACGCCGGCGCCCCCGCCACGTCCGCGCCAGCCGGCAATCACGACAACCGTGTCCCGCGCGGAACGCCTCCGCCCCCGACAGCACATCCCCACGCCCCCGGTGACGGCGCCGACGATGATTTTGCCCCGCCCAACGCCACCCTTTACTGAGCAAAACGCCACCCCGTCGAGCCACCACCGATCCCTCCAGCACACATGCGCCAGCGCCAATTCAAGTATCGCCGCACCATGGCGACCCTCAACGAGTTAAACGTCACCCCCTTGCTCGACCTTTGTTTTTGCCTGCTCATCATTTTCATGATCGCCACCCCCGTCCTTGAGCAAACCACCCAAATAGACCTCCCGCTTGCCTCCAAGGATTTTGCCACACCCGTCCCCCGGACGCCCGTCAAACCCAAAGTCCTCGCCCTCGACAAACAAGGCCAGCTCATCTACGACGGACACATCACGCACGAAGACGCCCTGCGCCACGAACTTCTCCAAGTCAGCCGGCTCCCCGCCGAGCAACAACCCCGCATCAGCGTCCGCGTTGACGGATCACTCCCCTGCCAGCGACTTTTCGACACCTTAAGTCTCGTCAAACAAAGCGGACTGTCCAAGGTGGACTTCCCAACAGAAATCAAGGACTGAACCATGAACCGCACGCACAAGGTCAAAGGCTGGATTGGCTCCATCTCACTGCACGGAATGCTTCTGGGCGCACTGGTCTTCCTGACAGGCCCGCGCCTCACGCCACCGCCCGAGGAAAAGCACCAGGCCGGAAGCCTCGTCCTCAACCTCACCGGGGACGGCACCCCATCCATCGGCACCCCCGGGAACACCACCAGCCCGCCAGTAAACATTCCCAAACCCGAACAACCCCTTTTCGACGTGGAAAAAATCAACAAGTCCATTGAGCGCCAACGCGAGGAAGCACGCAGACGCGCCGAAGAGGAAGCCAAGGCAAAAACCGTCCCGCCGCCACCCCCGATCATCCCGCCGCCACCCGACGTGAAACCTGCGAAAGAACCCGAACCCAAGCAAATCACGCTCAAGGATTTTCAGGCAAAACACCCCACCCCACCCCTCAACACAAAGCCTCCCAACGGCAACACCCGCCCTAATAAATCGAACAACAGCGGCGCGAAGCCCATCCCCGGGATCAACATCAACAACATACTTGGGCCAGCCAGCCCCGGGGCCGGAAACCCCAACGGCGGCGGCCCCGTCGTCGTCACACAATACAAAGACCGGCTCCGGCTGCTGTTACAGGAACAATGGCGCGAACTCGTCAGCCGCGAGGGCTCCCAACTTGAGCGCAGCACACAAGGCGAATTCCGCCTGAACATCAGCAACAACGGCAACATCAGTTTCGGCGGCTGGACACGCAACCCGAATAACGCACTGTTTGAGCGCCTGCTGCGCCGCGCAATAGACAAGGTCGGCAACGCGGGCGCGCGCCCCCCCGGAATGGCCACGAGCTTCATCTTCGCCATCAGCGCCGATATAGAGTAAACCATCCCGTCAGCCGGCAACACAACCCCCGTTCCTTTCATGAAAATCGCCGCCAACACCATCGCCGCCATTGATTACACACTCACCAACGCCCAAGGCAAAGTGCTCGACTCCTCCAACGGACAGCCGCCGCTTGAATATCTGCACGGCGCGCAAAACATCATCCCGGGCCTTGAGCACGCCCTGACCGGGTTGACCGCGGGCGAGGAAAAAAAAGTCACCGTCGCCCCAGCGGACGGCTACGGTGAACGCGACCCGCAACTCATTCTCACCGTCCCCCGCCAGCGCTTTGAGACTGATGACACCGTCGAGGTCGGAATGCGCTTTCATGCGCAAACCCAGGACGGCGTTCGCATCATGACCGTCGTCAACATCACCAGCGATGATGTGACCTTGGACGGAAACCACGAGTTCGCCGGACAGACACTCCATTTCTCAGTCAAGGTAATCTCCGTTCGCGACGCCACCGCGGAGGAAATCGCCCACGGGCATCCCCATCACAAAAGCGGTTGTTGCGGACGGCACGGACATCACCACTCCGGCCACGGACATTGTTCCCACGCCCATTAGGCGTTCAGCCCCGACGCCTGCTCACAAGAAATAAGCGACGCCACCTTCAAAGAGAGGCTGGTGCTTGTTGCCGGGGATGTTGCGGGCAATGTTTTTGCCCCGGCGCTCGGTGTGCCCCATCTTGCCCAGAACACGCCCGCAGGGGCTGACAATGCCCTCGATGGCACTGGCGGAGCCGTTGGGATTGTCCTCGATGTCCATCGAGGCTTGCCCGTCAGGATCGCAGTATTGAAACGCGACCTGACCTTGGGCATGCAAACGGGCAAGGCAGGCGGCGCTGGCAACGAACCGTCCCTCGCCGTGTGAAAAGGGCAGGGCATGAACTTCCCCCGCGCGCATTTTCGAGAGCCAGGGCGAGGCAATGGAGGTGGCGCAAACGCGCGTGCGGGCATAGCGGGAAACATGCCGCCCAAGGGTGTTGTGAAAAAGCGTTGGGTCATCCGGAGAGATGTCGCGGATCTCACCGTGCGGAAGAAGGCCAAGCTTGATGAGAGCCTGAAAGCCGTTGCAGATGCCGAGGATGAGTCCGTCGCGCCGCGTGATCAGCTCCATTGTGGCATCGCGCACGGCGGGGTTGCGAAAAATGGCGGCGATGAACTTTCCGGAGCCGTCAGGCTCGTCCCCCGCGCTGAATCCACCGGGAATCATGAGAATTTGCACACCGCGGATGGCAGCGGAAAGTTCGCGCAGCGAAGCGTCCACGTCAGCCGGACTTTGATTGCGGAAAACGAGAATGCGCGTGGCGGCGCCGGCCTCATCAAAAGCGCGGGCGCTGTCGTATTCGCAATTGCTTCCGGGAAACACCGGGATGAGGACGCGCGGCGCGGCACGACGGACGGAAGTGGTGTTGAGGGCTGGTGCGGACATGGTTTCCATTTACATGCTTATCCTTGTGGGGAAGGTGCTTTCGAGGGGGCTTTCCCAAGCGGTCTGGAGTTCGCGGAGGGGCAGGCTGTGTTTGTCGCCATCGGTGGCCCAGGCGATGTGGGGCTCGGCGGTGGTGTGGCCGATGGGCAGGGCGGGGGTGGGCCATGCGAAAAGGGTTTGGGTGAGTTTTTCCCCGGCGGGTGTGTCGGCGATTTCGAGAATGAGGCTGCCGTAGGCGGGGGTGAAAAAGCTTTTGCGCCCGGGCGTGTGGGCGGGGTGCGTGAGTTGCGCGCCAATGCCGTTGCCGAAGGCCATCTCGGCGAGGGCGGCGCCGAGACCTCCCTGGCGGATGCTGCGGGCGGCGAGAATGCGCTCG
>JAITIB010000077.1 GCA_031279675.1 Puniceicoccales bacterium | reverse complement strand
AATAGCTCTCTCACCGCTTCAAATTGTTCACGACTTATATCACTCGGATACACTCTTCTCATCAGACATCCTTTCCCTACTTAATCACTCCCGTCAAGAAAGATACTGAACAGACTCTGAGAAGGAACAAAAAAAATTCCCGCGCCTTTTCTGACGCGTAAGGAGGTCCCAAAAAATATTTTTTTGACTTTCTGACGTGCATGGAGGAGCCAGCGCGGTGCCCGCGCGGTCTTTGTCGCGCTGCGCGGTGCGTGTCCGCACGGGACATGTTCCGGTTCGCTTCGCGCCCGGTCTTGTCGCTTCGCTCGGAAGTCGCGCTGCGCGCGATTCCGCCTGCGGCGGGAGGTTCCGATAACAACGCGTCAGGCAGCGCACTTAACGCTTCTCAGTCCGGGGTGGTTTCGCCTTATAGTGGGGGCAGTCATGAGTTTCTCCAGTTGCATACGATGCGGGGTCGCGGGCGTCGGTTACCTTGGGCGCCACCATGCGCGGATATACAGCGCGTTGCCGGGCGTGAGGCTTGCGGGCGTGTTTGAGCTCGACGATGCGCGGGCGGGGGAGGTTTGCGGGGCGTTCGGGTGCGAGCGTTTCCGTTCGCTTGAGGAGCTTGGGGCGGCGTGCGATGCGGTGAGCGTGGTGGTGCCCACGGATCGTCATGCGACGGTGGCGGTGCCGTTGCTCAAGGCCGGGTGTCATTTGCTTATCGAGAAACCGTTGTGCACTTCGCTCGTGGAGGCGGAGCGCATCCTGACGGCGGCGCGCGCGTCGGGCTGCGTGGTGCAGGTGGGCCATGTCGAGCACTATAATCCGGTGATGAGTTTCCTGGAAAAGGCGGTGGCCTCGCCGCGTTATCTGGTGGCGGACAGGCTTGCGCCGTTCAATCCGCGCGGGATGGAGGTGGGGGTGGTGCTGGACTTGATGATACACGACATCGGGGTGGTGCTCCAGCTGGTGCGCTCGCCGGTGGTGCGCGTGGATGCGGTGGGGGTGAATGTGATTTCGCCCCGCGAGGACATTGCCAATGCGCGGCTGACGTTTGCCAACGGCGCGGTGGCGAACCTGAACACGAGCCGTGTGAGCGTGAAGAAGGTGCGCGAGTTGCGGGTGTTCCAGCCGGGGGCGTATCTCTCCATTGATTTCATGAACCAGAGCGGGCACTTGCTGCGCATGGCGGAGGGGGGGACTGTGTTTGACATCAAGCGCGAGGAGCTGCCGGTGGAGAAGGGGGAGCCGCTGGCGTTGGAGCTGGCCTCGTTCGTGCAGTGCGTGCGCGAGCACGGGGCGCCAAAGGTTGGCACGGAGCTGGGCAAGACGGCGCTGGAGGTGGCAATCCGGGTCACGGAAGCCGTTGCGCGTTCGCAGGCAAACGCGCCGGGGCGGGGCTTGGACTGAGTTGTTTTTCCCATGTCCGCGCCTGCCTCCATTCCCGACGTTTTCCCTCCGCCCGCAGGGGGAAAGGGTGTCGATGTGCTGTTTGTCGCGGGCGAGCATTCGGGGGATGAACATGCGGCGCGGGTGGTGGGCGCGTTGCGCGCGCGACGTCCGCAATTGCGCATCGCGGCGTTGGGCGGGCCGGCGTTGCGCAAGGCGGGGGCGGAGCTGCTTTTTGACATGACGGGCTTTTCCGCCGTCGGGTTCGTGGAGGTGCTGGCGCATTACGGTTTTTACACGAGGCTTTTCGCGCGGGCGCTGGACTGGATCCGATGCCACCGCCCGCGTCTGGTGTGCTTTGTGGATTACCCCGGGTTCAATCTCCGGCTGGCCAGACGGCTGCACGAGGAGGGGTTGCGCCGTTGTGGCTGGGGCGGGATTGCGTTGTGCTTTTACATCAGCCCGCAGATTTGGGCGTGGAAGGCGGGCCGTCGTTTCAAGATGGCGCGAACGCTGGACAGTGTGGGGGTGATTTTTCCGTTCGAGCTGGAGTGTTACCGTGACACGTCGTTGGACGCGCGTTTTGTGGGGCATCCATTTGTGTCGCCAGAATACGTCGCCCCCGTGCGCCACGCGGCGGATGCGCCGGTGTTGTTGCTGCCGGGGAGCCGGCCGAAGGCGGTGCGGAAAATTTTCCCGGTCCTGCTTGAGGCGTGGCGGCTTTTTTCCCGGACACACCGGAGGCGCGAGGCTGTCGTCCTGCACCCCGGGGAGCCGGTCCGCGGGGTGCTCGCGGCACAACTGAAGCGAGAGGCCGATCTCGCGGGCAGTGTCCGGCTTGTGGAACGCGGAAACGGGGTTCAGGAAGCATCCGCGGCGTTGACGAGCTCGGGGACAATGTCGTTGAGCCTGGCGCTGGCGGGAGTGCCGGGGGCGATTGTTTACCGTGCCAATGCGCTGACGTGGCTCGTGGGGCGCCAATTGGTGAAGGGGGTCGAGTATTTGGGAATTGCGAACATTCTGCTGCAACGCGCGGCGTGGCCGGAGTATTTGCAGGGGGATGCAAATCCGGCGGCGCTGGCGGCACGGTTGGCGGCGTGCGTTGAGGACCCGGCGGTGGCGTTGGCGGCGCAGGAGGATGCGGCGGCGCTGCATGCAATGCTGGGCGGGGGGATGGAAACCTGTGTTTCGCCAGCGGACTGGTTGCTGGAGTTCCTGGACAACTGAGCGCCGGACCGGTTGCTGCTATTCAACGAGGTTGAGATCGCCGCCGGGCGATTTGTTTTCCGGAGAGAGCGGGGAGGTTTCGGTGGCGTTGGTTGGGGCCGGGGCATCGGCAGGCGCGTCGTTTCCAGACGTGGATTCCGCGTCAGGATGGTGCTCCGCGATCAAACGGGTCTGGTCAGGATCCTCATCCCCGTCGGAAGTGTCGTCCGTGTCGTCATATGACGAGCCGTAGTCGTCGTAAGTATCCATGCTGTCGGAATCCCCGGTGTTTTCCTCGGCGAGATCAGTCGAGGTGGCATCGTCAGGCGGAGTGTGCGCGGGGCGTGCGTAGGTGCGCTCGTATTCGATTTCCTCGCGGATGCGCTTGCGGTGCTTGGACCGGACCATGAGGCTGCCAATGGAAGCGGCGCCGATGTAAAAGAGAAACAGCACGCCGGAGAGGGCGCCGAGCGAAACAGGGTCGTTGAGCGGGCTGATGATGACGCATGTGATGAGAATGCCCACCAGGACATGGCGCCAGAGGCGGAACAGGGTCCGCGTTTGCACAATTTCGAGGTATTGCAGGAGTATGATGACAAGTGGAAACTGGAAGGTGCACCCGATGAGCAGCGTGACCATTGTCACAAAACCGTAGTAGTCGGACGCAAGCCATGTCATGGACAACCCAATGAGATGGACGAAGTAAAACATCATCTCAATTGATGTCGGAATCAGCCAGAAAAAGCTGAAAAGACACCCGCCGATGAAGAGCGCCATTGAGGCGACGCAAAAAGGGACAATGCAGCGCTTTTCGCCAGGCGTGAGCGCCGGCGCGACAAAACGGCTCGCAAAAAACAGAATGAAGGGACTGGAAAGGGCGATGCCGCCCACGAAGCCAATATTGATGATGACGTTGAAGACATCCATGAACTTCATCGCGACCATGGAATCGCCCGACGCCACTTTTGCCAAGGCAGCCGCCGCCGCGGGCTCCGCCCCGGGGATCGGAGCCGCCGCCGTTGCCGCCGCGGCTGCGACGGGCAACTCGCCGCGCAACAATGCATTTGCCAGCGCGGCAATGAACTCCACCGGATCCGGCGCGCCACCGCCAGCAGCCTCCACCGGCGTTGCGGCAGGCACGGGCGTGGCGGAGAGGGGGGGACTTCCCGCTCCTTGCTGCCTGTCAAGAACACCACGCAACGGGCGGCGCATCCATTCAAAGATTTCGCGGAAGTGCCAGAACGCCAAAAACATCGAGATCACGAACGCACCGATGCAGCGCAGGAGCATCCCGCGCAGCTCTTCCAAGTGGTCGAAAAAGCCCATTTCACGTTCATCTTTTCCAACAGTGGCGCGTGAACGGAAAACACGCCCCAGCCCGGTGACCAGGATGCGGAACACTTGATTCATTGGGCGGATTGAGATCACTCAAGGACGGAGGCACAAGTTTTTTGCAAGTCATGCGCAGTGGCGCGCGCCGCACTCCCGTGCGGGACGGAATTTGCCACGCGGCATTTTTTCCTCTTGCACCCGGCAGGAAAGCAGCCATTCATCCGCGCCCTGCGTTAGCAGGCCGGGCAGCCCCGGTCTGCCGTGGATTGCCTCTTTCACATCCATCATTGTCAGCAGGTTCAGACGGTGCCGCCGGCGTCGAAGCGGGCGGCACGGCCTCGTCGAGTGACGAAGTCCCCAAGCCACGCACAGCAAAAAAACACCATGTCAGTCTCCAAAACAGAAATCATCAAACAATTCCAGATCAACGAAAAGGACACCGGCTCTGCCGAGGTCCAGATTGCCCTGCTCTCCGCGCGCATCGCGCACCTCACCGAGCACTTGCGGACGCACCGGAAGGACTTCCATTCACGTCGCGGCCTCATCATGATGACCAACCGCCGTCGCAAACTTCTCAACTACCTCAAGGACAACGCCCTTGATACGTATAACGAAATTATCCAAAAGCTCAATCTGCGCCGTTAACACGGCGGGAAAGCCGCCCACCCCGCCAAAAACCAAGTTCGCACCCCGACGGCGCCCCGCCCTGTGCGCCTGCATTCACGGAGCCCCTTGGTTTTTGGCCGCTGCACCCCTCAAGACAAATGCATGACGAACATTTGGGGATCCGCCTCGGGGAATAAAACGAACACTTGAGGCACATCTTTCAGGGCACAAAAAAACCACAACTCCCGCAAGCAACCCGGAATCCATTTTTTCAACCAACCAACCATAACCATCGCGGGCATCCCGCCCGCCCAAGACAAACAACATGAACCAGAAATACTCAGTAACCATCCCCGAGCTCGGCATCACCATCGCCACCGGCTCCATAGCCCGCCAAGCCAACGGCTCCGTC
>JAITIB010000073.1 GCA_031279675.1 Puniceicoccales bacterium | reverse complement strand
CTCCGCCATGGGCGAAGAAGGCGTGATCGGATAAATTGCAATGACTTCGCTCAAGCGATGCGCCACGGAAGCCACGGCTTCGTTGGCATCCATCGTTACGTAGAGGGAGGAGGAGGTGGTGGTGGATGACATAAAAAACGCGTGTTACTAAGTGAGACCACCTTGGGCGTTCAACTGTGAAATTCCCCCTCTCTCTCTTGGGCTGAACTTTCCCGCGCGCGTGCCTCGCCGTCAGTCCCCGGATGCGGTGGCGCCGAGGCGCAGGGCAAGCGTGGTGAGGCGCTGGGTGTGCTTGGTGTTGCGCACGGCGAGCGCGTAGGCGGCGGGGTCGCCGACAAGGAGCACCCGTTTGCGCCCGCGGGTGATGGCTGTGTAGACGAGGTTGCGCTGGAGCATGGGGTGGTGGCTCTTAAGGAGGGGAATGATGACGGTGTTAAATTCGCTGCCCTGTGCCTTGTGGATGGTGATGGCGTAGGCGAGCTGGAGTTCGCCCAGTTCGCTGCGGTCATAGTCCACGGGAGTGCCATCGAAGTCGGCGCGGAGGGTGCCGGAGTCGGGGTTGATGGAAGTGATGAGGCCGAGATCGCCGTTGAACACGCCCTTGTCGTAGTTGTTGCGCGTCTGGAGCACCTTGTCGCCTTCCATAAAGCGTTGGCCCGTGTGGGCGGGAAGGGAGTGGGCGGGCGCGGGCCGGAGCGCGTGCTGGAGCGTGGCGTTGAGGGTTTGGGTGCCGGCGGCGCCCCTGTGCATGGGGACGAGTACCTGGATGTCGCGGAGGGGGTCGAGCTGGAGTTTTTCAGGAAGGTGCTGCTTGCAAAGGGCGGTGATTTGCTTGAGGCAGTGCTCGGGGCTGGGGGCGGTGATGAATTGGAGCTCGGCTTGGGGGTCAATGGCGGCAGCGTCGTCGAGGGAGGGGGGGAGGGCAGGGTTGCCGTGAAGGATGGCGTGCGCGGTGTGGACGATTTGGCTGCGGGCGCCCTGGCGGAATATGGCCTGAAGGGTGATGGTGGGGATGCGGCGGGTGTGGATGAGGTCTTGGAGCAGGTTGCCGGGGCCGACGCTGGGGAGCTGGTTGACGTCGCCGACGAGGAGCAGGTGGGTGTGGGCGTGGGTGGCGCGCAGGAGGGCGGCGGCAAGGCGGTTGTCGAGCATACTGGCCTCGTCGATGATGAGCATGTCGGCCTTGAGCGGATGGGTCGCGTCGTGGAGGAAACGGCCTTGGCCGGGGTCGAATTTGAGAAGGCGGTGAAGGGTGGACGCGGGCTGGCCGGTGGCTTCGCTCATGCGCTGGGCGGCGCGCCCCGTGGGGGCGGCGAGCACGAGGGTGGCTTTTTTCGCTTGGAGGATGGCGCAGAGGGCGCGCAGGAGAGTGGTTTTGCCGGTGCCGGGACCGCCGGTCAGGAGGGTGACCTTGTGGGTGAGTGCGGTGCGCACGGCCTGGGCTTGGGCGGGGGCGAAGGCGAGGCCGGCCTTGTCCTGTGCCCAGGCGAGGGCGCGGTCGGTGTGGATGGGCGGGAGGGCGCCGGGGTGGGAGAGGAGGCGGTTGATGCTCGTGGTGATCTCCTCCTCGGCGCGGGATTGGAGCGGGGACGCGAGCCATTGCCCGGCGTGGGTGGGGACGAGCTGGCGGGTTTCGACGAGGCGGGCGAGGGCGGCGGGGATTTTTTCCGGAGGGACTTCGAGGAGGGCGGCGGCGTGGGTGGCGAGCGTTTCGGCGGGAACGGCGGTGTGGCCCTCCTCTTCAAGTTGGCCGAGGGCGTGGAGGATGCCCGCTTCGAGCCGGGCGGCGCCCTCGGTGGGCAGGCCGAGGTTGCGGGCGATGCGGTCGGCGGTGCGAAAGCCGATGCCCTCGGTTTCGCGGGCAACCTTGTAAGGCTCCGTCTCAAGGACGGTGCGGGTGGCGGCGCCGTAGGTTTTGACAAGGCGCAGGCATTGGCTGGTGGTGACGCCGTAGGTTTGGAGGAAGACCATGGTGTCGCGCAGGGCGCTGTGCGAGTCCCAGGCTTTTTTTATGGCACGGGCGCGGGCGGCGCCGATCCCGGGGATTTCACGCAGGCGGGCGGACTGCTCGGAGATGACACGCAGGGTGTGCAGTCCGAAGTGCGCCGTGATTTTTTCCGCATAAACCTTTCCGATCCCGGGCACGAGCCCACTGCCGAGGTATTTGCGCATTCCGTGGACGCTGGAGGGGAGCGTGGTGCGGAAGGATGCAATCTTGAACTGCCGCCCGTGGGCGGGGTGCGTGGTCCAGACACCGTGCAATTCGAGGGTTTCGCCGCATTGGACGCCGGGGAGAGGGCCGGTGATGGTGACGTTCCCCGGCGGGTGATCGGCGTGGAGCTCGCCGATGGTGTAGTGATTCTCGGCGTTGAGGAAGAGGATGCGCTCAAGGGTGCCGGTGAGCGTGTGGGCGGCGGCGGCGGAAGCGTTCGGCGGGATGGAGGTGTTGTCTCGGATGGCCACGCGCGTAGGGCGCGCAAGGAAACGCGTCAAGCGTCCCCGCAGCGTCCCCGGATTTTTTCTGGGGAAAACCACATGCTGAGGCGCTCTAACAAAAAGAGTCTTGCGGTTCCATTCCGGCGGGCGGCAGGCTGCGGCGCATGGGAAAATACATTTCATTTCTCGGCGGACTCGCCCTCCTGTTTCTGTCCGGGTGCGCGAACTCGATTCCGGACGAGGAAGCCATCGTCGGCTCGTGGCGCACGGTCGCCTATGAGGAGAATGGCGAGGTTTACGAACGTGACGATTCCGGGAGTGCGCCCAACTGGTTTGACGAGATTGGCATGACTTTCCTCCGTGGGGGAAAGGGGGTTGTTTGGATGAGGGGCGGCAAGTCCCGGAAAGAGGACGGCATTGTTTACGTCTTGGATCCCGGGAAAAATCCCAAGCAAATAACCATGACGGGTGACGGTGTGAAAAAAACGGTCCATGCGATTTACACGCTTGAGGGCGACACCCTCCGCATTGCCCTCTATAGCGAGAACCAAGAAAAAGCCCCCGGTTCGTTCTCCGAGGAAAGTTTGGCGATAACCGATTTTCAACGCGAGAACCCGTAGCCTGTCCATTTCCCAGCGAGTGCCCGCGAGGATGGTCGGAAAAGTTTTTGAAAAAAACACTTGCGCCCCCCTTTGGTTTCCCCTTTTACATCCCCGAAATTTTCCGGATGACTTCTTTCGCCCATAGCGCCACCACCAACACCGCCGCTCTTGGTTTTGCCCAAGACGTCGGTTTTGTTATTGGCGGAACGGCGACTTTAGTCGCCGGGGGTTTCCCGGGATCGTTTCATTGGGGCAAGCCCACCAGCAGGGTGTCGGCGACTAAAGTCGCCGTTCCGTCCACCGGACTCGTTAGCGTGGCCTCCCGGCGTAGCCCGGCAATGACCGCGCGGGCACCGCGCCGCCCCCCCC
>JAITIB010000042.1 GCA_031279675.1 Puniceicoccales bacterium | reverse complement strand
TCACCGTTGAACACGAGCGTCCCCGAGCCGCTGATGACGCCGCTGAGCGTGCGCTCCTGATTCGCCGCCAAATCCATGACGCTGAGGGTGACCCCGGCGGTGCCGGTGAATGTGCCCGCGAGCGGATCAAGCACCGACCCGGCGGCGTTCTCAATCCGGGCGTCGCCCGTGAGGGAATTGCCCATCGCGGTGATGACTGCCTGCTTGGTGCCGTCGTTCGTTCCCCAGTCAACAGTCCCCGTGGAACCGTCCACCGAGGAAGTCCACTGCAAGGAATTCCACGAAACGGCGCCACCCCCCACGGCACCCGTGTAAGTCACGGCACGGCATTCGCCGGTGCCTGCGGCCAACAACGACGCCATTGCGAGAAACACTGGTTTGGCGCCACACCGACGCCACTCCCTCCCTGATAAGTTAGTAGGGGGGGGGGGGGGGGGGTAACGCAATTCAACGCCGAGGTGGCGTCGCTTGCGGTGGCGTCGTTGAGACGGTGCGTTTCATAGGATGTGTTTTTCATGAGTGTATGAGTTTTCTATCTTTGAGGTTGATTTGATTAGAGTTGTCACCAGCGCCGCGTCGGGACTTTCCCGCAGTGGCGTCGGTGATTTTTCAAAGGGCATATTCTTTATGGGAAAAACGCAAGCGAAAGCTCCGTGCAAAAATCATGCGGTTCCCCGGGCAATGTCCATCAGCCCGTGCCATTGTTTGGACAACATGCGGTTGTTGCTGGCGCAATCGGGATCCCATTTCGCGAGCTGATTCCAGAATCGCGCCGAGTGGTTCATCTCGCGGCGGTGCGCAAGCTCGTGCAGGATGACGTGGTCTTGCATCACCGGCGGGAGCAGCACCAAGCGCCAGTTCAAGGACAGCGTGGCGCGTGCCGAGCAGGAGCCCCAGCGCCCGCGCTGGTCGCGCACACTCACGCCGCGGACCGTGATGCCTGCGCGCCGGGCCAATTCCGCCACGCGCACCGGCAAGGTTTCCGCCGCGAGCTCACGGACAAGCCGGCGCAGGTCTCCCTCGCGGTGGACGCCACCGCGGTGGCGAAACAGGACGAGCGCTTCGCGTTCGTGGAAAACATGGAACGGGCGCGACATCGTCTCGGCACACTCCAAGGCGCAGAGCTTCCCGGCAATGCTCACCCATGGGAATTTTTCCAGATGGGCGCCAAGCGTCACCGCCGCCGGCGACGGCTGCGGGTGGCGCTCCCGGCGCGCGAGGGCGCGGCGCAACCAGGCGGCCTTGTCGTGCAGAAATGCCAGCGCGGTTTCGCGTTTCATGCCGCGCGGCAGGGTGATGCGGACGGCGCCGCGCCGTGGCACGGACAATGTCAGCCGGTGTGCCCGCGGGGAATTTACCCACGCCACCGGGACAAACAACGAGAGGCCCGCGGTGGCGTCCGGTCCGGGCGGAATCTCAAAAACCTCCGTGTCCATGCAACAGAACAGCGCGCGGGGGTTGCGCCCGCCCGCAACCCCGCGCAACCGGCGCCGGCAAGGCCCGGGGATTAGAAGCGCCAGCGGAAGGTGGCGTTGACGTGGTGGGAAGTCTGGGCACCGAATGCGTATTCGAGGGAGTATGCGGCACGGACGGACATGTTGGCCTCCAGCCCGAGTTCAACAAACGGACCGGCCTGAATGGTGTGCTCGGGAATGGCGGCGGCCTGGATGGTGAATTTCCGCCCGCTGTTGTCCCGGGCAAAACGCGCCGTGATCTCCGCCTCGGCGTCCAACAATTCATACGCGTAGGCGGTCTCAAAACCGACGCGCAACGTGAAATCCGCGTTCGTGGGGACGACCCAATTGAAGCCCGTGCCGACCTTGGCGCGCAGGGAATCCTGCGTGAAAGCGTCCACGCGAAGGGCGGAGTCGGAACCGCTTTCGGTGAAACTGCCCATGCGGGTGTGCACAAATTCAAAACCGGCAAAAGGCGTGAAATGAACACGGTCGTCCAGTTTGAGAATGCCGCCGAAGTAGGCGCTCACGCCCGCGTCGAAACCGTAGGACTTGGCGGTGGCGCGCCCGCCCATGACGGTTGTGTTGCGGCTGACGTCACCGGCGACATACCCGACGAAGGCCTGCGCATCCACATAAGCCCAGTCGCCCAGCATCATGCATGTCCCGTAAACGCTGAGGCGCGCGGTGTTGGTGCGGACCTTGCCACCGTCGTCAAGGATGTCGGCCTGGCCTCTGGAATACCCGGCGTTCATGCCGAGGACGAGGCCGGGGTCGAACTCGTGGTCAACGCCGGCGAGGCCGCCGTAGGTGTTGGCGTTAAAAACGGGATCGCTGTTGCCGCCACCGCTGCGGGTGACGAGGCCGGTGCCGACAATGTAAGGGGCGGCATTGACGTCGCTCCCGTTGATGGCGCGCTCGTAACGGAGGCTTTCGAGGTGGGAACGGAGTGTGGACATCGCGTCGTGCGCGCTGGTGATGCCCATTGCGGTGAGACTGGCGAGGCCCAGCCCGGAGGAGCGATTGAGCGCGACACTGGGATTTGGCTCGCCGAGGAGATTGCCGAGGATTTGCGCGGGCTCGGGGTTGGTGGCGGCCTCCGTGGCGGAGTGGGCCAAGATGTCGTCAAGGTAACGCACATAGCCATCCAGCCCGTCGTGGAGATGGAGCCCGGGGATCTGCCGGATGCTCTCCGCAAAAAGCAGGCTCACGCCGGAACCGTTGTTATAGGCAAACGCATGTCCGGTAAGCGTCGGATTTGAGGAAAAAACTCCCCCGATGACGCTGGCACCCAGCGGGTTGCCGGCAGTGTCATCATCCACAAGGAAGGAAATCTCGGTGCCGGTGGGGAGCACTTCATCCTGAAGACTGCTGATGTCCACGAAGACACGCGCGCCGGAGTCAAACCGGGCGCTGCCGGTGTAGTGAATACTGTCGTAAAGGAGCGTCCCGGAAACGGGGTCGCGTTTGACAGTGACGTAAATCTCGCCGGCGTTGAAGAAGTTGCCGTTGACGGTGAGCTGCCCGCCGGAGGTGCCGTCCGGCTGGATGCGCGCGCCCGCGGTGTTGTGGAGGTTGCCGCCAATGGTGCCTTGCCCGACGAGTTGCGCCCCACCCTGGACATACAGGTCGCCCGCGCGGAGGAGCGTCCGCGGGTCGTCACCAAGATTGAGAAGCGTCCGGGGATCAAGGTCGAGCCGCCCGATGGAATTTCCGGAAGTCGCGGCGGCGTAGTTGTATTCGCTGTAAGTGCCGGTTCCCACGGTGGCGTCGGCGCCAAGGACGATGGTTCCGGAGCCGCCGAGACGCCCCCAGTCAAACGCGGCGCCGCCGGGGCCCGTCCACGGGGTCGTGCCATTCTGGAGCACAAGGACGCCGGAGCCCGAGGCTTCCAGCGCACCCTGAGCCGGCAAGTTGCCAGGGGTGACGACGAGGCGTCCTTCCTGGGCGAGGAGCCCGCCAGTGTTGTTGGCGACGCTGTTGAAAATGACCTCGTTGGAGCCGAGTTTTATGAATTTCCCCGCGCCTTCGATGACGATATTGCTGCCGGTGTGAAGGTTGGCGCCCGTGCGGTTGAACGCGAAGGCGGAAGTGGCGTCGGTGTTGACCGTCACTGTGTTGGTATGGTTGAGAACGCCGGTTTTCCCCCCGTCGCCGAGCTGAAGAATGCCGTGGTTGGCGACATAAATGGTGCCGAGGATCTCATTGGACGCGGTAAGGACGACGGTGCCGGTCGCTCCGCCTGCACCCCCTTCCACACGAAATTCGCCGCCGGAGAGGGATGTGATCCTGCCGGACACGGTGGTCGTCCCCGAACGGCTGAAGAGGAGCCGCGAGGAGCCGCTGTTGATGGCGATCTGGGACGCGCCCTCAAGGTCACCGTTCGCGCCCCCGTTGCCGATCTGGAGGGTGCCGTTGTTGATGCTGTAACGGACATTGCCTCCGGCGCTCGTGCCGGTGATGACGGCGGTGCCGGCGCCGTTTTTGGCAACAGACCCCGCCCCGATCACGCCGCCGGAAATGGACAGCGTGCCGCCCGTGTTGAGCTCAAGCACGGTATCCAGGAGACGGATCCGGGTGGAGTCGTAGGTCTGGACACCGGCGGCGCCGCTGCCAATCTGGAGCGTGCCGCGATTGACGACGGTATCGCCAGTGCTGGTGTTGTCGCCCAGATAAATGAGCCGTCCGAGGTCATGCTTGAGAATGTCGCCAGTGCCGCTGATGTCGTTAGTAACGGCATAACTGCCGTGGCTGGCACTGTTGCGGTAGAAGTGAAGAATGCCATTGTTGGCGATGTCCGCGGTGCCGAGTCCGCCGCTGTCGGTGCGATCCCCGACTTGGAGCGTGCCGTCGATAATGTTCACCTTGCCGCCCAAACCGGCGTTGTCATTGAGGAGGACGACCGTGTTCCCGGTGGCTTTTTCAAAGACACCCGCACTGGTGATGGACTGGGCCAGCTCGATGGACGCGTCGTTGGAATTGCCGTTGATGCGGAGCGTTCCGGCGGCGCCAATGGTGATGGCTCCGGAGCCGATTCCCCCGGTCTTGCCGGCAGTGCCGATCTGGAGCACGCCGCCGGTGATGGTGGTGGTGCCGGAATAGACATTGTTCCCCGTCAAAATGAGTGTGCCGACGCCGGTTTTCTCGATGGCAACGCTGCCGTCCGTGCCGTTGCGAATCACTCCGGAAAACGTCTCGGCAACCACGGGGCTGGAGGCGCGCCCGCCAATGCGGAATGTTTTCAAGCCCGCGGTGATGCTCTGGAGGGAACCGCTTCCGGAAAGGGCGCCAAGCTCGACGGTGCCGTTCCCGGCGAAAGCGGCGGTAAGGACGGTGTTGCCGCCAAGGACAAAGGCGGCGCCATGGAAACTGGTTTGGGAGTCCCGCGCGGCGAGGGCAAGGCTGCCGTCATTCACGGCGACAGTGCCGGTAAACGCGCCGCCGCCGCCGCTAATGGTGAGCATGCCGGAACCTGTCTTGGCCAGGGTGAAGTCCGCCGACACACTTTCGAGGTCGCCTGCGAGCACGAGGGGGGACGCGCCAAGGTCAATGGTGCTTGAGCCCGCCACCTTGACAGCATTGGCAAGCGTGCGCGCGCCACCAGTGGCGCCCAGCGTGCCGCCCTTGAGCGTGAGGGTGCCGGTGCCGAGGGCCTGATCGTTGCCGACGAGAAGCGTCCCGGCGTTGAGGTCGGTGCCGCCGCTGTAGGTGTTGGCCGTGTTGATGACAAGCGTGCCCGTGCCTTCCTTGAATATCCTGCCCGCCCCGCCCAGCGAATCGCCAATGGAACCGGGGCCGTTGAGCACATAATCCGCGCCGTCAAAGACAAACTCGGCGATGCCAAGCCGGACACCGGCACTGCCGATCGTGATGACGCGGTTTGCGGCGGAGATCTGCGTCCCGCCGGAGGGCCGGTCATAGTCACCGAAAACAGCCCAGTCGCCGTCCCCGTAGGATGTGCGCTGCCCCGGGGCGAGCGCCTGGTAGAAATTGGCGCCGGTGGCGGCGGTGGGGTCGCCCCACTGGGTGTTGGGACGGCCCTGCCAGTAAAGTTTGTTGCCATCGGGAAGGGCGCTTGCGACCTCCATCGAGATGAACTTGCGGACGGTGTCGTTATGGAAGGTGGCCACATAGCGCTCGTCGGCATTGAACTTCAGGAAACTGAGGCTTCCAATGAAATCGCCATATTGGATGATGTCGTAAGTGCCGGTGCCAAGGCGGTAGGCGGTGGGCATGGCAACGATCTCAAGATCGCCCTGGAGGGTGAGCGTCCCGGTCACGTGGAGGAGATCCGAGGCAAGCCCGACGGCAAGGTCGGGATTGGGACCAAAGGTGTAGGCGAGATGGGAAGTGACGCCGGAACGCGCGGAGAGATCCCCGTCGAGGGTGAGCGTGCAAAGCACGCCCGTGGAGTCGCTCACAGTGCCGTCAAGACGGGAGCCACCGTCGTATTCGCCACCGATGAACAAGGTGCCGGCATCGAGGCGGAAATTGCCCCGGAGGTCGGCTGACGGGGCGGCGCTTTTTCCGGCGACGATGGTCTTTCCGGCATCAATGTCGTAGGTGCCGCCCACAACCTCAAAGAGGGCGGTCGAGGGCGCGGGTGAGCCGACGAAAATGTTCTTTCCGGCAACCCCAAGGGCCACGGCGGGGCCCGCCATCCGGAGGGTGCCGGCAACGATTTGAGTGTCCCCGGAATAGGCGGCGGCACCGCCAAGCACAAATGTGCCGTCGCCTGCCTTGATGACGGCGATGGCGTTGTCCCGCTCCTGCGCGGTGTCCGGGTCGGCATTGCCGAGGCTGCCCTGAAAAAGATCGGTGCCGCCGGACTGGATCGCCAGCGTGAGCTCGGAGAGGGAATCGTCCTTGCCGTTGATGACGCGGTTTGCGGCATCGTTGGTGGCCGTCGTGAGACTGAGCAGGGTCACGTTGTTGCCGTTGAGTTTGAGCGTGCCGAAAGTGTCGCCAATCCCCCCGGCGTTGGCGTTATAGCCCAAGGTGACACCCGTGGAGGCGGACAATGCGTTGTTTTTGCCAAGGGTAAGCGTTCCATTCTCAATCCGGGTCCGGCCCGCATAGGTGTTCGGGGCATCACCTGCGCCGCCAAGTATCCATTGCCCGTGTCCGGTCTTGGTCAAATCAAGGTTCCCCTCCAGCAACAGGCGGAAAACGTTGTCCCCCGTATGGGAGCCGCCAAGCACAAGACTGTTGGTAATGCCCGGGGCGGCGAGGATCACGGCCAGGTTGCCACGGTTGAACTGCAAATTCCCCTGCCCGGACGACTCGATCGTGGCGCCATTGGGCCCGAGGGTGAAGGTGCGCGTGGTGGAGGAAAGTTGCGCGGCGCTGCTGCGCAGGATGCCGCCGTCGATGGTCAGGGCGGAATTGCCAAGGACGCCGGTGATGGTGCCCGTGTCCGGGTCGGAAACGGAGAGGCGGGCCTCAAGGTTGAGCACGCCGCCCTTGATGGTGGTGGCGCCGCTGTAATCGCTCTTCTCGTTGGCAAGGGTGAGGATGCCGCTGGCGCCGTTTTCAACAATCAGGCTGAGGCTGCCCGTGTTGGGGAGGGGATTGAGCATGCCTGTGGCGTCCGCCGCAAGGGTGCTGCCAATCCTGCCGCCAAAATAGGATTCCCCCGCATACAACGCGACGGTGAGAACGCCCGTGCCCACGGCCTCGTTGTGGGTGACAAGGGTGCTGGCGTTGCTGCTCGCGAAACGGCCCGGGTTGCCAAAACCGGCCAGGCCCTGCCGGGAATCCCCCATGAGCGTGAGCGTGCCCGTGGTGGAGAGCGTCACGACGCCCGATGTCTGGATGATGTTGAATCCGTTGAGCTGCAGGTTGCCGTCCTGCCCGATGTTGACGCCACCGGGCGCGACAATCGTGCCGGTGCCCATGGATGCGGTGACCTTGGCGTTGACATTCAGCCGTCCGATGTTCGTGCCCGCGTCAGGGCTGAGCATCACCCTCGCCCCCGCGCCGCCAATGGTGAAACCCTTGCGGCGCGCCAGCAAAAGGCCGTCATTGTTCTCAAGGTAAGCCAGCGTCAAATCCCCGGTGCCGGCGATGTTGGTGAGGGCAAAATCGGCAAATGTCGCGATGCGCGTGAGTCCATTGATCTCGACCTTGGCGGCGCTGGCCGCCGACGCCATGCTGGAGTTGAACAGCGCGCCGCTCAGCCCTGAAAAGCTGGTGTCGGGCTCGTCGGAGTCCATGCCGATCACGCCCTCGCCGCTGATGCGGATTGTCCGCGAGGTGCTGTCTATCCGCACGCCACGCAGATCCAGCGCGGCACCGTTGGCGACATTGTAGTTGTTGGCCTGCCCGAGGGCGGCGGCGGTGGCGCCGCGCAGCACGCCGCCTTCCACGTGAACGTCCCCCCAGAAGGTATTGGTGCCCGTGAGCGTCAATTTGCCCGAACCAAGCTTGGTGAGGGCGACCGTGCCGGCACCGTTATTGATGACGCCGTCGTAGGTGAACGACAGCCCGGTCTCCCCAAGGTAAAGTGTGCTGGTCGCGCCAGTGGTGGAGTTGGTGACCTGACCCGTGCCGGTAAGCGAGTTGATGTGGGCGTCCACGCCGTTGGAAAAGCGCATCTGGCCGGCGCTCAGCACAACCCCCGACTTGCCAAAGCCGTGCGGGATCGCCTCCGAGTTCTGCAACGCGAGATTACCCGCGGACAGGACCAGCCCCCCGGAAAAAGTGTTTGCCCCGGACAGGATCAACAAGCCGGTGTCTATTTTTGTCAACGCGCCCGGCCCGCTGATGGCGCCCTTGACCGTGAAGTCCTGCGTCCACCCGTTCCGGATGGTGCCGCCGCCCTCGTCAAGATAGATGCCCCGGTTGGCATCCAGCGTGATGGCGGCACCGTTGGTCCAACCGTTGTTGCCGCTGGGGGAGATGGCATTGAAGAGAATACCGCCGCGCATCAGGATGACGTTCTTGGGGTCAAAACTCGTCGGCACGGCACCAAGGGCCCTGTCACCAAAAATACTCAGGCAGCCCCCGCTGATTTCCGTGCCGCCCCTATGGGAATTGGTTCCCGTCAAGATCAGGAATCCGGCGCCGTCCTTCACCAGCTTGAGTTTGCCGCTGGAAGGGTCTGTCAATTGCAACTGGAACACGCCGCCCGCCGTGGGAGTCGCCGTCACATAGTTGGTCCCGCCGAGAACGTTCAAGGTGAGCGTGCGGTTGCCGGTGCCGGTGTGGGCAACGGAACCCGATCCGCCATTGAAGGTGACCAGTGTGTTGGCAGCCTCGCTGGAAAGCTCGATGGTGCCGCCATTCTCGCCAAGCGTAAACGCGCGGTTCGTGGTGAGCGCCGCGGAGTTGTTAATGCGCAGGGCACCGCCATTGAGGACGAGCTTGGAGGCGTTTTCCCCCCTTCCCAATGCGCTGGCCGTGTTGGCGTTGGCCAGCGTGGTTATCTCGATAACGCCACCGAGGATCTCGACGGCACCGGCGAAGTCGTGAGCATTGCTGCTTATCCGCAACGTGCCGTCGCCACTCTTTGTCAGTCCGCCCCTGCCACTGATCTTGCCAGAGTTGCTGGTGGTGAAAGTGTAGTCGGCAATGCCCTCGACGAGCACGCGCCCGGGCTGGACGGGAGCGTCAATATCAACGTCGTAGGAAAGATCCATGGGCGCGTTGTCGCTGGTGAACACCGCAACGTCGCCGTTCCAAAAATCGGACTGGGCGGAAATCGTGTTGTCATACCAGTTCTGGTTGACATCCGCCGTGTTCCATTTTGTGGCGGCACTGGTCCCCCTCCATATCTGGCGATGGCTATCCCCGGGGATAACCAGTATCAGCTCGTTGGGGTTGCCAGGGTTGACTTCGACCCTGGCCGTTCCAGCAACTCCACCCTTGGTGTCGGCGCGCAGGATGATGTCATCTATCGACTGATTGATGTAAGCGGTGGTCCCACCAATCACGGCCCCGGAAGAAACCAGCACATACTGGCCTTGTTGAAATGAGCCGTCCACTGAGGAAAAGGCCAACTTGGTAATCCCATTGGGCTCAAGGTAGTTGACATTGAGCCGGTCGACGGCGGGGACCGCGCCCGTGTTATCAATCGTGAAATAAAGTTTGGAAGCGCCACCTTCCAGCACGAGATTGCCCCCGATGGTGAGCGTTTCCACGGTATCGCGCCCGCCAATGCTCAATCCGCCATAGAGGGTGACGTTTCCCCCGATGTCCACCCATCCGGCGGATGGCGTCGCGCTCCCGACATAGGATACCGCACTTGGGTTCGCATTCCCCACGGCTAAAGTGCCGGGGGTGGTAATCCGGGCGCCATCGGCAATGTGGAGTTCGTTCAAAGACACCGTAGTCAGCGGGCCACCGCCCAAACGCAACTGCCCCGCCTCGACAGACACACGGGACATTCCACTGACAAAACCGCCGAAATGCATTTCCCCGCCACCGGCTTTCACCAAACTCATGCCGGACAGGGGGGTGAACGCTCCATTGACCTCCAAGCTGGAGCCAGTCTCCACATCAAAAGTCGCGGAGAGCACCCCGTCACTGAAGCGGACACCACTGTTGATCGTGGAAACGGCATTACCCACCACGCGCAAGGGCCCCGCCCCAAAAAAAATGAGTGTGTTGTTCACCGCACTGGTGCCCACCGCCCCACCGGCAAGAACGAGATTGGACATGTTCACTTCGTGACCGCCGGAAATGCCCGAGGCGCTCCGATTGGTAAACGTCCACACGCCCCCTTCATTGATCCGAATCATGCAGTCCAAATTCACCCCGCCCAAGGAACCCTGCGCCTCGGTGACAAGCATCCCGCCGTTGTTGATCGTGATCGTGTTCGACGCGCCGAGCAAGTTCCCGCCATTGGGACGGCAGGGGACATACACGGCCCCGGCATTTATTTCGAGATTGATGTTCATCCCCGAAAACACCCCCCCGGCGGCGTCCACGCCGATCGCCATCCGCCCGTTCCCATTCTTCACGACCGTGCCGCCGCCGGTGAACCGCTGCGTCACGCTAAAATCCCCGTTGATCGCGTAAACAAGCTCCGCGCCGGACCGCACCGTGATGTCACCCGTGCCGCCAAGCCGGACCTCGTCCGCCGTCAGGATCCCGTCGCCGACAACGAGTTTGCCGGCGGACACCTCCACCGCGCCGGTGAAATCGTTTCGAGTCAACACCGTGAGCTGCCCAGGCCCGCGCTTCACAAGCCCGGTCGTCCCCGAAATCCGGTTCGCCTCGCGCGCGCCACCGGACGATGAGTCCGCCGTGAAAACATAATCCAGCGCGCCGTTCACAACAATCGAGCCGGGGCGCACCTCTCCGAGGATCGCCACCGTCGTCCCCACCGCGGCAGTGTCCCCGAAAGTCACCGTGTCCGCGTCATAAAAACGCTCCGGAGTGCCGCCACCGGCGGTCAGCAACCAATCCTGTGTCCCCTGCGGCCCGGACGCGCTCCAGACACCGCCGGCGGCGCCCGTCCATGCAAGGGCAAAGGGATTCCCGCTGACATCCAAGGTCACCACGCCGGGACCGCTGGCGCCCCCCTCGCTTCGCCGAAGCGTGTAAGTGCTCCTCTCACGCCCCAGCAGCCCGCCGTCAAGCTCGGTCTGCAAGCGCGCCAGCGCCGCGTCCGAAACACTCGAACCCAAGCCGTTGTAACGAAACAGCTCGTAACTGCGCAATCCGGGCGTCGTCGCAAGCGAGAGCCCGGAAAAGTTCAGTTCGAGATGCGATCTGTCCGCATCCAGCACAAAATCGCCGTTCACAATCACACGGTCATTCACGGAGACATCCGCGCTCGCGCGCGAAAGATCAAAAGACACACTCGCCTCATCAACCACGGAAAGCGAACTCAAGCGCAACGAAGTCGGCGCCCCCGTCGCACCGACACGCAGGCCGGCGCCCGCCTCAAAAAACGAGGAAGCGTTCCACCGGCTCCAATCCCCGTCCAGCCCGATAACCGAGCCGGAGCGCACCACGAGCGGCACCCCGCCGGGTCCCCCAACGGAAGGCATCAGCCCGGGCAACAGCAACACCCCCTCGCGCACATCCATCCCGCCCGAAAAACCTGAAAGTCCGCCGGAAAGAGACAATTCCCCCAACCCGGTCTTTTCCACCGTCGCCCCTATCGAACCCCTGACCACACCGCCCAGGGACAGCGCACCGCCCGCACCCACGTGCAGCGTCACACCGCCGAGCGCGCTCACCTCGTTGCCAAGCGCCACGCGCGCCCCCTCCATCGTGCCAAGCATTGTCCCCGCCTGCATCGTAACCAGCCCGCTGCCAAGCGCGTTGGACTTCCCAACCAAGATCCCCCCGCGCCCAAGGTTCACCGCCATCGGGGAAAGACCCACCACATCCAACACCAGTACCCCGCCCCCAAGCTTGGAAAACGAAGCCCCCGCCCCGCCCTCAATAAATCCATCCTGCAAAACCAGCGCGCCCGAACTCACATCAAACTGATACGCTCCCGTCAGGACCAAATCCCCACCCAAAGTCACATGAGTCGTCCCGATCCCCGCATAAGACACCGCTGCGTTGTGCGCAGTGGCACTGTTAATCCAGCTCGACGTAGGCACCGCCCCATCCCGCGACCACGACGCGGTATGCCAGCGAACCGGAGTTCCGGAAGCATCCTCAAGAAACGTCCGCGAAAAGACATAACCCGATGCCACCGGCGCCAGCGACGCCACCCCGGCGGCAGCAGTCAGCAGGGCGCGCAACGGGGCGCGCAGCACCGGACGATGACGGAAAAAACGAGGCGTGATCGCGCGGGTTCGGGTTGGGGATGAATACTGGGTCTTCATTTGGAAACGTGTCTGCTTATGGTTAATGAAAGAGGGCCGCCGCCGGACACCGGGACGCCCTTCGGGGGAAAGGCAAATCCCCCCTTGTTTACAGGGCTTACACCGGGCAATGGGAGGGGCTTGCTCATGGAATTTTTCTCAGGGCTAAAGGCAATTGGTTTTGGCGCGGGGGTCTCCCTTTGCAAGGACTAATTTTGCCCCGGACAATAACAAAGTCGTAACAAACAGGGCGCGGGTGTCGCCACCCACGCCCTGCCATTCAACAACATACTCAAACAAACAAAACAATCTATCCTGTCCGGCGCAACGACCTGCGTCGCAGCAACGCCAGCGCGAGCGCGCCGGTGGCGCCGAGCAAGGCGTAGGTCGAGGGTTCGGGAACCGCGACAAGGCTGTAGACTCCGCCGGACAGCACAAACCCCGAACCGGGCGCGAGACCGGCCCCGCTCACCGTCCAGTTCTCTATGCCAACGATGTTCCCGTTCGCCCCAACGATCGTCAGTTCGCCGCCTTC
>JAITIB010000115.1 GCA_031279675.1 Puniceicoccales bacterium | reverse complement strand
TCCGGCCTGTCGGGATGGAAAACGATCTGGGTAATTCCCTCGCGGTCGCGCAAATCCACGAACCGGACGCCACCGAGATCGCGCACGGTGTCCACCCACCCGATGAGTGTGACGTTTTTCCCGGTGTCGGCAGGAGTGAGGCTGTTGCAGTGTTGGGTGCGAAGCATGGTGATGTGTCGTGTGAAAAAACGGCGCATGTTAAATGCGGCCTCACGGATGTAAAAACTAAAACCACCCGCGTCATGCGAAACGGGAGCGGGCCGGGCGGCGGTTTAAGCATTGTGCGAGGGATGCGGAGCGTTCTATCTCCGCACGCATGAATTTTCGTTTCATTGCCAGGGTTGCCCGCGCCGCATTGAGCGGTGGCGTCGCGGCATTCATGTTTTGCGCGGGGGCGCGCGGGACGGTTTACCAATCACCGGAGGCGATGGCGCATTACCGGGCGAACCCGGAGTTTTTCAAGTTCGCGACACCGGATGACTTGCCCAAGGACATTGTCTGGGAAACAAACGAGACCGACCCGGAGTTTGCCTCGCCCGAAGCCAGGCGCGGCGGAACGATAAGATTCGGCATCCCCACCTATCCGCCAACGCTGCGCCGGGTGGGCCCGAACGCCAACAGCTCGTTCCGAAGCCGCATCTACGACGCCTACATGATTTTGCTGACCATGCCCCACCCGAACACCGACAGGCCGATCCCGGGCACGGCCACACACTGGGCCGTTTCCGCGGACAGGCGCACAGTGTTCTTCAAACTCAACCCGCGCGCGCACTTTAGCGACGGACAACCGATCACCGCGGACGATTACTTTTTCACATTTTACTTCTACACAAGCCCGCACATCCAGGCGCCGTGGTACAACGATTTTTATTCGAAGGAATTCGCGGGCATCACAAAATTCGACGACTATACGCTCGCCATCACCCTGCCCGATGAACGCCCCGACCCGGTTTACAACGCATCCATCGAGCCCACCCCACGGGAATTTTTTCGCGAATTCGGCCCCGACTTCCCCATTCGTTACCAAGCCCGCCACCAGCCGACGGCGGGCCCCTACCAAGTGAACCCCGGAAAAACAATCTCGCAGCAAAGCATCACCATAGACCGCGTTGCGCGCTGGTGGGGCGACACGGAACGCTATTACCGAAACCGCTTCAACCCGGCGCACGTCACCTTCCGCATCGTGCGCGACCCGGAAAAAACCTACCGCATGTTTTTGTTGGGCGACCTGGACTTCATGGAGATCCGCCTGCCCAAATTCTGGTATGCGCTCAATAACGAGCCCAGACATCAGGAGGGTTACGTCGAAAAACACACGTTTTATTTTGACCGCCCATGCCCGACCTGGGGCCTGTTCCTCAACACCATCAATCCAGCGCTGGACAACCGCGAGGTGCGGCTGGGAATCCAACACGCCACCGACTGGCAGCGCGTCATCAACACATTCTTCCGTGGCGATTACCAACGCCTGAACCACTTCTCGGAAGGCTTTGGAAAATTCACCAACGCCACCTTGCGCGCGCGCCCCTACGACCCCGATGTGGCGATACGCCACTTCGCCGCCGCCGGTTACACCCGCCGCGGGCCGGACGGGATCCTCGTCAACCCGGACACGGACTCCCGCCTGAGCTTCCAACTCACGACACGCGACACGGACGAAAGGAAATTCCTCCCGACATTGATAGACTCGGCGCGCAAGGCAGGGTTGGAGTTCCGTCCCGAATCGCTCGAACCGACCACGTTTTACAAGAAAACCATGGAGAAAAAACACGACATCGCCCTCAGCGCATGGAACGTCTCAAACAAATACCCCACATTCTGGGAAAGCCACCATGTCGAGAACGCCGTGGTTGCCAACCCCGACGGCACCGTGTCCCCAAAACGCCAGACAAACAACATCACAAGCACTCGCGACAAAGCCCTCTCCGCCTTGATCGACCGCCACCGCGAGGCAAAAACAGAGGCCGAAGTCCTGACCCTCGGGCATGAGATCCAACGACTCCTGCACGAAGAGGCAAGTTTCGTCCCCGGATACAAAGTGGTGATTTACCGCGTCGCAAGCTGGCGCTGGATACGCTACGCGCCGGGCTTCGGCGTGAAAATCAGCGACGACCTCTTCGAAACAGGCACCTTCTGGCTGGACGAAAACATCAAGGCGCAAACCCAGGACGCCATGTCCAAGGGAAAAACCTTCCCCAAGGCGGTGCGCATCCACGACCAGTTTAACACCGAAAAATAAGGCGGGCGAAAGCGCCTCCCGTCAATAGTGCGGAGGCCTTTCATCCCCCGGAAACGCGCCTCCCCCGCCCTCCCCGGCGCCCGCGGCCAAACGCGACGCCACCGCAGCCAGACGCCGCATCTCGCGCTCCATCCGCTCCATCCGCCGAAAATGCATCAGCGCCCCCGCCTCCACATCCTCAAGGCGTTTTTCCAAAAACGTCAGTTTAATCTCCAACTCCCGCACACGCGAATCCATGACAGCGCCATCCATCGGAAAACAAAGCTCCCTCAACGGCCCAAGCTCCCAAGCCAGTCCACAATCGCCGCCACCACGCCACCCAACTGCTCCTCGTCCAAATCGGGGAAAACCGGGATGCTCAACACCTCGTCCGCAAGCTCATGCGCCACGACGACAGACCCGCCGCCACGCCCCACCCCCGCGAAACATTCCTGCCTGTCCAATGAAAGCGGATAGTAAACCTCGCACCCGATGCCACACCCGCCCAAGTGCGCCCGCAACGCTTCCCTCCGCCCCGCACCCCTCACACGCAGCGTGAACTGATTCCAGATCCCCCCGCCCGAAAAATCCACCGGCAGCAACACCACCGCATCCCCGGGTGCCCCGCCCGGCGCATTGTCCGCCACGCCCGCAACCCTCCCCAACGCACGCCGGTAAAAAGCGGCGTTTGCCCCCCGTCGCGCGTTATATGCCGCCAAATGCGGCAGCTTCACACCCAGCAACGCCGCCTGCAACGGATCCATGCGGAAATTCCCCCCCACGAACTTGTGAAAATACTTTGGCGCCATCCCATGCACGCGCAACACCCTCGCACGCTCAGCCAGCGCCGCATCATTGGATGCCAGCAAACCCGCGTCACCAAAACCACCCAGGTTTTTGCTCGGGAAAAAACTATACGCTCCAAAATCCCCGAAACTCCCCACCGGACGCCCACGCCACCTCGCCCCCAGTGACTGCGCACAATCCTCCACCACACGCAACCCGTGCCGGCGCGCAAAATCCAACACGGCATCCATGTCCATCGCCTGCCCGAAAAGATGCACAGGAATGATCGCCCGCGTGCGCTCCGACACCTTCCGCCCGGCATCAGACAAGGACATGTTGAACGTGTGCGCCTCCACATCCACCCACACCGGAGTCGCCCCAATGCGGGACACGCAGCCGGCTGTCGCAAAAAACGTGAACGCCGGCACAAGCACCTCGTCGCCCTGCCCAATTCCAAGCGCCATCAAGGCAAGCAATATGGCATCCGTGCCACTGGAAACGCCAAGCCCGTGCGCCACGCCACACTCCCGGGCGACATCCTTCTCAAAAGCCTCCAACTCCGGCCCCATGATGTAACAGCGGGAACGCAAAACGCGTTGGAACGCAGTGGTGAGTTCCCCCTCAAGCTCACCATTCTGGGCGGACAAATCAAGCAACGGTATCTTGGTCATGTTATTTATGCTTATGCGAAAGCGCCGCAGAGCAACTCATCGCGCGAAAAACGCAAGCGAAATTCTCGCCGCCCGCTTCAAAAACCGCAGGGATAAAAAATCTTAATCCATGAACCCATCGCCAAATCCGAAGATTGCCAAAGATGCCGCGCAGGCCGCGAGCACGGAAAAAAGATAACTGAAACATGCAAAGATGACTCTTTTGGCAAAATATGCCGCCAAATGTTCTTCGGGACGTTTCGGCCTCAGGAAAAAGAAAAAACCTCCAAAAATAATAAAACCAACCACGAACAAAACCCCGGCGGGTATGATCTTATGGAATTCAACGCTGTCAGACAGCACACAAAAACCGCCCGTCAAAAAACATATCAAACACCATTTCCAATTCATCATGGTTGACCTCAAAATGTCACAAGCTTCTTATACTGCCTGACAAGCTCGACTATCTTTTTATATTCCGGCTCCTCGATTCTTGCAACTTTTTCAATCACGGGCATGTCTTTCCATCGTCCACTATAACTGTCATAACATTTTTTCATGCCGCGCTTAAGAATCACATAAACAGAATATGATCCCATGCTTCCATCGACCTGCGCATCAATATCACATAAAAAATAATTTTTCTCTATTTCCAAAACTGTAATATGGAAACGGGGTCTTTTGTTGCCATCGATTCGTTCCAAGATTTTTGCGCGACCTTCTGAAATTATTTCAAGTGGATAAATAAGATAACCCCCTGATTCGTCAGTCCTTTCCTCATTTATTGATTCCACGGTCCCGTCAAGATCCGCAAGTGGAAAACCAAAAGCGGAAACAGCATAATACGAGAGCGCTGATGATCGCTTGAATCTCTTCTCGCATTCCTGCCATAAATAATATCTTTGTTCTAATAACTTTCTATCGGTCATTCGGTTCGAACGCGAGGAAAGTTCATGTGCTGTGGGTTCGGGCAACGACCTGTCCGAAACCGAATCACATGCCGTGAAAAATCCTGCGATGGTGAAACAAAACGGGCAAACCACCGATAAATAACACTTCAACTTCCCTCGCGTTTTTCCTGTCTGCGATAATTTTTGTTTTTCGCCTCCTTGCAAGGGCGGCTCGTCGAGCCGTTCGCACGGGGAATTGACGGAAGGCCGACACGTGGCACGGACGCCGTGGTGATGATTTGTGCGCCGGGAATTCATGGGCGTAACGGATTGGGCGAATCAACTGGGCATCGGATCAAAAAACAAGAAAAATCCCGGCGCTTAGCCACGTATCACAGCACGCCGGGGGGACAAGGAGGTGGCGTCAGGCATGGAGCACAACGCGATTTAGGGTTGAACACGATGGCGTGAGGCCATGGGGTTGCGTGCATGGGAAATTTCATCAGCAACCAAATCGCCAAATTTGTCAACCAGCGCATCGCCGGCATTGGCACGGTGGACAGTCTGGATGTCGGGCACGACAGCATCACCGCCGCTCTCGCCCTTTGCGACGAGCCCGTGCCCGTTCGGCTTGAAATCACCGGCATCCGTTGGAGCGCTGGAGAGGGCAAGTTCCACGTTCATTTCCAGTCCGTTCGCGCCTCGAAGAAATGGATTCAGGGGATAATCGACCTTGCCGTGGAGAAAGCGGGAAATCGCATCAGCGTCCCTGACAAGATTTCCCTCGCTCCCCTC
This sequence comes from Puniceicoccales bacterium, assembly GCA_031279675.1. GTDB lineage: Bacteria > Verrucomicrobiota > Verrucomicrobiia > Opitutales > UBA953 > CALNBE01. The sequence continues at coordinate 4,335 of JAITIB010000115.1, read as the reverse complement.
AAGATGATGTTTCCCAAGGCCTGACGCCACCTCGCGCTCCACACCGCCCGCCCGCTCATGAAACGCCCGCATGTTCTGATTACCAACGACGACGGCATTGATTCCCACTTTCTGCTCATGCTCGTCGAGGCACACTTGGAGAGTTTCCGCGTCAGCATCGTGGCGCCACTCGGTGAACAAAGCTGGATCGGGCGCGCGTTTAGCCGCCACCGTGACGTCCGCGTCACGCGCATGGACAACAAGCGCCATCCCGCGCCCGCATGGGCCGTGGACGGGACTCCCTCCGACTGCGTCAACATCGCGCTCGGGCACCTGCTTGCGGGTGACAGGCCTGACGTGGTCGTGTCGGGCATCAACATTGGGTTCAACGTCAGCATGCCGCTCAGCCTTAGCTCCGGCACATTGGCGGGGGCGATCGAGGGGGCGGCGTGGGGCTTGCCCTCGCTCGCCTACTCGCTTGACCTTGCCGACGAGACCTACGAGGAGGCGCGGCGCAATCAGGGCAAGGTCAGTGGCGAGGCCGGCGCCAGTCTCCACGCCGCCGCGCGGCGCGCGGTGCGGTTCACCGCGGAGCAGGCCGGCATGGTTCCGGAACCCCTGCATGTGCATAACGTCAACTTTCCCCGCCACTGCACGGCGGACACCCCGGTGGAGCAAACCGTGCCCGCGGATGTTCGGCTCGGGTGCGTTTACAAGAGGGAGACGCCCGCGTCGTTCCGATTCCAGTGGGTGCGCCGCGAAACAAAGTTTCCCTCCGGGGACAACACTGATGTCGCCTGCCTGTTGCGCGGGCACATCAGCCATGGTGTCCTGGACTACGGCAGGCTGGGCGGGGTGTCCATGTGCCGGGAGTGAGCGGCGGGCGGTATTCTTTCGTGTTGCGTCGAGGTGGCGCGCGTTGTGTCATCCGCGGCCATGCGTTTTTTGGTTTTGCTCGTCGCCACATTGTTGCCGGCAACGGCGCTTTGCGCCGGCGAGTCGCCCGCGCCGGGTGATTTGCGGTCAGTGTTTTTCGGTTTGCCTGTCACGAACACGGTGCTCACCAGCTGGTGCGTGACGCTTGTGTTTCTTGCGGGGCTGCGAGTTGTGATTGGACGCCCGAGGGTGGTTCCGAGCCGTGCGCAGGCTGTGGCGGAATCGGTTGTGGTGGCGTTGCGCGACTTGCTCTCGCCGATTGTCGGCAGAAGGGCCATGCCGTTTGCGTTTCCAGTGTTGGTGACGTTGTTCACGTTCATTCTTGTCCAAAACTGGGTGGGCTTGCTGCCCGGAGTGGGGACCATCGGCTGGGGGGGCGGAGAGAGTTTTTACAACACCCATGTGGAAACGCCGCTGGTGCGCCCGCCGACGTCCGACATCAACGGCACTGTTGCGCTCGCCGCAGTATCGTTTGGGGCGTGGTTGATTCTTGTGCTAAAATTTGCCGGGCCGCGTGCCATTTTAAAGGATTGGTTTGGGAACAAGGCGGACCGGTCCGAGCTGCCGCGCGCGGCCTACTGGGTGCTCTCGGTGGTGTTTCTCGGAGTGGGCGTCATCGAGGTCATCTCGGTGTTGATCCGGCCCATGACGCTTTCGATGCGGCTTTTTGGCAATGTGTTCGGGGGGGAGAGTTTGTTGCACAAGACACATTTTGCGCCCCCGTTTTATTTCCTCGAACTGCTCGTCGGCCTTGTCCAGGCGCTCGTGTTCACCTTGCTTTCCGCGGTTTACATCGGGCTGTTGTGCAATCACGGTGACGGGGATGAGGGAGGGGAAGACCCCGCGCATTCGCATTAAATTTCTCACCACCAAGGTTTAACCATCAGCACTGACACCATCACCATGATATTCGCAGAAACAGCCACCGAGGCGCTCAAACTCGCGCAAGAAAACAAGGAGGCCGCCGTGGCCATCGGGAACGGGCTCGTCGCCATTGGCAAGGGCCTTGCCGCAGGTGGCGCCGCCCTTGGCGTCGGATTCATCGGGCTGAAGGCTGCCGAGGGGGTCGCGCGCAACCCGGGCGCGTCCGTGAAGATTCTCGTTCAGGCCATTCTCGGCATGGCGCTCGCGGAAGGGCTTGGCATTCTCGCCTTCCTTCTGCTGTAAGCGCCGGGCGCGAAGGAGCTCCGCCACCGCCATGTTTTTCCCGCACTCTCCCGCCGCCATCCTTGCCGCCGCCACCACCGCTGCCGAAGCCGCCGGGCGGCTTGGTTTTGACTGGCGCCATGTGACCTTGCAACTCGGCAGCTTTGCGCTGATGGCACTCGTGCTGTATTACTTCGGCATCAGGCCCCTGCTCGCCAATCTTGATGCGCGCAACGCGAAAATCGAATCCGGTCTCCAATACGCCGAGGAGATGAAGGCGCGACTAAACGCCGCCGAGGCGCAGTGCGAGGAACGTTTGGCTGCCGCCGCCACCGAAGCGGCGAATATCGCCCGCGAAGCGGGCGCGCGGGCCAAGGCCTTTGAAGAAAAAGCGGCGCGGGAGGCGGGCGGGCGGGCCGCCGAAATATTGCGGCGTGCCGAATCCCAGCTCGCCCACGAGCGCGCTCAAATGCTGGCTGAGCTCCGCGCAGAAATCGCCCGCCTGGTCGTGGAAACCACGGGAAGGGTTCTCGCCAAGGAATTGACGCCGGACGAGAAAATGAGATTCAACGCCACCGCCGCCCTTGAAATAACCAATGTCTCCGGGCACACACACGGATAGCCGGGGCACGTCCTTCTTTTTATCCGCCCGGACTAACCATCCGCCGTTTCCGGGGTTTCGACGGGCGGCCCGGACGCATTCCAACTAAACCGTTTGACTGGGCCCTGGACACCATTCTTCATGCCCAAGCATGTCCTCGTTTTCTTACATCGCCCTTGACTCCGCCAACCGCTCCTGCTCGGGAACGCTTGATGCAGAGGACCGCCGGAGCGCGGCTCGAAAACTCGCCGGGCAAGGCTTGCGGATTCTCTCCCTGCAAGCCGCCACCGGAACCGGAACGGGCATCGCGCGCCACACGGGGCATCCCGTGGAGAGCACCCCCTCGGAATCCAACGGTGGCGCGGCGACGCCACCCCCGTCCTTGCTTGAAGGAAAAGTCCCCGGAAAGCTCACGCAAGGCCGGCTTTTTGGGCCGCACCGCACCGGATGGGATTTCGTTGACAGTTTTTACCAACTGCACGCGAACGGGCTGCCCATGGGCGACTCCGTCAAATTGCTCGGGCAGCGCGTCAGCGAGCCCGCCCTGCGATACCTTTGCCAAAGCCTCTGGCGCGACATGAGTGAGGGCGCCACGCTCGCAGGTGCGATGTCACGCCACCCTGTCGTCTTCGACAGCGCAACGCTCCACCTCGTCGAGGCAGGCGAAAACACCGGAAACCTCGTGCCCGTCCTGCGCAAAGTGCTCGACTCGTATGAACTGCGCGAGTCACTGCGCGGCAAAGTTCTCTCCAGCATCGGATACCCCCTGAGTGTGTGCGCCATGGCACTGGGCGTGCTCGGCATCTTTGTCTTTTTCCTCGTGCCACGCATGGAGAGCATCATGCGCAACCTCAAGGGCGATTTCCCTTGGATGGTGAAGGCATTGATGGGGTTCGCGGACTTTCTCATCAAGGGCGGACCATTCATCGCCATGGCACTGGCTGCGCTCGCATGGGGCTTCATGCGGTGGCGTCGGGGAGAATCCGGACGCATGACCAGCGATCGCTGGCTCCTGCGCCTGCCCGTTGCCGGCGCCGTTTTCCTCCACACCGAGACCGTGCGCATGACAGACCTGCTGGCCACGCTGCTCGGCAGCGGCATCAACGCAACCGATGCACTGCGCCTGTGCGAACGCCCGGTGGCAAACCGCATCCTGCGCCAGCGCCTTGGCGCGGGCCGCCAGATGATCAACGACGGCGCCGCATTTGCCTCCGCCTTCAAACGCCACGCCATTCTCCCCGCAAGCGACGTGGACATCCTCGCCGTCGGGGAAAACACCGGCAGCCTCGCCGACACATTCCAATCGCTCGCATTCCGCCACGTCGCCGCGCTGGACAAAGCCATCAAACGCCTGATCCGTGTCGTGACAGGCATCGTTTTCTCCGGCACCGTCGCCCTCGTTTTCCTCTGCCTCATCAGCATCGTAATGACCGTGCTCAGCGTAAGCAAAGGCGTGTTGAAGCACTGACCCCCAGCGCGTTGAAATGACGCGGAACGGAGGACGGCCCCAACCGAAAGCCCAAGTCTTGTGGCTTGCCGTGATAGTGCGTTAACTGTCGCATCCCGGGTGATTGGGCGGAGATTTTCGGATGAAAGAGGCCGTGAAAGGATACGCTGGTTGACCCGGGACAAGCAGCACGAGGAGGGCAAGTTGTTGGGATGTTCAGTCTGAT
>JAITIB010000020.1 GCA_031279675.1 Puniceicoccales bacterium | reverse complement strand
GGCTCGAAAAATGCCGCCGCCTATGGAAAAATTGCGAACGCAAGCTCAATACCAGCCGCCAGTTCGTCGTCCTCGCTTTCCTCGTCATCTTACTCAAAAGATATTGAACAGGTTCTAATGAAACTTCATACCGAAATCAAACAACTCATCATCGATACCCTTAACCTTGAGGGACTTGCACCCGGTGATATTGACGCCGAGGCGCCTCTTTTCAACGAGGGTCTTGGGCTCGATTCCATAGATGCGCTCGAACTGGGTCTTGCTTTGAAGAAAAAATACAACATCGTCATTTCCTCGGAAAGCAGCGAGGCGCGCAAGTATTTTTCCTCCGTTGCGCGGCTTGCCGAACTCGTCTCCATGCACCAAGGGCGGGCCTGACGCACCGCCCTTGGCGTCCACTGCATTTTCCCGATTCGCAACCCTTTTAAAAATCACATGGAAAAAACTGAAATCTACGAACAAATCAAAGGGCACCTTGTCAAGCTCTTCGATATCCCCGAGGAAAAAATAACCCCCGAAGCTCATCTTTTCCAAGATCTTGGCCTCGACTCCATTGATGCGGTGGATCTCGCCGTCCAAGTACAGCGCGTCACGGGTAAAAAAATCAAGCCCGAGGATTTCAAGACCGTCCGCGTGGTCTCCGACGTGGTGGAAGCCGTCCACAAGCTTCTTTCCACACCGCAATAACTCATCACGGCTTGTGGTCGCGCGTTATTTATGTTCATTCTGGCCCAGCCGATAATTGCACAGGTATTTTCGATGTTCGTTTTCAAGATTCTCTCCGTCGCCCTCCTTGCTTGCTACCCATTCCTTGTCTATTTCACTCTCGATAAATGGGGTCTTGCCGCCACCGCTCCGCTTCTCCTCGTCGTTTTTGCCCTGCGTCTCGCGACCACTTTTACGGCGCGCCAGCGCAATTTCTTTTTTCTTGGTCTTGCCGCCGCAGCGGCAGGCGTTTTGCTGACCGCCCTGTCATGGCTTTTGAAGCGCTTCGAAATTCTTCTCTACTATCCTGTCGCGACCAACCTTCTTTTTCTGTTCGCTTTCGCCGCGACCCTCGCCCGCCCGCCCAGCATTATTGAACGCCTTGCCCGTCTCACCCGGCCCGATTTTCCGCCTGAGGGTGTCAGCTACACGACAAAGGTCACCAAAATCTGGTGCGCCTTTTTTCTTTTTAACACGGCTTTTTCCCTCGGCACGGTTTTTTCAGGAGACGTCCGTTTTTGGACAATTTACAACGGCGCGGTCAGCTATCTCCTCATGGCTCTTCTTTTTGTCGGCGAATATCTTGTCCGCCGGAAAATTCTTTCAAAAGATGCTCCCGGATAAAAATCCAGATTATCTTTTGATCGCTCGGGTGTCGCGAGAGATCCAGATTGAGCGCGTGAAGCTGGAGTTTTCTCCCGCATTCTCCCAAAATCGTTCTTTTCACACATGGTCCTTCCTTTGACAGAGATTCTTTCCGCGCAGCTTCCACTTGATGCGCCTGTGGCCTGGCGTCCGGACAATTCCAGAATTCCCCGCCGCCAATTTCTCGACGCCACCTCAGCCCTTGCCGCCCGTCTTCGCGAGTGTCCGGAAGTGCGCTGGGCGCTTTGTTTTGAAGATGCTTTTCTTACGGCTGTCGCCACGTTTGCCTGCCTCGCTGCTCAAAAGCAAATTGTCATGCCGGGGCATGCCCAGCCGGAGCGTCTTCGCGAACAACGTTTTTTCTTTGATGCCCTCCTCACGGATATTCCGCTCTTGGAGCTTGAAAACCTACTCGTAATCCATCTCTCCAACCACGATGCGGAGTTTTTTCCCGAAGATAGCTTTCAAGGAGCATCCTCTCTCTCTTCTTCTGTTTTTGATTTTTCTCAAAGCACAGTCACTTTTTTCACCTCAGGCTCAACGGGCATTCCAAAGCCCAATGTCAAAACAATTGCCCAGCTCGAAATTGAAAACCAGATTCAGGCTGCTTGTTGGGCTGGCAACATTCAAAATTCTTGCATTACAGGCACCACCTCGCCATTGCATCTTTACGGTTTTCAATTTCGTGTTCTTTTGCCGCTCACTTGCGGAGTTCCTTTTAACACCGAACTCGTTGAATATCACGAGCAACTCCACGCCATTCCCGGGCCGGTCTCGCTCGTCACTTCACCGGCGTTTCTTAAACGACTCGACCCTAAACTTCCGGAGCTTCGCGCCAGTTTTATTCTTTCGGCTGGAGGATTTTTGTCGTCGGCTGTTTCTGAACAGGCGCGGCAACTTTTGGGAATTGCGCCATTTGAGATTTTTGGTTCCACCGAGGCTGGGGCCATCGCATGGCGGGATAACAACACCGAATGCCAGCACTGGACGCCACTTCCCGGAGTCACCGTCAGCGCTGATGCGGAAGGGCGCCTTGCTTTGCGTTCTCCCTTTCTTTCGGGCGGAGAGGAACTCGTCACTGACGACAAAGTTCAGCTTGATCCCGTGGCAAAAACCTTCCTTCTTTTAGGCCGTCTCGACCGCACGCTTAAGATTGAGGAAAAACGCATTTCCCTTCCAGAGGTGGAGAAAGTGCTTCTCAGTTTGCCCCATGTTGCCGATGCCGCCGTGGTTCCGTTCGAAACGCAAACGCGCACCATTCTTGCCGCGCTCCTTGTGCTTGATGAAGCCGGGCTTCAGGAACATGCGCTTCTCGGAAATGCCCGCTACCTTCTCCAGCTTCGCCAGAGACTTCGCACGCGACTTGAGCCGGTTGCCATTCCCCGGCGCTTAAAAATTCTTTCCGCTATTCCGGAGAGTGCGCAGGGCAAACGCCACACGCCCACTCTTCAGGCGTTTTTTGAGACGCAGCCATCACAATCCCCGACATCCGGGCTGGCAACCATGGCACCCAAATTCCCGCATATTCTCTCGCAAACAAGCGCGGCGAAACTTGGCCGGGAATCCACTATCCAACTCTCCCTTCAGTTGGGTGCCGAACTACTCTGGTTCCAAGGGCACTTTGAGAAACATCCCATTCTCCCCGGTGTCGCGCAGCTCAATTGGGCAATTCACTACGCGCAAAAGTTTCTCTCCTCACCGGGGAAGCTTTTGCGAATAGAATCCTTAAAGTTCAAGAAACCCCTTGTGCCCGGCGACCTTGTCATTCTCGCCCTCCGGCACACTTCTGAAAATCAGCGCCTTGACTTTGTTTATACACTTGATGGCGAGACAGTCAGCCTCGGCAAGCTCACCCTCGCGCCATGAGTTTCGATCCGTCTCTTCCGTTCCCAAAGGCGCAATGCACATCGTTTCGCCCCTGCTTTCTCGTCCCTTGCTACAACCACGGAGCCCAATTTGCCGCCGCCCTTCCCGCGCTTCTTTCTTTTCATTATCACATCTTTGTTTCCGATGATTTCAGCGCCACGGAAACGCGTGAAATTCTTCGGGAAATTGCCGCCCGGTATCCAGGGCAAATCACGCTTTTGCATCACACTGTCAACCAAGGAAAAGGAGGCGCTGTCATCACTGCAATGCGCGAGGCTGGGAAACGCCATTTCACTCATGCGATTCAACTTGATGCCGACGGCCAGCACGATCTCGCCTACCTTCCGTCCCTGCTCGCCGCGGCGATTGAAAATCCCACCGCGCTCGTCTCAGGACATCCTATCTATGACACTTCTGTTCCACGATCCCGTTTCTACGCGCGCTATCTCACTCACAGCTTTGTCTGGCTGGAAACACTTTCTTTCAAAATAAAGGACAGCATGTGCGGTTTTCGTGTCTATCCGGTGGCGTCCACGCTCGAGCTCCTCGACCGCTGCCGCATCGGCACGCGGATGGATTTTGATGTGGAGATCATGGTGCGCCTTTTTTGGGGCGGCGTGCCCGTTCATTTTATTCCAGTCAAAGTTGTTTATCCAGAAAACAATTGTTCCCACTTCCATCTTCTCCACGACAATCTGCGTATTTTCTGGATGCACACGCGGCTGTCTTGCATGCTCCCGTTTCATCTTTTTAAAAGCCTCGTCCGCCGCCTTCGCTGCGCATCGTCGGGCAACCTCTGAAAAACATCCTTTCCGAAGCCACTTCACCATGTTTCAAGACACCGATACCCATTGGTCCGCCTCTGCCGAACGCCGGGGATTACTTGGTATGAGGATTCTCCTTGGCATTTATCGACTTATCGGGCGCACCGCCTTTCGCCTGTGTCTTCTACCGGTTATTTTGGTTTTCTATTTCACGGCGAAAGAGCACCGCCGGGCTTCCCGCCAATATCTCTGCCAGCTTCGAGCCGACGCCGCCTCAAAAAACATCATTCTTCCAGCCGGGCTGAACACTTTTCGGCATTTTCTTCACTTTGGAGAATCCATCCTCGACAAACTCCTCGCTTGGAGCGGTGGCGTCCGCTTCGAGCGTATAAAGACGGACATTCACCCGCTCTTTACACAACTTGCCACGGAGAAAAAAGGCCTTCTCCTGCTCGGTTCTCATTTTGGCAATTTTGAGCTTTGCCGCGCCATCGGCAACCACCTTGGGCAGCCCGTCAACGCCATAGTTTTCACGCAACATGCCCGGCGTTTTAACCACCTCCTTCAGGAAATTTCCCCGCGCTCCACGCTCAACATTATCGACGCCACCACGCTCGATGTGCCCGCCGCGATTTTGCTCAAGCAAAAGCTCGATCTTGGCGAATGGATAGCCATCACAGCCGACCGCGTTCCCATTCCACCCGCTTCCCGCGAAAGTGAGAAACAGGCGCTTTTGCCGGAAGCGACGCCACCTCGCGTCACTCGCGCCAATTTTCTTGGCAAATCTGCGGCGTTCCCTGACGGCCCGTTCATTCTCGCCTCGATTCTCCAATGCCCCGTTTTTATGCTCGTTGCCTTTAAGGAAGGCCGTGGTTTGAAAATTTGTGTCGAGCTCTTTTCCAATCCTCTCGAACTCCCGCGAGCTGGACGTGCGGCTGCTCTCCAGCCTGTCGTCCAACGTTACGCCGACCGCCTCGCGCATTACTGTGGAATCTCGCCTTTGGATTGGTTTAATTTTTACAACTTCTGGAAATAATTTCTTTATTCAAACCATGCAATCTCTCTCCGCCACAGTGGAAATCAAGCCCATCTTCGCCGATGCCGATCCCATGGGTGTTGTCTGGCATGGCAATTATTTTCGGTATTTTGAGACAGCCCGCGAGGCGCTCTTTGAAAAAATAGGCTATGGCTATGCGCAAATGCATGAGAGCGGCTTTATCTGGCCCGTCGTCCAGTCAACAGTCAAGTTCATCGCTCCAGTTTATGTGGGGCAAAAGATTCGCGTCACGGCGATTTTAGACGAGTATGAAAACCGGATTCGCATTAATTATGAGATTCACGACGCGGCCGCCAATGCGCGCCTCACGCGGGCGCAAACAACCCAGATTGCCGTCAACAAAACAACGCGTGAGACCCTCTTTGTCACGCCGCAAATCCTGCAAGAAAAAATATCCGCTTTCTTAAAATGAAATACGCCATCATATTATTTCTCGCTTTCTTTATCGGGGGGATTTCACTTTTTGCCAGCCCCATTTCGCTCGATGACATACAGCAGCGCCTTGCCACCCACGCCGTGTTGCGTTGCGAGTTCTCCCAACAACGGCACATTGCCGGGCTCACGCGTCCGCTCAAGGCGTCGGGGAAAATTCTTATTGCGCAAAAACACGGCCTTTATTGGCGTCAAATCAAGCCTTTCGCGCAAACGCTCATCTTGCAGCCGGGCCGCATGGTGCAAATCCTTGAAGGGAAAGAGCCCGTGACGATTACGCCTGAGAGCAATCCCCAGCTTTTCCAATTTAACTCTCTTCTCCTTGCCGTTCTCAATGCGGACCGGGCTGAGCTTGAAAAAACCTTCACGCTCGACCTTGCCACAAACCAAGATGTTTGGACGCTGACGCTTACTCCTTCAACGCCACCGCTGGACAAGGTTTTTCGCAAAATAATTCTCTCCGGTTCGCAGCACATTGAGAGTGTGAAAATAGAAGATACCCAAGGAGATGCGACGGATATACGTTTTGCCAGGCACACCACCACGCCCGCGACGCTCACGCCGGCGGAGCGCGCTCAGTTTTCACAAGGACAATTGCCCTCTTCGGGCGTATCCGGGCAACCAGCGGCGCGCGGTTCTGCCTTGCCTTCATCCTAATAGCGGAGTGCGATTTGGGTAAGGTTTATTCTGGGGCATGGCCCCTCAAGAATTGTCCGGGAGAGGACCAATGAGGATGGGGGCGGACGGTGTCGCGTCCCGAATGGTTGGATATGCGAAAGGTGGCATGCATTGTTCATGGTCCGCAAAATAATGCTTGCGTTATCCAGACCATTAAAAATCAACCAAGTCCATTCAATCATGATCATTGCCCTGCATAAAAACGCTCGCACAACGCTGGCCATTCGGGCCGAAATTGCGGCCGGCAAGGATTTGGTGGTTGTCCTGCTGTGCGCTATGGCGTGGGGCAGCGCACCGTTCGCCGATGGCGTGCGCGGGAGGTTTTTACCGATGCGGCGCACACCCCAAAACCAACGGCATGGTCAAACGTTTCAGCGGGCGCATCAGCGGCGTGCTCCGGACGCACCGTTTCCGTTCCGGGCAGGACATGCGACAAACGCTGGAACTCGTGTGTGAGGTGGGTGGGATTTGATTTTTGGGTTTTCAATGTGTCTGAAAAGCTGTTCCTTGTTCTGGTGAACCCAATGATGAAGCCCGCATGATCGCCGCCACCGCCGCTGAATGGACTCGCAAGGATCTTACCGCGATTGAGGAACTTTCTCCGTCCGAGATAGGGGCTGTTTTTGCCCAGGCGGATGTTTTCAAGCCGTTGCTTGAGAGTCGTGAGAAGTTGGTGTCGTTGCATGGGCAGACGCTTGTGAATCTTTTTCTTGAGCCGAGCACGCGGACGCGGACTGCGTTCGAGGTTTCGGCGAAGCGGCTTGGTGCGGATGTGATTTCGATCAGTGGGAATGCGTCGAGTCTGGTGAAGGGGGAGACGTTGCGCGACACGGCGTTGAACATTCGCGCGTTGAATGCGGACATGATTGTGATGCGGCATAGCGCGGCGGGCGCGGCGGCGTATCTTGCGCGGGTGCTGGATATTCCGGTGATCAATGCGGGGGATGGGGCCCATGCGCATCCGACGCAGGCGTTGTTGGATGCTTATACGTTGCGGGAGCGTTTTGGGGTGGGGCCGGGGCGGGGGATTGAGGGGCGGCGGGTGACGATCCTGGGTGACATTCTTTTTTCGCGCGTGGCACGCTCCAACATCCACTGTCTGACGAAGCTTGGGGTGCGCGTTACGCTTGCGGGGCCGCCGACGCTTGTGCCGGGGACGTTCGCGATGTTTCCGGGGGTGCGTGTGGTGCATGATTTGAACGTGGCGCTTGAGGGGGCGGACGCTGTCATGCTTTTGCGCATCCAGCATGAGCGGCAGACGACGACGCATTTTCCCTCGCTGGGTGAGTACACGAGCATGTTCGGGCTTAATCGCGAGCGGATGGGGCTGCTTGCGCCCCATGCGATCATCATGCATCCTGGGCCGATCAATCGCGGGGTGGAGGTGGAGAGTGAGATTGCGGATGATCCTGCGCGCTCGGTCATCCTCGCCCAGGTTAACAATGGGATCGCGGTGCGCATGGGGGTGCTTCACCTTTGCGCGCACCGTTCCCGCCGCCAGCCAGAACAATGACACCGTCCGTTTCCATGAATGCCGCCATTTTGCCCGATACGACAACCCCGGATGCGCTCTGGATAAAAAACGGGCGTGTGATCGATCCGGCGAATGGGCGTGATGCGACGGGGGATGTGTTCGCGCTCAACGGGCGCATTGTGGAGGGGCTTTCGGCGGGCCAGCGTGCCGGGGCGCGTGTGGTGGACGCGGCGGGGCTTGTCGTCGCGCCGGGGTTTGTGGACATCCATGCGCGGCTTGGGGAGCCGGGCAACACGGCGCGGGAGACGATACGGAGTGCGACGCGGGCGGCTGCGGCGGGGGGATACACGACTTTGGTTTGCATGCCGGACACGACGCCGCCGGCGGACAATGTGGGGACGGTGCAGTTGATCAAGGAGATCGCGGCGAAGACGGCGCTCGTGCATGTCCATCCTGCGGGCACGATCACGCTTGGGCACAGGGGGGAGAAGCTTGCGCCGATCGGGTCGTTGCGCGGGGCGGGTGTGGTGGCGATAACGGATGGCATCGGCGGGGTGCAGAACAATGAGATCATGCGGCGTGCGCTGGAGTATTCGACCTTGTTCAACATTCCCGTGCTCGACCATTGCCAGGATAGCAGCATGACGCGGGGTGCGGTGATGCACGAGGGGGAGTGGTCGGTGCGGCTTGGCCTGCGGGGGTTTCCTGCGGCGGCGGAGGAGATTGTGGTGGCAAGCGATATTCTGCTGGCGCGCCTGACGGGTGCGCGGCTGCACCTGCAGCATATCACGGCGGCGAATTCCGTGCAGCTCATCCGGCAGGCGAAGGCGCAGGGGGTGCCCGTCACCGCCGAGGTTGCGGCGGATCATCTGTTGCTTACGCACGCCGCGTTGCACGATTACAACACGCACTTGAAGCTTGCCGCGCCGTTGCGCGAGGAGGCGGATCGGCGGGCGCTCATTGGGGGGCTTGCGGATGGGACGATTGATGCGGTTGTGAGCGACCATTCGCCTGTCACGCCCACGGAGAAGGATTGCGAGTTCGATTACGCGCCGTTTGGGGCCATTGGGCTTGAGACGGCTTTTTCGGTGGCGCTTGAGGCGCTTTGCCCTGCGCGCGGCGGGGCCGGTGCGCTGCCGCTTGCCTTGGTGGTCGAGAAGTTTACCTGCGCGCCCGCGCGTGCGTTGAACCTTGGCGCGGGGACGCTTTCCGTGGGGCAGCGGGCGGATGTGGTGGTGTTTTCTCCGGTGGAGGCGTGGACGCCGAGTGCGGATGGGTTCCACAGCCGTTCGATGAACAGTCCGCACATTGGGCGTGTGTTGCGAGGCCGTGTGAGGGGGACTTTTGTGGATGGCAGGCAGGTGTTTCCCTTTGCGTGAGGGGGCTATGGGTAGAGCCAGAATTGGCGCGACCATTTTTGAAATGCCTGCGCGTCGCGCGTCCAGCGGTCCAGCCATGCGGTGATGTCCGTGGTGGCGCCGCGTTTGCACAGGTCGTTGAAAAAGGCTTCGCTGCCGGTGTGCTTGTTAAAAAGGTCTTTTTCGGACGGGGTGGCGTTGGCGAAGGGGTTGGGGCGGCCCCAGAGGCAGGCCAGTTGCATCATGTGGAAGCTGATCTCGGTGGGGCGCAGGGTGTCCCAGTGCGTGATGAAGAGGTAGACGCCTTCGGTGCCGTCGTGCAGGCGCCATGCGCGGATGCCGAGGCCGCGTATGTTTTTGAGGAGGAGTGCGCGCTCGATTTCGCGCGCGCGTTTTCCGCGATACTGGATGAAGCGGAAGGGGTGGTTTGTTTTTGCCCCGTGCGAGAAGGCGCCGAGCTGGCAGCCGAGCCCGGTCATGGGGTAGCCCTCGGCGGCGTCAATGTATTGGATCATGGGTGAGGTGGGCGTCCAGCGCAGGCCGGTGTCCCGCCAGCGCATGGAGCGTGTCCAGCCGCGCATTTTGACGATTTCGAGGCGTCCGTTGCGCCGCCCGGCGGCGGTCAGGGAGAGCCATCCGGGGGTGCGCGTGGCGGCGAGGGCGAGCTCGCCGATGGTCAGGCCGTGGACGTAGGGGACGGGGTAGGCGCCGACATAGCTCATCCATTTTTTGTCGATGCCGGGGCCGTCCACCTTCAAGCCGCCGAGGGGGTTGGGGCGGTCGAGGACGATGACGCGGATGCCGGCCTCGAAACACGCTTCGAGGACGTAGCGCGCGCAGCTCACGTAGGTGTAGGAGCGCGTGCCGATGTCTTGCAGATCGACGAGCACGGCGTCGAGGCCGGCGAGCATGGCGGTCGTGGGGCGGCGCGTTTTTCCGTAAAGCGAGTGCACGGGCAGTCCGGTGCGCTTGTCCGTGGTGTTTTGCACGGTGGCGTCGGCGGGCGCCTTGCCGTCAATCCCGTGCTCGGGGGCGAAAAGACGGACGAGGTTGACGCCGGTGGCGTTGCGCAGGATGTCGGGTGTGCGCTGGCCGTTTGCGCCGAGCCCGGCGGAGTGGGTGACGAGGCCGACGCGCAGGCCGCGTATTCTGGAAAACCCTTCGGCGGCAAGAACGTCTATGCCCGGCATGACACGCGGCGGCGTGCGCGTGCGCGTTGGCGGCGTCTGCCCGAGCACCGGCGCCGTTGCCGTGGCCGTGGCGGCGAAGGCAAGGTGCTGAAGAAATTCGCGGCGGAGCATGGCGGCAGGGTTGGGGTTTGGTGTGGATTTGAAAACCTTAAAGTGAGGAGGCCGCGACGGGCAGATTCGCGGGCCGCGGGCAATCTTCCCTCTGGCAAGCCCGTGGTTTGGGACTAAGCTGCCGCGCTTCAAATCCAATCCTCCTTTGATGCCGTCCAGCAACGCCACCGCAATTCCACCCATAGACTTTGCCCGCGAACTTAACGAAGACCAGTATCGCGCCGTCATAACGCCCCCGGGGCCCACGCTCGTTCTCGCTGGTGCGGGCTCCGGGAAAACGCGCACGCTCACCTACCGTGTTGCGTGGCTCCTCACGCAGGGTGTTCGCCCCCATGAAATCCTCCTGCTCACGTTCACCAACAAGGCCGCGAAGGAAATGCTCGCCCGCGTCGAGTCCCTCACCGGGCACCCGCAAAACCATTTTTGGGGAGGCACTTTTCACAGCATCGGGCTGCGTCTCATCCGCTCCAACGCCGTCAAGGCCGGGCTTTCCCAAAATTTCACCATCCTCGACACCGGCGAGGCCGAAAGCCTCTTCACCCAGGCCGTGCAGCGGATCAGCCCCGCCTTCTTCAAGAGCAAGGGAATGCCCCGCCCGCACAGCATTCTTGACGCGATCAGCTATGCCCGGAACACGCTTCGCCCCCTCGACGGCGTGCTTGCCGAGCGTTACTACTGGCTCAATGACGAGCAACGCGCGCAAATTCTCCCGCTTGCCGACGTCTATAAGAAAGCCCGGCGCCAGAACGCCACCTGCGACTATGACGACCTCCTTGAGCTTTGGCTCCAGCTCCTCCAAAACAATCCCGACGTGCTCGCCGTCTGCCAGCAACGCTTCAAGCACATCCTCGTTGACGAGTATCAGGATACCAATCCCCTGCAGGGCACGCTCATTGAAGCACTCGCGGCGCGGCATCACCAGCTTATGGCTGTGGGCGACGATGCCCAGTGCATCTACACTTGGCGCGGTGCCAACCCCGAGCACATTACGCAATTCCCCGCACGCCACCCCGGTGCGACCATTCACAAAATCGAAATCAACTACCGCTCCACGCCGCAAATCCTCGCCTTTGCAAACCACATCCTTGAGGCCCACCACCATGACAACCCCAGCCTTGCCAAAACCCTCCGCGCATCCCGTGCGGACGGCCCGCTGCCTCGCGTCATCCCCACGATGAATCCCGACGAACAGGCCCGCTACATCATCCATCGCATCCGCGAACTCCACCACGACGACGGGCGCGCCCTGTCTGACATCACCATTCTTTACCGCGCGCACTATCAGGCCATGGAGCTGCAAATGGAGCTCACCCGGAACCAGATCCCCTACGTCATCACCAGCGGGATCCGTTTTTTCGACCAGGCGCACATCCGGGACCTCATCGCGCACCTGCGCATCATCCACAACCCGAACGACACGCCTGCCTGCGCCCGCCTCCTCACACAACTTCCCAAGGTCGGGCCCAAGACCGTCCAGCGCCTTCTCGGCAGGGCTCTTCAAGAATCCGGTGACACGGGACGCCACCTCGTGGAAATTCTTGGCACGGAAAAACTCATTGCCACGCTCCCCGCGCCCGCCCGGGATTCCGGTCGCGAGCTCACCCGGACGCTCTTGCAAATGCTCCACGCACTCCATGGCGACGGCACCGCCGCCGCTGCCGCCGCCACGCACGCCACCCCGGCGCACGCCCTCCAGATCGCGCTCAATGGATGGTATGGCGATCACCTGCGCACGCAATACGACAACTGGCAGGACCGTCGCGACGATCTCAACTCCCTCATCGCCCATGCGTCCCCATACACGGACATTGACGAACTTCTCTCCCAGCTCAGCCTCCTGACCACCGAGTCCGAACCCTCCGCCACCGCGGCCAATCCCGGCTATCAGGACGCGCTCCGGCTGACCACCGTCCACCAGGCCAAGGGACTCGAATACCCGGTGGTGTTCATCATCGGCTGCGCCGAGGAACTTTTTCCGCTCAAACGCGCCATTGAAAGCGGTGACATCGCCGAGGAGCGCCGCCTGTTCTACGTCGCCGCCACGCGTGCGAAGGACGAGCTCTACTGCACGGTGCCCAAGCTTTCCAAGTCTGGCGGCTCCATGCATTTGCTGGAAACAACGCGGTTCATTGGCGAGCTCCCGCCGGACACCTACAAACTCGTCCACGTCCGCAACCTGCGCGACTGAACCCTTTGTTTTTTTTGAGAAATGCCCGGGCTGTTTCCCCCAAGTTTCCTTGACTGGACGCTTCCGCTCGCGGACGCGTCCGCGGCGTTTCTCCTGCAACAACAAGCGATGGCGTCGGGCGGCGTCCCGGCGGACTGCGTGGATTTCGAGGGACATCTCGTCGTTGTGCCGACACGGGAGGCGGGACGGCGGCTTTTGGCGGCGTTGACGGCACAGGTGAACGCGCGGGGCGGCGGCGGCGTTTTGCCACCGCTGGTGGCGACTCCCGATGAGTGCCTGCGCTTGATCGCGGGGGAGCCGGCGGACTTTCCGGTGGCGTCGCGCAGCGTGTCGTTGCTCGCGATGGCCTCAGTGTTGCGCGAACTGGACGTTTCGGACTTCACGGCGTTGTTTCCCGAACCCCCGCCGGGGCGCGACTGGCGTTGGGCCGAGGAATTCGCGGCCACCTTGCTCGGGGTGCGCGCGGTGCTCGCGGATGCGGTGGCGTTTCATGACTTTGCGGCAGTGGCGCGGCATCCTGAGAATAGGGAACCGGACCGGTGGGCGGATTTGGCGCGCATCGAGGCGTTGTTCAAAAAACGGCTGAAGGGCCTGGGGTTTGTTGACGCGAATGATTGGCGGCATGAGGGCGCGGTGGGACAGGGAGAGAGATTCAGCACTGCGGCGCAGTGGCAACGGGTGTGGCTGGCCGGTGTTCCGGAGCCTTCGCCACTGCTTCCGGTGGCGTTGGGGCGGTTGCCGGAAAATGTCATTGTGCAGGCGCTGGTGGCGGCGCCGGTGGTGTTGAGTGAAGGATTTGACCGGTGGGGGAGGGTGTCCGATCCAGAGTTTTGGCTGCGGCGTGGCGTGGAATGGGAGGATTTTTCGAGACAGGTGCGCGTGGTGGCCTCACCCGGAATGTTGGAGGGCGAGGTGGCGTTGCTGGCAGGCGGCATTGGCGGGGATGCGGGGCGGTGGCTGACCGTGGGCGTATTGAGCCGCGAACTGGCGGGCGGGGTGGAGCGCGCGGTGGTTCGCGGTGGCGGAGCGGTTCACAACCCGGAGGGAATGCCGGGACGGGAGAGCGAACTTGGCGTGTTCCTGGCGTTGTGGGTGGCGTTGCTGGGCGGGGACGAGGTGCGGGCGGTTGGGGGGTTGTTGCGGCTGCCGTTTTTTGCAAGGGCGGTGGCGCGGGGACAAGGGGGGCTTTCGGGCATCCTGTCGGAATGGGATGCGTTGTGTGAAATGCATTTGCCGGATTCGTTGCGCGATGCCCGGGAGTTTGCGCGGACGGACGGGGTGCTTGAGGGAGGGCTGGCGGTGATGGCGGAATGGAAAAGACGGTTTGTCCGGGAAAATTGGGCCGTGGTGTTGCGCGAGTTGCTGGCGTGTGTGTGGGACGGTGACGATGAGGAGGGGGCGCCGGGCTTGGAGTGTGTTGTCGAGGAAACGTTCATCCTGGAGGCGGTGGCGGCGACGGGGTGTTTCCGGCTGGACGCGGGCGAGTGGCTGGGGCTGGTGTTGCGACGGCTGGCATCGGAGCGGGCGCCGGTGGAAAATTCCGCGCCGGGGGCTGTCCCGGTGCTGGGGTGGCTGGAGTTGTTGTGGGAGGATGCTCCGCACTTGATCGTGGCCGGGCTGAATGAAGGGTGGGTGCCGGAGTCGGACGGCGGGGATGCGTTTTTGCCGGGTTCGTTCAGGGTGAAACTCGGGTTGCCCTCGGACGATGTGCGGGTGGCCGCGGGTGTTTACGCATTGCAAAAACTGCTGGCGCAGCGCGCGGGCGGCCGCGGGCGCGTGGATGTGTTCGTGCTGCAGGCGGACGGGCAGGAAAATCCTTTGCGGCCCTCAAGACTGCTTTTTACCAGCGCCGGGGCGGATTTGCCGGCGCGTGTGCGGCGGTTGTTTGCGGAACCCGCGGTGGCGTCGCCGGAGCCATCCTGGGTTGCGGGCTGGAGGCTGGCGCCCCCGGTGTCCGCGGTGCGCTTGAATGAGTTGGCGGAACGTTTCCATGTGACGGGTTTCAGGGATTATCTGGATTGTCCGTTCCGGTTTTATCTGCGCCATGTCCTGGGAATGCAGGGGCGGAGCGGGGAGGAAAAGTTTGAGCCGGATGCGCGGGAATTTGGCGCGATGGTTCATGCGGCGCTGGAGGCGTTCGCACGGGAGGAAACGGTGCGGGATTCGGTGGACGCGGACGAGATCGCGGGCTTTGCGCAGGGGGCGCTGGAGGCGTTTTTGACGCGCAATTACGGGCGGCGCTGGCCGTTGCCGGTGGTGGTTGCGGCGGAGTCGGCGCGGAATCGTCTGGGGGCGTTTGCGCGTGTGCAGGCGCGGCTGCGGGCGGAGGGTTGGCGCGTGGTAATGGGCGAGGTGGCGTTTGGCGATTTGATGGGGGAGGGAAGGGTGTTCCGGCTGGAGGAAACGGGGGTGGCGGTGTCAGGGAAGATTGATCGCGTGGATTTTCACGAGAAACTTGGATGGCGGATCCTTGATTACAAGACCGCGGCATCGGCGGTGTTGCCGGGGAATGCGCATATGGAGAGGCTGCGCGGGGATCCTGTGTGGCCGCCGGAGTTTGCCCGCTTGGGCGGGGCTGAGAGGCGTTGGGTGGACTTGCAGCTGCCGCTTTACCGGCATGTGTTTGGCGTTGCGCGCGCGGTGGCGTTTGAGGAGGTCCAGCTGGCGTATTTCAATCTTCCGCAGGCGGTGTCGGAGACAGGGGTTTTTGTCTGGGAAAATTACTCGCGCGAACTGGAGACCTCTGCTTTGGCGTGTGCGCGGGGAGTGTGCGCGGGGATTGCGGCACGGCGCTTTTGGCCGCCGAATCCGCACGTGCGCCACGATGCGTTCGAGACTTTGCTTTCCCCGGGGGCGGAGGCGGTTGTGGATGCGGAGGCGTTTTTGTCGGCCCTTTCGGGTGATGCCAAGGGATGATGTGGCGCGGGGCTATTCCTTGCGCAGAAGCGCGTCCCGGGCTGCTTCAAGGGTATGGTGCTCGTCGAGGGTGAGGGAGTGAAGCCCGGTGGTGTTGATTTTATCAAGGATGCGGTTGACCTCGTCCTCAAGAGCGGCGGCGGTCATGGGGGTGATTGGCAGGATGGAGGCGGGGGAGGGCTTGGGGAGAGTCCTCAAGTGGGTTGGCGAGGGAAATGGAATTTTTCCGGGTGTCGCGGCGGGGTCCATGGAGGGGATGTTGACGGTTTGGCGGCAGGGGATGAGCCGGGATATCCGGATTGGGGGATCGCGCCGGGCCCGGCCCCGGTAACGCAGGAAGACCATGGCGCAGGCAGCGGCGCCGAGGAGCATTCCGCCGAGGTGCGCGCTGTGGGCGATGTTGTCGTTCCAGAGCGCGCGCCACCAGTGCGTGCGTGCGGGGATCTCGCTCAGGAACATGCCGCAGAGGGTAAAGGCGCCAATGATGGCGAGCAGCCATTTGGCACGAAGTGTGACGGGGATGGCGAAGTAAACGAGGTCGCGGATGGGTGCGTTGAAATCTTGCAACAGCGCGTAGGTGAGCGTGGCGAACACACCGGCGGAGGCGCCGATGAGGGGGGGGCTTTGCCTGTTCACAAGGGCGAGCCAAAGAAGGACTCCGGCTATGACGCCGCCGAAATAGATGCCGAGGAGCCGGCCACGCCCCTCGGTGCGCTCGATGTGTTCGCCGATGCACCACAGCCCGGCCATGTTGGCCACGAGGTGCAGGAGACTTCCATGAAAAAAGGCGTAGGTGACGAGCGTCCATGCATAGCCGTTGAGGAGGTTGAGGGGATGGGCAAAAAAGAGGATCACCCACGATGGCTCATCGGATGTGCCAAAGGTGCCGACGATCTCCCGGGCGAAAAATATGGCGGCGTTCACCGCGACGAGGCTGCGCGTGATTGTCCATGTCGAAAAATAGCGGGAGCGGGCGTTGAGGCCCGCTTCCCGCATGTACTCTCTATCGCTCAAACTCATCTCATGAAGGGAGCGTTGCCTTGCCTACAATTTGTCTATGATGGCGTCGGCGAGCCCGTAGGTGACGGCCTCGCGGGCGTCGAGGTAGAAATCACGGTCGGTGTCGCGCCGGATTTTCTCAAGCGGCTGCCCGGATGCGTTGGCGAGGATGTGGTTGAGCTCGTCCCTCAGCTTTTCCATTTCCTGCGCCTGTATGTTGATGTCCACCGCGGGCGCGACAATGTTGCCCATGATGAGCGGCTGGTGGATGAGCACGCGCGAGTGCGGGAAAAGGAGGCGTCCGCCCGCGCCGGCTTTTTTCCCTGCGCTCAGGAGTATCGAGCCCATGCTTGCGGCCATGCCGGTGACGACGACTTTGACGGGCGAGCTGATGAGCTGGATGGTGTCGTAAACGGCCATTCCCGCGGTGATGGAGCCGCCGGGCGTGTTGATGTAAAACGTGATTTCCTGTCCGGGCGCGGCGGCCTCAAGGTAGAAAAGTTTTTCGGTGATGTCGCGCGCGGACGCGTCCTCGACGGCACCCCAGAGGAAGAGTTTTCGCTGCTCAAGGAATTTTTTCTGGATGAGCGTGTTGATGGCGGGGGATTTGTCCGCGCCGCAGGAATGTTCGTCTGAGTCTGGCATTGGAAAAATAAACTGGCCGGGAGAAAAATCAAAAACGTCCCCGCGTCAACGTGTCGTTGCCGAGCGATGTCCTGCGCACCTCGTGCAACACCGTTGCGTCCGCCAGCGAGGGGCACTCCTTTCCCTCGAATGCCGGCAGGGCCTGGGCGTCGCCCATCACGACAGGCGCCGTGTAGTGGAAGAGATAGTCCGCCGTGCGCGCACGCAGCCACGCTCCAAGGAATTTGGCCCCTCCCTCGACCCAGACCCCGGTCAGCCCCGTGTCCGCGCAATGCCGCTTGAAGGTTTCAAAAAAGACGCTGTCGTTTTCCGTCGGCAGGAATAACAAGGCCGCTCCGTGCCGGCGCAAAACGGCGGCCTGTGCGCTGTGCTCCATGGCGTTGCTGGAAACGACCGTGGTGCGTCCCGCAAACGCGTCCTCAAAAACGCGCAGCTTCCGTCCCTTTGCAATTGCCTCCGCCAGACGCAGCGAACGGTCAAAAACAAAGCGTGCCGCCGGGCACCACTCCGCCGCGCCATCCGCGCACCGGGACGTCAGTCGCGCATCGTCGGCCATCACCGACACCGCGCTTGAGGCGATGGCGGGAAAATACCGGCGCCAGCGCATGACATCCGCGCGCGCCTCCGGTCCCGTGATCCAGCGCGACTGTCCCGCGCGTGTCGCGATGCGCCCGTCGAGCGTCGAGGCGGTTTTTAGCGCGACGAAGGTGCGCGAGTGCGCGGCCCAGTGGTTGAAAATGAGATTCAAGTCCGCGCACTCCCCGGCGAGCACGCCTGTCACGACATCAATCCCGCCCGTGCGCAACACATCGAATCCGTTGCCCGCATGGGCGCGCGACAGGTCTGTCGCGCCCGCGATCACCCGGGCGATGCCGCCTGCCTTGAGAATGGCCTCCGTGCACGCCCCGGTGCGTCCCTGCGTGGAGCATGGCTCAAGCGTCACGACCAATGAGGCGCCCTTTCGCGGTGGCCGCCCCAGTGCGCGCAGTGCGTTAATTTCCGCATGGGGGCCGCCGGCGCGCTCATGCCAGCCCTCGGCGACGACGCGGTCATTCTCGACTATCAACGCGCCGACAAGCGGGTTTGGATGCGTATCCCCCCATGCCCTTTGCGCCAGTGCGAGGGCGCGCCGCATCCAGTTTTGCCAAGCCTCATCCATGTGCAAAAAAAGCGCGGGACGCGAGGTGGCGTCAGTTTGCGGCTGGGAGCTCCCTCACCTGCCAGGGGAGACCGTGTTTGCCGAGCATGTCGAGGAAGGGGTCGGGGTCGCATTCCTCCATGTTCCAGACGCCGGGCTTGAGCCATTTGCCTGTGGCGAGCATGGCGCAGCCG
>JAITIB010000111.1 GCA_031279675.1 Puniceicoccales bacterium | reverse complement strand
GTCGAATGGTCTCGACGGGACAATGTCGCTCTACGCGCGATTCCGCCTTCGGCGGGAGGTTCCGCTAACAAGACCGCGCCTAATTTGGAGTGCGGAACTTTACCAAGAAAGAAACCGGCACCTTGGTTCACTCCAAGGATGTCGGGACTGGCGGTGGCGTTGTGGATGAAGGCGGACATATTGCGGTATTCGGGATACTTGAATAGAGTTCAGGACGGGGAGCGCAAGCTCTTTTTCCCGAAAACAAGCGGCGTTCCCTGTGTTCCTTCGTTTGCAAACGAAGCTGCCGGGGTGCTGGCTGAAGTCATGCTTCGCGAGGAGTGGGCGCGAAGGCTGCGTTGACACGAGCCGTGGCTTTGTCCACAGAGAGGGCGAAGTTCTTTTTCCTCCTTTGCCCGCAACGCACCCAGTCAAAACATGTCCGCAACGACCGATTCCCTCGCTTCAAAAACCGCCGGTGAACTTGCCCGGCTTCTCGATTCGCGAGAGGTATCCTCGCGTGAAATCGCCATGGACTGTCTCGCACGTGTCAATGCCGCTGATGCGTGCGTTGGGGCGTTTCTGGGATTTGACGCCGAGGATTTTTTGCGGCAGGCGGACGCCGCCGATGCGCGCCGCGCCAGCGGGGTCACGCGCGGCCCGTTGGACGGGGTTCCCGTCGCGCTCAAGGACATTATTTCCGTGGAAAACCAGCCCCTGACGTGTGCGAGCAAAATCCTCCGCGGCTACATTTCGCCTTATGATGCCACGGTCACGCGCAAGTTGCGCGAGGCGGGCGCGCTCGTCTGGGGGCGGTTGAACATGGATGAGTTTGCGATGGGCTCGTCCACGGAAAACTCCGCCTTCCAAAAAACACGCAATCCGTGGAACCAGAACCACTCACCGGGTGGAAGCAGCGGGGGGAGCGCCGCCGCCGTTGCCGCCGGATTCACGCCGCTCTCGCTGGGGACAGACACGGGCGGCTCGATCCGCCAGCCTGCGGCGCACTGCGGTGTCGTCGGGATAAAGCCCACCTACGGACGCGTCAGCCGTTACGGCGTCGCCGCATTTGCCTCCTCGCTCGACCAGGTGGGTCCGCTGGCGCACACGGTTGGGGACGCGGCGCTGCTCCTGCAAGCCATCGCCGGGCCGGATCCGCGCGACGGCACCGCGCTTGCCAACCCCGTTCCCGACTACCGGGCGGGGATGCTCACGCGGCACGCTCCGTGGAAAATCGGCATCCCGAGGGAATATTTTGCCAGGGGGCTCCATGCCGCCGTCGCGGCACGCGTCCAGTCCGTGGTGGATTTTTACCGTGCCCAAGGCTGCTCGATCCACGAGGTCTCGCTGCCACGCACGGCGGACGCGGTGGCGACATATTACATCATCGCAACGGCGGAGGCGTCGTCCAATCTCGCGCGCTACGATGGCATCCGCTACGGGCACCGGAGCACCGCGGCCACCGACGCAGTGGATGTTTACGCGCTCAGCCGCGCCGAGGGATTTGGGGACGAGGTGAAGCGCCGCGTCATTCTCGGCACCTATGTGCTCTCCTCGGGCTACTACGATGCGTATTATGTGCGGGCGCAAAAGGTGCGAACGCTCATCCGCAACGACTTCATGCGTGTCCTGAACGAGGTGGACATGGTGCTGGCGCCGGTCTCGCCGACGCCACCGGAACGCCTTGGGGAAAAATCGGGTGACGTGCTCGCGCAATATTTGGGCGACGTTTACACGATTCCGGTGAGTCTCGCAGGGCTGCCGGGCATCAGCGTCCCATGCGGTTTCGTGGAAGGGCTTCCGGTGGGTTTCCAGTTGATCGGGAAACCGCTTGACGAGGAAACGCTTCTCGCCGCGGCGCACGCCTTTGAGGAGGCGCACGATTTCGCGGCGCGCCGCCCGGTGCTTGCCGCCCGGTGAGGTGGCGTCACCAGCCGACGGCGGCCTTGGAGCCTTGCTTGGTGATTTCCTTTTCCTCCGCCCAAACGATGTCCCCGGTGCCAGCCTGTGCGAGGGTGAGCTGAAAGCTGTAGGTGGCCTGTCGGGTGCGCCCGGCGCGGGTTTTGGTTTCGAGGACTTTGCCCATCAAGACGTAGTCGGGCAGGTCGGTCCTGTGCGCGCCGTTGGCGGCATCATTGGCGGCCTTGATTTCGCGAGTCAGGTGGTCCGTCCGGGTGCCGTGAGTGACGGAGATGACGGCCTTGCCGCTGCGTGTCACCGAGGCGCGGATTTTTTGCAGCAATTGGTCCACGTCAAACTGCGTGGAGGTGTCGTTGGTGATTTCACTGAACGCGATGCGCGGGGGTTTGCGCTGGGCGTTGGCAAAGGCGGGCGAGTCGTAAAGCGATTGTAGGAGGGCGTCGGCGGCGGCGGCAAAGTCCTGGACGTCCACCTTGTCGATGCTCACAATGGTTTGCGTGCCCCGCGAATCAACGTAACGGGCGGGCTCGTCGGCACACCCGGCGAGGGTGGCGAGAAGGGCGGTGGCGAGGAGAGGATGCGTTTTCATGGTCGTGTTCGATTGGTTGAGGAAAAAAATCAGCGTGGTTCGATAAAAACAATTTGGAAATCCACGGCGCCGGGAGCCGGGGCCGTGGCGGTGATGGATTTGATTTCCCCGCCGTTCAATTCAACGGTGTGCATGGCGGGAGTGTAGCCGGAGAGTGCGAGACCTTGGGCGTCGAACCAGTTCACACGGTAATGGAACGTGGCCGTTTTGCGCGTGGTGTTCTGGACTTGCGCCTGAATCTTGAGTGACTGCCCGTCGGCGCCCTTGCCTGTTTGGAGAAACACGGGGCTGGCAACGCGGTCGAGCGCGCGGTCAGTCTTGAAATGTTTCATTTGCTCGGGCGTGATCAGGGCCTTGGGAGTGGCGGACTCCACAGTGTTGACCGTGGGCGTGGTACATGCCGTGGCGGCCCCGAAGACAAGGGCGGCGGGCAAAAGGAGGAGGTGGGTGGCGCGGTTCGTTTTTTTCATGTTCATTCAAGGTTTGAGTGTGAATTGCGTGATGGCCGGCGGGGCGTCCCGCGCGGTGCTTTTGACATAGACAACGCCCACGGTGCCCGTGTTGAGGAGGATGTCAACCGCAGGTGAGTTTCCAAGGACGAGGCGCAGGCGGCGGCTGGGTGGAGTGGGCAGGCGGGCAATTTGAAATTCCTTGGGAAGGGTGTGCCACGTGCGCAGATCCGCATTCGTGGTGGCGACACCGTAAACGGTGGTGGCGAGGCGACTGGCAAGCCATGCGGCAACGGCGGTGCCGTCGGATTTGTTTTTCACGGCGCGATCGGCAGCCTCGTTGACGCCATAGCTGATGGCGGCCTTGAGCAGGGTGCTCAAGAGGGTGCGGGTGACGATCTCGGGGAGCTCGTTGTCAAAATCGGTGGCGACAATGCCATCCATCCGGGCGAGTGTCTGCGTGCGCACAGGCGGGGCGCGATCGGGCAATGTCCACACGGACAGCGCGGCGGCATGGTTTTCATGAAACTGGAGCTTGGGGAAAGCGGCGCCGACATAGGGGACTTTCCCCGTAACGAAGAGGAGGGGGATGTCCATGCGCACTTCACGGCGCGTGGGTGCGAGGCCGGTTTCAAATATGATGTAAGTGGTCGGGGAGAGCTCCGCGGCTGTTGAACGAAGTTTCCTTGCCATCGCCAAGTCCTCGCGAACGGCGTCGTTTGGCGCCATTGCGGCGGCGCGTTCAAGCGATTTGTGCGCCCGCTCGATGTCGGACGCCCCGGTGGCGTTCGCGAGAAAAAACACGCCGTGGAGCCAGACGCTGAACGGGTTGACATAGTCCGCATAGGCTTTCATCCGGCGCGTCTCGGCGTAGGTGGCGTCCAGAGCGGAGGCGAGGCCGGCATCACGGCGGGTGCGCTCAACATCGGCCCCTTGGGCGGCGGTGATGCGCTCAAGGCGGGCGGCGTTGGCCTGAACGGCCTCCGCCTGACGGTCTTGGGCAAGGTTGAGCGCGACGCGTGCCTTGTCGCGCCGGCCAAGCGCAAGGTAATTCAACGCCTGGTAGGTGCTCAGCATGATGCGGTCATACGCAGTGCCCCGATAGGGAAGCGCGTTCATGTTGGTGAGCGCCGCAAGCGTTTCGCCGGAAAGGCTGGCATCGGGCGTCCTGTCCCACTTGGAAATGCTCTCAAGCGCGGAGTCAAAGGCCCGGACGCTTTCGTCGAGGCGTCCCGCGGCACGGGTGGCGGCACCCCATTCGAGTTGCCAGAGGAGACGGTCGGTGGTGCGGGCGGCGGAAGATTTTTTCCCGGCAAGATCCGCCGCGGCGGCATAGTCGCCCCGACTCCAGTCGCGCGCCAGGGCGGTGGCATCCTTTTCATAGCCGGTGCCGCAACCGGAAAAGCCCGCCAGCGCGAGGAAGCACCCGCCGAGGACGGCGGCAAGACATGGGAAGCGTTTCAACATGGGAAAAGGAGGCTATTGGTGGCGGCGGAGCGGTGGCAAAATGTTTTTGCGATTGCCCGGCGCGTGCCATTGGATGCGCGGCGATGTCGCAACCACAACAACATGAAGCATGGAGCTCCCGCATGGGCGCTATTCTTGCCGTGGCAAGCAGCGCGGTCGGGCTGGGGAACTTTTTGCGATTTCCCGGGCTTGCGGCCAAATACGGCGGCGGGTCGTTCATGATCGCTTATTTCGTGTCGCTGCTGCTCATCGGCGCGCCGGTGGCGTGGGCGGAGTGGACGATGGGGCGTTACGGAGGGCGGCTCGGATTTCATTCGAGCCCGGGGATTTTTCACACGCTGCTTCGCAGACCGTGGGCGAAGTATCTGGGCGTTCTCGGGTTGGCGGTGCCGCTGGTGGTGAGCATGTATTACATGTGTGTGGAGTCGTGGTGCCTGGGCTACGCGTGCATGGCGCTCTCAGGCGGGTTGGACGGGGTGGCGGACTTCCCAAAGCTTTTTGCGGCGTTCACGGGCGCGACGGGGGATGGCGATGCGGTGCGGTTCTCTCCGGACAAGGCGGGGTTTTTCCTTATAATCGCGCTGGTGATCAACCTGTTTTTGCTCCACAGGGGGATCTCGCGCGGCATCGAGATGGCATGCCGCGTCGGGATGCCGCTGTTGATTGCCATCGCGGTCGCGATCCTGGTGCGAGTGCTCTCGCTGGGGACGCCGGACGCGTCCAAACCGGGCCAAAATGTGCTCGCCGCGCTGGGTTTCATGTGGAACCCGGGCGAGCTCTCCACGAGCCTTGCCAACCCGCAACTATGGCTGGCGGCGGCGGGGCAGGTGTTTTTCTCCCTCTCGGTGGGCATGGGAATCATCATCACCTATGCGAGCTATCTGCGGCGCACGGACGACGTGACCTTGAGCAGCGTGACAGCGGTGGCGGCGAACTCGTTTTGCGAGGTGGCGCTGGGGGGCATGATCACGGTGCCCGCGGCATTCCTGTTCCTGGGCGCGGCAGGAGTGGCGGGCGGGACGTTCTCGCTGGGCTTCATGGTGCTGCCCTCGGTGTTCACCTCGATGCCCGCGGGAATGCTGTTCGCGACGGGATTTTTCGTGCTCCTGTTCCTGGCGGCGGTGACGAGCTCGATTTCGATTTTGCAACCCGTCCTGGCTTTTCTCGAAGAAGCATTCCAGCTGCGCCGGCGCACCTCGATCGCGTGGCTGGCCGTGCTCGTCATCATCGGAAGCAGCTGGGCAACGTATTTCTCCGGTGGATTGAAAGCCATCGACACCATGGATTTCTGGGTTGGCAACGTGTCCGTCTTCATGCTCGGAACGCTTGTAATCGTGCTCTTCGGCTGGCTCGTCGGCATTGACAAGAGCTGGAGCGAAATGCACCGCGGCGCGCTGCTGCGCGTGCCCGGGGGATTCCGCCTTGTCATGCGCTACGTGACGCCACTTTACCTGACGACGATTTTCGTGCTCTTTCTCCTGCGCGAGATGCTCGGCTGGAACTTCAGCCTCACCACGCCACGATTCGAACCCAAGCATTACATGACGGACTTGTTCGGGGAAAACTCCAATCCCGTGGCCCAGCTCACGGTGGCGTTCATCGCATTCGTGCTCCTCTCCTGCATCGCCCTCGTCGCTGCCGGTGGGAGACGCTGGCGCAACAAACCCCTGCCACCCCACCTGAGACATTCGGGACTGCAAAAAAAACACCACCGCACCACGCCACCGCAATGAACGCACTCCCCCGGACAATCCTCAACACTCTCGCCACAACAACGGGAAACGCCCCCGAAACACTGTCAACCGGCGGCTGGACAAGCATGATCGTCTCCGTCGGCAGCGTGACAGCGATCTTCGTCTGGTGCCTCTGGCGTGTGATACGGAACAAATGAGTTCCCGCCCCGAAGGCGCGTTTTCCCAAGGCGCCGCAAAAAATCGCTTGTCAACACATGGACACACCCTATGGTGCCCCGACTTTTAACAAGAAGACACAACATCAAACCAACCCGACAACCATGTCACGCATTTGCTCAGTCACCGGAAAACGCCCAGTCAAAGGCCGTCGCATCATACACAAAGGCCAGTCCAAAAAAAGCGGCGGAATCGGACTCCAGCTCGTCAAGCAGACCAAGCGCACGTTCAAGCCCAACGTGCAGCGCATCCGCGTCAAACTGCCCTCGGGGCAGGTGAAACGCCAGTGGGTCTGCGTCAAGGCCATCAAGGCCGGCCTCGTCACCAAAGCCTGAGCGCATCACGCAAGATTTTCCGATAAAAAACGCCGCGACAAAACCCGCGGCGTTTTTCATTTCTCAACCCGTTTTATGCGACAACGACTCGGAATAAGATTTGTGCCGCATCCCGGTGATTAGGCGGTGATGGTCCGGTTCGCTTCGCGCCCGGTCTTGTCGCTTCGCTCGGAAATCGCCGTGTGCGGAATAAACGTTTTGTTTGCGGAAGACGCCCCGGGTGTGGCGGCGACTGAAGTCGCCGTTCCGTTCGCTTTCCCGGGGAGAACGTCAGCGCTGGTTCGGTGGGTGGTTTTATGCGTGAACATGTGCGTTGGTTTTTGGGTTTAAAAAGGTCGGGCGGGCCGCGCTACGGGACGACTTCCACGACGCCGGAAGTCGCCGGATGGTTCGCGCGGTTGTTCGTGACGAGGCAGTAGAAACCCGGCGCGGTGGCGTTGTAAGTCGCCGTGTTCGCCAGCGGAATCGGGTCAAGCGCGCCAGTCGCCATATCGACGCGGCACCATTGATAGTAAATCGTCCCGCTGCCGTTGACCGTGACGCTCAGCGTCGCGACGCCCGCCTGCAGCGCGACTGTTGGCGCGGGTTCGCTAACGATAACCACGGGGTGGAAAAACTCCGGCGACGCCACTTCGCGAACCGTCACGCCACCGGCGGCGTTCGTCACGGACACCGCGTAAACCTCGCCTTCCTGCACCGCCAACGCCGTGAAGATCGCCGCGTTCGCGCCAGGAACAGCCGCGCCATTTTTAAACCATTGGTAAACCAAACCCTCGCCAACCGCGCTCACCTCGAAGGTGACGTCGCAGCCAACAATGACCGCGTTGATCGCGCCCGGCGGCGGTGGCGTCACCCCGCGAATCGTATCCAGAACTTGTTGCGCGGGCGAACGGTGTTCCGGCAACAACGCCTCGCTCACCGCCACGATAACCGGCTCGCCGACTTCGGGCGGAACCGGCGTCGCGACGATCACGTAGTCCAAATCCAGCGCGCGCGGAACGCCGCCGCCCTTCGTGAACGTGACCGTGAACGTGTATCTGCCGTTAACGCCACCGCTGGCCGCTTGGAAAACGCCGTTCGTGATCGCAAAATCCACGCTGCCGAGCCCCCAATTTTCCAGCACCATCTGAATGATCGCCTCGATGTCGAGCAGCGCGGCAGCCTCGTCCGCAATGGCTTCCTGCGCGCCTCTGAACTCGCCCGCATCATCGGCAAATCCGATGGCAGCTCTGGCCTCGGCGATGTCGGCGTTGGGATCCTCCGCCGTGTTTATCTCGATCGAGGTTTCGCCGGACGCGCTGTAAACTCCCGTCTCCGCCCAGCGAATCGCGAGGGTCACGTCCTCCGCCGCGTTCGACGTGTAAGTGTTTTCGCTGCCCCAACTCGCACCGCCGTCGAAACTGTATTGCGCGCCGTCAACCGCCGTGATCGTGACCGTCTTCGGGAAGGTGTCGGAAATCGTGTAACTCAGCGTCGGCACCGCCGCGGGATTCGTCGCTTTCCCAATCGCGCCCGTCGCCGTGGAAGTGACCGAGCCACTGCAATTCGCAGCCGTCACCGTCACGCTCAGCGTTTGCCCGACGTCGGCGGCAAGCGTTGTGTAAGTGGCGTTCGTCGCGCCGCCGATGTCCGCCCCGCCGCGTTTCCACTGATACGAAAGCGTCCCCAGCGCGACGGACGGCATGGACGTCAAACCCGACGTTACGGCTGTCAGCGTTTGACCGAAAATCGCCGCACCACTGATCGTCACCGTGCCGCCAAGCGTGGATGTGGTGACGGGCGGAGATATGATTCCGTAGGCAATCGTGATGCTCGCCGTCGCGCTGGTGGCGTCGGTTACGGTAATCGTCGCCGTTCCCGCCGCGCCCGCTGCTGTCGGCGTGCCGGAGATGACGCCCGCCGCGCTGATGGTTATCCCCGCCGGAAGCCCCACGGCGCTGAACGAATACGGAGCCGTGCCGCCACTTGCGCCGCCCGAAACGTCGATGTTTGCAATCGCTGTGCCGACGGTGGATGCCGGAATGTCATACGCCACGTTGTCGGTGAAGGACAGCGGTGAGCCGATGGCTACAGTGACTTCGGTCGCAGTAGGCCAAGCTGATTGCGCCGGGGTCGCCCAAGAGCCCGCTGCAAGGCCAATGCTGCCGGGAGCTTGCACATCAAAACAGCCGCCAGATGGAGTTTCAAAATGCCCCTCCGGAATGGTCACCGCGCCGCCTTCACAATATAACGCAGTCCCGGCGCTGCTATAATCGCCGGAAAGAATAGAGAGCGTGCCGGACACGACATAGATCGCGGTGGTATCACTATTTATGGTAAGATCATCCACGGTGGCAACACCATCGCCTGACACGTAAATGCCCGAGTAATGCGTGGTCATTCCCAGATTGGTAAGCCTACTCTCGCCGCTCGTGCTTGTGAGTGGCGTGATTATCCACGAACAGATGAAGTTGCTTTTCGGGCGGAGTGCTTGATCGATCAGCCGCAGGAAACGCAGCCACTCCTGATGGCGGTGTCGCTTGCAGTCATGCGTTTGCATCGCCACACGGACTCTGGCTTTTCTCATCCTGTCTTTGACCTTCGCTCCCTTTGTTGTCGCATCATTTGTCGGGCACCGCAACAATTCCGCCTGTGCGTTATTTCCGGGGCGTTGCGCGCCTGCCTGTAAAAACAAAACAAGGCAGCCCTTTTCGGGAAGCCTTGTTTGTTTTTTGGGAAAAGCTTTTCCCACGTGCGCCTGTTTACAGGGCCTTGATGATGCGCTGGCGCTCGGCTTCGACCTCTGCGGGGAGGTGTGTGCCAAAGGTGGCGAAGAATTCGCCTTGTTCCTCGGTTTGCTTGCGCAGGTTGTCGCGATTGATGGCCATGACGGCGTCCCATTGTTCTTGGGTGAAGTCGAGGCCTTCCCATGCGAGATCTTCCTTGTTGGGGATGTAGCCGATGGGTGTTTCCTTGGCTTGGGCGGTGCCTTTGACGCGCTCGACGATCCACTTGAGGACGCGGGCGTTGTCGCCAAATCCGGGCCAGAGGAATTT
>JAITIB010000101.1 GCA_031279675.1 Puniceicoccales bacterium | reverse complement strand
TTCCGCCGGCGGCAACATATAATGGTCATCAGGATTGCACGGGCCGGTGGTGTTGAAAAATCTGACAGGACGCTTGGACATCCCATCATTTCAGGGACGAAGTCCCCTTCCCTCAAGCCAAAAAGCCGAATTCAAAAGGCTTCGACATTGACAATCAAAACGGTGAAATAAGACAAAGAAGCCCATAGACATATTGACCTGCGTGCATGTCTCTTCTTTTTCCCAGAGTAGTGTTTGCGCTGAGTCGTTTTAACTGCGCTGCATGGGCCGCTCCGTTGCGTCGATCGTCACCTACCCCACCCTAACAATCAACACGTGCGCTGACGGCACCTGTGCATCCGGACTTGGGCTTGAACGAACGGATTTGGAGGATGAGGCGGGGAGAAATGAATGAAAAGGCTGTTCAGGGTCAGGGCATGTCAGAGGGGTTTATGCGAGATGGGCGAGCAGTTGGGGGGGAATGGGGTGTTTTTTTATGGAGTTTTTTAAGAGAGGGTCGATGGTGGCGTAAATGACCTGCATTTGCCCGCGGGCAAAAATCCAGGGGGAGGGATGTGCGGATTGGTCAACACGACCGGGATGTATTATGCGAAAGTGCCAGGTGAGCATTTGGCGGAAAAGATCAAGTTGTGGGGTGAGGGCGATGTGAATGGTCTGTCCGGGATAAACGGGGGCGAGGTGGCGTATGGTGAATGCGGTTCGTGGCCAGCCGTGCAAACGATTGTTTTCGACGTGGTGGTGGGGATGCCCGTGATGGTGCCAATATGCGTTTTCCGCCTCTTCGACCCAGAGGGGATAGCGTGAGAAATGCGCAATGCCAGCGGGATCCGCCTCCACAAAGGCAACATAATGGGGGTGGATGAAAGCGGGAGCGGCAATGGCATCAGAAGCAGCCCCTGTTTCCATCATGCGAGTGGATGGCGGGGTTGCGTTGCTGGCGTTATCCATGGCGCTGGCTACGCGAGTTCGTCTATCATGACGATGTGGGGTGTGTAGGTGACTTCGAGGCGATAGGGATGCCCGGGACGGAGGTGCAGGGGGCGGTCGCGGAGGAGGATCTGGTAGTAGTGGATTTTTCCGTAATAGGTGCGCTGGGCGGTGTCGTCGGAGACGACTTCAGTTTCGGCCCATTGGGCTTGAAAATCGTCCTTGAGGACATTGCAACGAAGGCTTTCGGCGCCGAGGGTGTACGAGGAGCCGAGGCGATAGTGGTGGTGCGGGGCGGCGATGGGAAGGATGTAGCGGAATTGGTTGATTTGAGTCTGGCGCTTGAACTGGAAGGTGAATTTGCCGGTGATTTTTCCTCCGCTAAACTCCCATTCGATTTTGCTTGAGCCGACGCCGGCTATGATGCGTTCATCCGTGGTGATGAGCTCGGGTTGGTCGTAACGGAAATAAAAGGTGTTTTTCAGCCCAAGGCCCGTGGTGACGTTCTTGCCGTAGTAGGAAGGGATGAAAACGTTTTCGCCGATGGTGATCTCGGGGAGGAAAACGGGGAGGTAGCGGTTGACGGGCCAGTCAAAGACACCGGGCATGTGGGGGAACGCAAGCGAGTCGGACACGCCCTTGTTGGTGGAGCCTGAAACGAGGGGGATCTGGACATGGAGCCCGGAGCCGGGGTCCTGATAAATACAGAGGCCTTGTTCCTTGCGGGCGCTTTTGTCGAAAAGGACGTAGCGGCAGGTGGCGCGCTGGAGGGCGGGGGCGCGGCCCTCGAGACTGCCGTTGATTGACTTGGCGAGGCGCGCCCATTGGCAAAGGTAGCGGGCGGCGTCGAAGTTTGCCATGCGCGTCGTGTGGTGGGGGATGGAGTCGCGCTCGGCGTCGCGGATGACGAGGAAGCCGTGCTCCTGGTCGAGGTAGGTGACGAAAAAGAACTGGAAGAGCTTGCGCACGAGCTCCTTGTATTGGGGAAGCTTGTCCTCGGCGATCCAGTTGTCGCGCATGGCCTGCAGGATGAGGCTGATGGCGTGCATCTGCCCGTAACTGCCGATGCCGCGCCCGTAGCACCAGCCGAGACCATCCTGGCGGACGATGTCGGGGAGAATCTTGAGGTAACGCTCGGCGCAGGTGCGCAGCGAGGGCAGTTTGCGCTCGCGCAGGTGGATGTTGGCGTGAAGCTGAAGGGCGCTGCGGACGAAGACGAATTGCATGACGCCATACAGATCGTAGGTGCCGCCCAGCACATCGGCGCGCTCCGGCGTGCGCGGGGCGTCGTCGCAAAACTTGCCCTCGCCAAACGTGTTGATGCGCTCGATGAAACGCTCGATGAGGCTGCCCGTCTCGTCCTTGCGCGAGAGACCCATCGAATAGCGCGTGACGGCCTTGGCGATGTTGAAGGCCTGGAAATGCGTGTCGTAGTCGCTGCGGTGCAGGAGACGCTTGTCGAGCTGCGCGCGCGTGCCCTCGTCGAGGCGGTCCCAGACAATGTTGCGCTCCTTGGAAGGGCTGAAGGCGAGCAGGCCGAGCCCGCTGTAGGCAAGGCCGTTCTCGGAATCGGTGTCCTGCCCGATTTGCGAACCGATGCACCGGGCGACCAAGTCCGAAAGGTCCGCGCGATTGAGGAGGCTTTCGCCGGTGACGCGGTAGTATTCACCGAGGGCGAGGGCGGCATGGCCCGGCTCGTCGGCGCGGCTTTCTTCACCGGGAACGGGCGCAATGGAACCGTCTGCGTTAATGGAGTCCAGATTGTGTCCGAGGATTGAGCGTGCCATGTCGAGGCACTGTGCTGCGAAATTCTGCATGGAAGAAGTGTCGTGGTGTGATGCAAATGCGGGAACGCGTGTCAACTGCGAATCAAGCGTATGAACTCCGCATTGGTTTTTGTCTTCGAAAGACGCTCCGTCATCGCCTCGGCAATATCCTCAATCTTGCCCCCGACCATGGCGCGGCGCAGGAACGAGGCCGCGTCGAGCGCCTCCGGCGCAAGAATGAGCTCCTCCTTGCGCGTGCCGCTCGCCGCAAGGTTGAAGGCCGGCCAGATGCGCAACTCCGCCACCTTGCGATCGAGCACCATCTCCATGTTGCCCGTGCCCTTGAACTCCTCGAAAATAAGATCATCCATGCGACTCCCCGTCTGGATGAGAGCCGAGGCGACGATCGTCAGGTTCCCCCCCTCCTCCGTGTTGCGCGCACTGGAAAAAATCTGGCGCGGCTTCTCAAGCGCGCGCGAGTCAATGCCCCCCGTCATCGTCTTCCCCGATCCCGTCCTGGCGTTGTTGTAGGCACGCGTCAGGCGCGTGAGCGAATCAATGAGCAACACCACCTCGGCGCCCACCTCCACAAGCCTGCGCGCCCGCTCAATGCACGCCTCGGCCACATGGACATGATTGCCCACATCCTCGTCATTCGACGACGCGTAAAGTTCCGCACCAGGAAGCTCGCGGCGAAAATCCGTGACCTCCTCCGGACGCTCGTCCACAAGCAAAACCATCACCTTGCACTCCGGATGGTTTTCGAAAACCCCCTGCGCAATGTCCTTCAAAAGCGTCGTCTTGCCCGTGCGCGGCGGCGCCACGATGACCCCGCGAGTCCCCTTCCCTATCGGGCAAAAAAGATCAATCACCCGGTTCGTCAAACGCCCGTCCGCCGTCTCCAGCCGAAGCTGCTCGTCCGGCGCCACACTCGTCAACTGCTGGAACGCCAGACGGCGCAACCGCAGCTCCGGCGGCAACCCGTCCACACTCTCCACCGAGCGCACCTTCGCATTGGGGAAGCGCGCATCATGCATCGCCCGCGCGACCACAAAACTCCCCCGCCGCAGCTTGTTCCGCTTCACCACATCCTGCGGCACAAACGGATCCGTCGGGCGCAACCTCGCCCCCCGCGACGGCGCGACGAGACAACCGCCATTGCGGCTGTCCATCTCAAAAACACCTTCAACGGTAACAACCGCATCCGCCGTGCCGACGCCACCGGGCGCCTTGACTGTGACATTCGCACCCCCCGGCAAAGCCGAAGACTGCAGGTTTTCCTTGGATTCGCTCATGCGCGTAGGGAAACGTATTAATTCAGGTTAGCAAAAAGGCATCGCAAACAAAACGCAACGCCACCGCCCTCGACGAGGGCACTCATGTAAAAACACGCCCCCTGTTAGCCACCGCGCCCCTTCCCGCAAGCGAAATTTTCCAATTCCCCCAAAAAAATCCCAACGCCACACACACACCTCCCCCGCCAGAACCCTCCCCACCCTTGACAACATGGCGGGCCACCCACGGCCCGCCATCTCAAATCGCCCAATATCCAAAACCCTATCGCCGCCGCCTTCTTAGCATCGCCAACGCCAGCACCCCGACACCTCCAATCAACGCATACGTTGAAGGCTCAGGCACAGCCACAAAATCAATCCCCGTGGCATTGTACTGGATCTCATAGACGTGCCCGCCGATCGTAATTTCGGTCGCTGGTAGTTATCGTTAATGTCGAGTCGTTGATCGAGATGATACAGCCACGCATCCGCCTGAAGCGAAAGTGGCGTCAAGGCCACCGACGCGGCGGCAAGGGTGAGGGTTTTGAGGGTTATGGTTGTTGTTTTCATTTTTTTGTCTGCTTGGTTATTGGTTGGTTGTGAGAAAAAAGAGTTTCATGCCCGCACGAAAGCGGCGCGTTTGCCCACGGCGATGAACCCGCCAACGAGGGCGAAAT
>JAITIB010000018.1 GCA_031279675.1 Puniceicoccales bacterium | reverse complement strand
GCCTCGAGCTCCACCTCGTGCGTGGGCAGCACGTTGCTGGTGATGTTGCGCGCGGCGGCTTCGACGACGTTTGCGTGCACATCGGTGATGCCGATGCGCGTGGCGCCAAGCGTTTCGATCGCCGCGATCGCATCAAGGCCGGCACCCGTGCCGATGCTGCAAAAAGCACGCTTGGTGCCTTCTCTCAGGCGGATAAGCTTGAAGACAGGCGTGGCAACAGTGGCGACCCAATCGCGAAGGAGATCGGCGGCCTCGGGCAAAAAAGTATGGCGCGTGAGGGCAATGTTAAGCTGCGCACGCACGGTGGCGGGCGCATGAGCGAGGCCAAGATAAGCGCTCGCATCAAGCGTGAGGAAAGTGGTGTCGGCAGTTGTCATGTTGTGTTGTGAAGTGCGGAATATAATTTAATTCAGGCCATCATTTGACAGAGAATCACGCAAAGGCAACGAGTTTGATGGGAGACGCCACTTATGGTTCTGGAGCACTCCTCCAGAGATCATGAAAAAGCTGGCGTCCGGCTGGCCAAGCTTTCTCTTCCGGTGGCGATGAACACGCCACCGGCAGAGTCTTTTGATTGGAGAAGCGGCGCCCGCAGCCTCGCCCGGATCTTGCCGTTGCCGGCGCTGGAGCCTGCCGCCCGTGCCCTCCTTGCCGACGCCACCAGTGTGGCCGTCGCCTGCTCCGGTGGCGTTGACTCGCTTGTGGCGCTATTGCTCGCGTGGGCGCATTTTCCGGGGTTGCGGTCGCGTCTCGTGGTGCTGCATTTCAACCACCGCACGCGCGCGGAATGCGAGGCCGAGGCGGCGTTTGTCCGGACGATTGCGGAGACGCTTGGCATCGCTTTCCGCGGTGGCGTTGTGTCGCGCGATTTTTGCGGGAAACGAGGTGTCGGCGAAGCGGCGTTGCGCGAGGCGCGCCTGGATTTTTTTGCCAATGCCTGCCGGGCCGTCGGCACGCGCGTCCTTGTGCAGGGACATCATGCGGACGACGTGGTGGAGTCCGTCCTGATGCGGCTTGCGCGTGGAAGCGGCGCCGCGGGTTTGTCCGCGCCGCGCCCCGTCAGCCGGTTTTCCGGGGGACTGGTTTTTGTCAGGCCGTTGATTTTGCTCGGGAAGGCGGAGCTGTCCGGTGCCATGCGTGCCGCGGCGTTGCCGTGGTGCGAGGATGCGAGCAACGCCACGGGGGCGTATTTGCGCAATCGCGTGCGCAAGAGCGTTGTGCCGGCGTGGGCGGTGGCGCAGGGCGCGGTGGTGGCGCGGGGCGTGGCGCGTTCGCGACGCTTGCTTGAGGAGGATGACGCGGCGCTGGAGGCATGGCTCGATGGGATTTGGGGACGTGTTGTCGCGGGCGCTCCTGTTTACGACTGGACCCCGCTCGCGGGCTTGCCCGCGGCTGTCCAACGGCGTGCGCTGTGGCGTGTTTTGCGGCACTGCCCTGGCGCGGTCACGCCGTTTGCCGTGGACGCCATCGTGGCGGCGCTCCTGACGCGTGAGCCGGGGCGCTGGAGTGTGGGTGCAAGCGCCTTCCTGTGTTTCGACGGAGGGACGTTGCGAGTGGAGCCCTCGGTGGCGTTGCGCAGGGATGCGTTTGGGGGCGAGGGTGTTTTGTTCGAGGCAGTGCCGTTGTTCTGGCCGTCCGGTGGCGTCCTTTCGGTGGCGGCAGTGCGGATGACCGAGCCGCTTCTTTGGGAAATTTGCGCCGGGGCTTTTTCCCCTGGAGTGGAGGTGTTTCTCGCGACGCCACCGGGGGCGCTGTTTGCGCGTTTCTGGAGGGAGGGGGATTCTTACCGTCCGTT
Source organism: Puniceicoccales bacterium (assembly GCA_031279675.1). GTDB lineage: Bacteria > Verrucomicrobiota > Verrucomicrobiia > Opitutales > UBA953 > CALNBE01. The sequence continues at coordinate 10,740 of JAITIB010000018.1, read as the reverse complement.
TGGTTTGAACGGGACGCGCAAATTGTCGGATGCTTTTGCCGATAAAAAGATTCCCGCGGTGGAACGCCGCCGTCTCCCCGTTGTCTGCGACGCGGAGGGAATCGCGTGGGTGCCCGGCCTCCCGCCCGCGCACCGGTTGCGCATCGGAACGCTCGCGCGCACGGCTCTTCGGTTGACTTGGACGCCTCCTCCTCCCATTTTCAAAAAACAATTATCACAATGAGCCAGCTGCCGCCAAACGAGAATCCGCCCAAGGAGCCAACAGGAACGCCACAGACGCCCAACAAACGTGTTGATCTGCGCTTGTTGCTCATCTGGATGGCGGTCATCGGACTGGTCTGGGTGCTCTTCACGATTGGCGACAAGACGGAGCCCGCCGGACGGTTTAACGCCGCGCAAATCATCAACTTTGCGCGCGAGGGAAAAATCCATTCCATCACGATTGAGCAGGATCTCGACGGCGGGACGAAGTTTTACAAGATGACCGGGCGGCTGGCCGTTTCTGAAAAAGGCAAGGGGGAGCCAGTGGAGGGCGATCGTTTTGTTGCCTCGGGCAATTTGACGGATGGTGACATTGCCGCGATTCGCCAGCATGTGGAGCCTTCGCGCATCGTTGAAAAACCCTCCGCCGCCAATGTGCGTTTTTTCCTCTGGAATGTGCTCCCGACGCTGATCCTCGGCGGCGTCATCATCTTTTTCTCGCTGCGCTTCATCAAGAATATCAACCGCAACGCGCTGACGTTTGGGCGCAGCCGCGCCAAGCTGAACGTGTGCGAGAAGGAGAGCACCACCTTTGAGGACGTTGCCGGGTGCGACGAGGCGAAGGATGATGTCCGGGAAATCGTCGAGTTCCTCAAGGATCCCAAGAAATTTCAGAAAATTGGCGGACGCATCCCCAAGGGCATCCTGCTTGTGGGGCCCCCGGGGACGGGCAAAACGCTTCTGGCACGCGCTGTCGCGGGTGAGGCGGCGGTGCCTTTTTTCTCGATCAGCGGTTCGGACTTCGTGGAAATGTTCGTTGGCATTGGCGCCGCGCGTGTGCGCGACACCTTTGAGCAGGCGCGCAAAAACGCCCCCTGCATCATTTTCATCGACGAGATCGATGCTGTCGGGCGGAAGCGCGGCGCGGGCCTCGGCGGCGGCCACGACGAGCGCGAGCAGACGCTGAATTCGCTGCTCGTGGAAATGGACGGTTTTGACGGGCACGAGGGCGTGATCACCATCGCCGCCACCAACCGTTCCGACGTGCTTGACAACGCATTGCTGCGCCCCGGGCGTTTTGACCGCCAGGTGTATGTGGATCTTCCCGATATCGTCGGGCGTCGCGAAATTCTTGAGGTGCACGCCCGCAAGCTCAAGATTGCCGCCACCGTGGATTTTGCGCATGTGGCGCGCGCCACCACCGGTTTTTCAGGGGCCGACCTCGCGAACCTTCTCAACGAGGCCGCCCTTCTCGCGGCGCGGCGCAACAAAAAGGAGGTCGAGATGCCGGAGCTTGAGGAGTCGCGGGACAAAATCAGTTTCGGAAGCGAACGCCGCCGCCAGGTGGACGAGGAGGACCGCAAAATGACCGCCTATCATGAGGCCGGGCACGCCATCGTGCAGGTGCTCGTCGATGACGGGCATTTGCCCTTGCACAAGGTGACCATCGTCCCCCGCGGGCGCGCGCGCGGCATGGCGATGTTTGTCCCCCGCAAGGATATCCTGGGGCAGACCCGCAAGCAGCTCCTCAACTACATTTGCACGGCAATGGCGGGCCGCATTGGCGAGGAAGTCGTCACCGGTGACTTTAGCAATGGCGCGGCCAGCGACATCAAGCACGCCACCACGATTGCCCGCCAGATGGTTTGTGACTGGGGCATGAGCGACATCGGCCCTGTTTCCTTGGGCGAGAGCCACGAGCACATCTTTCTGGCGCAGGAAATCGCCCGCTCGCAACATTACAGCGACGACACCGCGCGCCGCATTGATGCCGCGATACAGGGCATCATTACCGAACAATACAAACGCGCCCAGCGCCTCGTCGAGGAACACGCTGCCGCGCACCGCATTGTTGCCGAGGCGTTGCTGGAATACGAGACCCTGGACGCCGTCCATGTTCAGGAAGCGCTTGAACACGGGCAGATTCGCACTCCCGTTGTGTATCGCCCGTTGACGCGCGCGCCCGTGGATGCCGAAACGCCGCCCGCGAACTTGCCGTCCGGAACCGTTGCCCAGGAGCCTGTCCCGCCGCTCGCCCCGGCCCCTGTGCCGGCGTGACGCTCCGGCTTCCCGATTGGCGCGGGCGTTATCCGCGCTGGGTTCCGATTTGCAGCGTGAGATACTCGACCTCGCGCTTGACGGTGGCGTTGACCTCCATTTGCCCCTGCACTGTCCGGCGGGCGTGAATGACGGTGCCGTGGTCGCGCCCGCCAAACGCTTCGCCGATTGCGGTAAGGGTCATGTCCGTGAGCTGTTCGCACAGATACATGGCCATCTGGCGGGGGAACGCCACTTGCGAGGTGCGCTTCTTGCTCGTCATGTCCGCAAGGTGGAGGCGGTAGTATTCCGCGACCTTTTTCTGGATGACCTCCGCGGTGATTTTATTTTTCACGTCCTCCAGGATGAGGTCGCGCAGGACCGTGGAGACGATGTCAATGGTCAGCTCGTCGCCACGCGTTCCCGAGCCGAGTTTCATGAATCCCGCGAGGCGGTTGATGGCGCCCTCAAGGTTGCGCACATTGTGCGCGATACGCTCGGCGAGGTATTGGTTGACGGCGCCGGGGATCTCGAAGCCGTAAACCGAGGCTTTTTTCTGCAAAATGGCCATGCGGGTTTCGAGGCGCGGCGCGGTGATGTCCGCCGTCATGCCCCAGTTGAATCGCGTGACGAGGCGTTCCTCAAGGCGTGCGATTTCGCGCGCGGGGCGGTCGCTGGTGAGGACGATTTGCTTGTGGTAATTGTTCAGCGCGTTGAAGGTGTGGAAAAACTCCTCCTGTGTGCGCTCCTTGTCGGCGAGGAAGTGGATGTCGTCCACGAGGAGCACGTCGGTCTCGCGGTAGCGGCGGCGGAACGCAGGCAGGGTTTTTTCCTGCACGGAATTGATGTAGTCGTTCGTGAACGCCTCGCTGGTGACATAGAGGATGCGCGCCCCGGGTGAGCGTTGGAGGACGGCGAGCGCGATGGCGTGCATGAGGTGCGTTTTGCCAAGGCCGGTGGCCCCGTAGATGAAGAGGGGGTTGGGCCCCTTCCCGGGGTCGTTTGCCACGGAAAGCGCGGCGGCGTGCGCGAGCTCGTTCTCGGGGGCGACGATGAAGTTTGCGAACGTATTGCTGCCCTTGATCGCGGTGGGCGGGGCGGCGGCGCGCAACGGGGGCGGCGGGGGAGGGGGCGTTTCGCTGGCGGGGCGGAGATCTTGCGTTGTCCCGTCGGCGCCGGGAAGCGGTTCGGTTGCCCCGGCAGGGGAGGGGAGCAGCTGGAGCTGAAAAGTCATTTTCCGGCCTGCGGCGAGGGTGATTTGGCGGGAGAGCAGCTCTTGGTAGTTTTTGTTCACCCATATCTCGGCGAAGTCGTTGGGGGTGACGAGGAACATGCAGTCGTCATCACTGCCGGTGCAGGTGATTTGATCGAACCAGCTTTGGTATTCGCGCTGGGGCAGTGCTTTTTGAAGCTCGCTTTGGACGGTGCGCCAGAGGGTCTGGGATTTGTCAAATTGGGACATGACGAAGGGGTGGGATGTTACGTGATGTTGAAAATTATTCACAGCGGCCCGCTGTTCCGCCCGGATACTGGGGTTGCGGGCGAAAACCGCCCGCAAGGCCTTTTAAAATGGGCGTTCCGCCATGGAGATGCCACAAACGGCATCCCGGGGGCGAGGCAATGAAGCGGCGTTTTTGATTGATTATCAATGAGATGCGAATCGTTTTGAAAATGGCTCATGGAAAAGGCTGTTGGATGAGTGGAAGGGTTGTGCGGGCTCATGAAAAATGCCGGGCCAGACTTGTTGGCGCCATGTCTGGCAGCAAGGGGAAGTAATTCCCAAGTTGTTCACATGGCATTGCGAACAATTTTTTACATGAAAAACCCCGGCCTTTTTCTTTTCCGTCTTGACCTTGCCCCGGCCTGCCGGACGCGTCCGGAAGGCAATCCCTGCCCGGACTTCCCGCGCTCATTTGCGCAGCGCCTCGCCGAGCCCGTCGAGGATGTCCGTGGTGGCAATTGCCTCCGTTCCGTGCCGGCGCGCGACACAGTCCGCGGCGGCCCCGTGCCAGGCCACTGCGCAGGCAAGCGTTCGCAGCGGGTCGGCATGGAGCCTTCGCGCGAACAACGCCGCCGTGATTCCCGCGAGAAGATCCCCGCTGCCGCCGCGCGCGAGAATCGCCCCGCCGGTGCAAACGGTGATTTCGCGGGCCGCGTCCGCGACGCGAGTGGGCGCGCCCTTGAGCGCGATATGCGCGTGGAAACGGGCGCAGGCCTCGCGCAACGGCAATGCCTGTCGTCCCGCCTCTCCGGCGCACAGCCGCGCGTATTCCCCGGCATGGGGCAGGAGCACGAGCGGCGCGGGGCGCTCGGTGGCGCATGGGGGCAAAATTTCGGGGCGCAGCGCATCGGCATCAATCACCATCGGGCACCCGGGCGGTGTGCGCGTGAGAATGCTGCGAAAGAGGGCGTGCGTCTCGGCGTCGGTGCCGGAACCCGAGCCGCAGAGGAGCGCGGTGGCGTTCGGGAGGCGTTCCCGCAAAAGGCACTCTCCCTCAAGCGCGAGCGCCCCGCCGGGCGTTTCGGGCCATGGCACCCAGATGGCCTCGGGGGCGGCGGCGGCAAGGGAGGCGTGGAAACTCTCGGGGCAAAACACCGTCAGCAGCCCGACCCCGGCGCGGAGCGCGGCCCTGACGTTCATCAGGAGGGCTCCGGGGAAGCAGCGCGAGCCGCCGAGGATGAGCAAATGCCCGTGGTCGCGTTTGTCCGCGAATGGCGGGCGGACTTGGCGGAGGGGGCCCAGTGCGTAGAGCCCGCGGGCGCCGGCACGCGTCGCGCCTCCAAGTGTGTTGGGGAACCCGATGCAGGCCAGGCGGAGCCGCCCGCGCACGGGGGCGTTTCCGGGGGAGAGCAGGGGGGTTTTCACAAGACCGCAGGCGATGGTGGCGTCGGCGCGCAGCGCGAGGTCGGTGTCCGCGCGGGTGGTGTCGCCAATGCCGCTGGGGAGGTCAACGGCGATGCGGAGCTTGAAGCGTTTCGCGCAGGCATTGGCCCAGCGCACGATGTCCGCGTGCGGTGCGCGCAGTGGCGGGCGGAAATTGTGCCCGAGCAGCCCGTCGAGCAAAATGTCGATGCTGGCGCCGCCGAGGAACGCGTCCGCGCCCGCGGCGTCGCGCCAGTGATAAAGCGCGATGTCTTTGCGCGGCAGGAGCGTCTGGAGCGCGCGGGTGGCCGTGGCGGACATTTTTTCCAAGGGCTCGGCCAGCACTATCCCGACGGAGCAGCGGTGCTCCGCATGGAGATGTTGCGCGGCAAGGAGTGCGTCGGCGGCATTGCGTCCCTTTCCGGCGAGCACGCAGAGGCGGCGAATGGGGCGCGCGCGGATCTCGGCAAACAACCCTGCCGTTTCGTCGGCAATGGCGCGGGCGGCCCGGGCGATGAAGCTCTCTTCGTTGTTTCCGGGGCGGGAAAAGAAATCCTTTTCAAATTCCGCCGCCCCGGCGCACGCGAGCACGGGCATTGTTCCGGGAAACGTGGTGTTGGCGGGGGGATTGTTCATGGGGAAATCGCGGCTCAGGCGGAAATGATCGCAATGGCCTGCGCGTGCGTGCCCGTGTGCGTGAGCGAAAGATGGATGTGAGCGCCACCGCATGCACGAAGCAGTGCGCCGCCCTGCGCGTCGAGCTCGACGCTTGGCGCCCCCAGTGCATTGGTGACGACGCCGATGCCGGCAAAGCCGAGCTGTCCGCCAAGCCCCGTGCCGAGCGCCTTGCCGACCGCCTCCTTGGCGGCGAAACGCGCCGCGTAGGAGGCGTATCTCCCCGCCCTTGCCTCGCAATACCGGCGTTCGGTTTCGGTGAAAACCCGCTGGAGAAACAACTCCCCATGCCGCTCGATGGCCTTTTGCACGCGGGCAATCTCGACCAGGTCAATGCCGACACCCTTGATTGCACTGGGGATGGCGCTCATCAAAAAACACGCGGGCACCCGGTCACGGGTTGTTCTTTTTCATCCCCTTGATGAATTCCGCCATCAATTCGCGGGTGCGGTTTTTCATGTCGCGCGCGAAAGTTTGCTCGACGGTGATTCCCGCCGGGCGGCGCAGCTCAAAAATCGTCGCGTTGATCTGTTCCTTGTTGCGCACGATGCTCACCCTGTCGCGCACATTCAGCTCGATCACGCACTCCGGGCGCCCCATGCCACCCGTCCGGTCGAGCCGCACGTTCAGGTGCAACACCGGCGTGACATCGGCGGCGTCCGTTGGCGTGAGCGTGCGCACGGTAATGTTCGCGCGGCGCAACTCCAGCTCGATGAGATCGCGCAACTCGTTGCGCAGCTCGCCCTCGCCTGTCGCCCCCCCCGTCGAGGTCACCTCGATGTAAAAATGGGTGATGCCGCGCAGACGGGAATACGCCGGCGGACCGCCCAGGACAATTTCGCCCGGGAACTCGGACACAGGCTGCGTCGTCGCAACGGGCACGGGCGCAAGCGCGAGGAGGAGGGCGAGAGGGAACACGGGATGCTTTATCATGGGAATGGAGGGTTTGTCGTTGGTTTTGGCATTTTGTCGGAATTGGTGCCAGAGGGCGGAATCGAACCGCCGACCTTAGGCTTATGAGTCCCGCGCTCTACCGACTGAGCTACTCTGGCGCAATCCACGTTAACTGGCCGCACACGCTGGCGCTCCGGGGCCCGGCGTCAAGATGGAAATGTGTCCCTGCCAACATCGAAATCGCAATGCCGTGTCTCATAAGGTGCTTAAACATTGACTCATCCGCCCGGAAAAATAGCGCTTTGCAAACCAAGTCAGGAGCGCTGCCCGCATCCCTTTTTATGATCTTATTATGACGCCACCGCCACGCATCACCCGCCTTTTCCTCGCGACCGCCCTCTTTCCCGGTCTCACCGGGACGCCCGCAAGTGCCGACCCCGTCACTCCGCTGCCAACATCCTTGGAAAAGGCCGCCACCCACAAAATAGACCTCGCGCAACGGGCCACGTTTCCCCCCGAGCTTTACCCGCGGCTCGACCATCATGCGCACGACGAAATTCTCCTCGCCGGACTCGCCGCGCTCTATCCCGGGCGCATCCTCCGCACCCCGCCCGCCACCTTGCCCAAGCCTCCGCTCCCGCGTCCCTCCCGCATCACCCGCCTTGGCGGCGGCATTGAATACATCCGCTGTTACACCCAGGGCATTGTCACCGCCAATCCCGATCCCTCCGCCACCGCGCGCATCCTCGACCTGCGCTATTACAACAGCACATCCGGCACGATTGCCGACGCCCTCTTGCTTTGCGAAAAATACACCGCGACGCTTCCCCGGGTCAGCACGATTGGAAATTATCCGCGTCCCTCCCCCGCGGCTCCGGATACCGCTTCCCCGGCTGGGAATCCGTCCCCGCCGCCCGTCCTCGTTCTCGTCAACCACGGGACCGCCGGTCCCATTGAGGCCATGCTGGCCGATCTCAAGAACCGCGACAAAATCATCCTCGTGGGCACCGCCACCGCCGGGCGCACCGCATGTCACCAGGCGCTCGAAAACCACCCCGGATGGTGGCATATCACCGGCGAAATCCAGCCTGCGGACACCCTTCAAACCCTTGTCGGAACCGGGCTCGTTCCCCAAAACCCGGTTGCGGTCACCCCCGATGCCGATCTCCTTGGATGGAGTGAGATGGAACGCCATGCCCGCTCCGGCGAGACCGCGCTCTCAGTCCCTCCCGGCGACCTCATTCTCCGTCGTGCCTGCGACATCCTTGCCGCTTTACAAAATCCCCCCCCGGTCCCAGCCTCGCCGCCCTCTCATCAAAAACCTTAAACGAGCACAACCATGTCCACGCCGCCCCCGGAACGTCGCCACGTCACCTTCGTCTGCACCGGCAATATTTGCCGCAGCCCCATGGCGGAAGGACTCCTCCGCCACGCCCTGCGCGCCCATCCGGAACCGTTGCGGAGCCTCCCCGTGCGCTCTGCCGGGACTGCCGCCGCCAACGGGGAGCCCGCCACTCCAAACGCCCTGAGCGCCCTCCGCAGCGTTGGCATTGACATTGGCGCGCACCGCAGTTGTCCCATGACATCCGCCCTCGCCGCCACCTCCCTCGTCATCTACGTCATGACCCGCGAGCACATTTACGCCCTTCGCCACCTTCCCGCCGTGCCACCCTTGCGCCTCATGCTTGCCCCTCATCTCCCGCCTGCCGCCGCCATCACTTCCACGCGTGAAATTGACGATCCCTATGGGCAAAACCTTTCCGCCTACGAGTCTTGCCGGGACACGATGGTTGCCGCCATCCCGGCCCTCGTCACTCACATCCGCGACCTCCTTGCAAACGCCACCCATTAACCGGGCCGACCTGCCATGAAAATCAGCCTCGCCAGCGACCACGCCGGATACCGCCTCAAGGAGGCGATTGCCGCCCACCTCCGCGCCCAGGGCCATGACATCCAGGACCACGGGCCCCATGACGAAAAGGCTGTGGACTATCCCGACTCCGCCCTTGCCGTCGCCACCGGCATCCGCGACGGCGCCGCCCCGTTCGGCATCCTTGTCTGTTCCACCGGCATTGGCATTTCCATCGCCGCCAACAAACATCCCGGCATTCGCGCCGCCCTCTGCATGAACGAGGACATGGCGGAATACAGCCGCCGCCACAACAATGCCAACATCCTTTGCCTCGGCCAGAAATACACCACGCCGGACATGGCGGAAAAATACATCGCCCTCTTTCTCTCCACCCCCTTTGACGCGGGCGAGCGCCACCAGCGCCGCATTTCCAAAATCGACACCCCGCCACCCGTCCCTCCTGTCCCATGATCACAAGCCTCCACGGCACTCTTCTCGAATCGGGTCTCTTTCGCGCCGTCATTGAGGCCGCCGGTGTCGGCTACGAGGTCCACATCCCCATTACCACAACGGAAAAACTTCCCCCGCCCGGCGCCACCCTCCGTCTCCACACCCTCCAGATCATCCGCGAAAACGAGCATTCCCTTTACGGATTCGCCACGACGGAAGAGCGCGACTTCTTTCGGCTCCTCATCGAGAAAGTCAGCGGCATCGGACCCAAGACCGCCCTCAATATTTTCAGCCGCCTGAGCATGCCCACGCTCAAGGACGCCATTGCGCGCGGCAACGTGAGGCTCCTCTCCGAATGCCCCGGCATCGGGAAAAAAACTGCCGAACGCCTCATCATCGAGCTCCGCGACAAACTCACCCCTGCCGCCAGCCGCCCCGCAGCCCATGCCGCGCCTCTGACGGATCCCGCCCGGGATGCCCCCCAGCCGACCCTCTCCGCCGACGCCACCGCCGCCCTCGTCACTCTCGGATTCAAACCAGCCGACGCGGACAAGGCCGTCCGTCTCGCCCTCGAAAAGGCCCCCCCCGGCATCACCCTTGAGAAGCTCATTCGCGCCGCCCTCGGGAATCCCCAAACATAGCTTGCGCGCCCGCGCTTGCCCCTCCACAACGCCCCCCCTCATGACCATCCAAGAACGCCTCGCCAAATTCCTGGCGCAATCCCCCTGTGTGGACGCCACCGCCACCGTTCTCCCCGGCGCGACGCTCATCGGCGCCGTCACGCTCGGACCCAAGGCAAGCGTTTTCCCCGGTGCCGTTCTCAGGGCCGACATCGAGCGCATCACCATCGGCGAAGGCACCAACATCCAGGATGGCTGCATCATCCACCTCTCCGACGACATGCCCGTCACCATCGGCAAATATTGCACCATCGGACACCGTGCGATGATCCACGCCTGCACCGTGGACGACGGTTGCCTCATCGGCATGAGCGCAACCATCCTCGACGGCGCCCGCGTCGGCGCCGGAAGCATTGTCGGCGCCCACAGCCTTGTGACCAAGGGAACGCAAATTCCCCCGGACTCCCTCGTCATGGGCGTCCCCGCAAAAGTCGTCCGCCCGCTCAAACCGGAGGAAAAGGACGCCGGGCGGAAAATGGCCGAAAAATATACCGTCGTCTCCACGGAGTTGAAAAACCGGCTCACATAGACCCAAGCCATGCGACCAGCGGCTTGCGTTCTTGTTGGCGGAACCGGACACGCCCTCTGGATTTTTTTTGAAAAAAGGGCTTGCGTTCCCTCTTCTGGATTCTTTTTGAGTGTCCCGAATACCGCAATGCCCGCCTTCATCCACAACGCTTTCACCAACACCGAGTCGAGTGACCTCGACGGGACTCTGTCGCGGCTGCGCCGCGAACGGGGTGCGTCGAAACGGAACGGCGACTTTAGTCGCCGAAGTTTCCCGGGATTGCTTCATTGGGACAAGCCCACCAGCAGGGTGTCGGCGACTGAAGTCGCCGTTCCGTTTACCGGACTCACCTCGCGTGCAGCAACTCCGTTAGCAGAACCTCCCGCCGCAGGCGGAAACCGGCGCAGCCGGTCAATGACCGCGCGGACACCGCGCCCCGCCGCAGGCGGAATCGCGCGTAGCGCGACATTGTCCCGTGCGGTCACGCACTCCCGTCGAGGCCACTCGACCGCGCCGGGGGGGGGGGGGGGGGGGGGGGGGGGGGGGGGGGGGGGGGGGGGGGGGGGGGGGGGGGGGGGGG
>JAITIB010000053.1 GCA_031279675.1 Puniceicoccales bacterium | reverse complement strand
CTTTTTATTGCATCGCTTCCATCTTATTGGTTAATTTTCACACTCCAATCTTTTCTCGTTAGAACAAAAATTTCTGTTGATAATGGAAAATATGAATATATTAGTGGATTGCTTCGATTCCGATTTGCCTTTGATCCTGAAAAAAGTTTTATAAAAATTTATCCTTATCCTGTTTCGGGCGGTGATTGGGGACTTGCTGCGAAATTATATGTCCCTTCAATCCGCATAAGAAATTGGGTAATACCCTTCACAATTGTTCCTAATCATGTCGCTGCCGAGAGTAAATGGAGAGCTGTGAAAGAAGCAAAAGACATCCATGAATGGATTTGCGAAAAATCAATAATCAAGAACGTCATTCTTGAATTAAAGTATTGCAGGCGCAAGCGGAAGAAGTTTTTATGATTTGTTTTATTTAAAACATCTTTTTTATGCTGTGTTTAAGGGCCAAAAAACGAGCCAATGCAACCTGCCGAAAATTTTTTCAAAAACTCACTTGACAACGCCACCGCTTTCCTAAAGCTCCCTCACCAATGAACAGCCGTTACTTGAGTCAAACCGCCCTCTTTGCCACATCCACGCGGATTGGTAGCGGAGCGCGGGGTAGGTCGCGAGCTGTGTTGGTCGTGCTTCTGTTAATTTCTCTCATTTGTGTGTCCATTGAATGTCGTGCAACGCATTCAATGGCGCCGCCAGAGTTTTTGTTTGAGACCGGAATTGCCGGTCCAGGAAAGATTCTGTCTGTTGATTTTGTAACACATGAGAAGGGCAAGAACTATGTATTGATGTTAAATGGATTTTGGATGCGGGATCTCTCTGAAATACGGTTTCCTCGGGATTTCGATACCTCGTATCCGTTTTCAAAGATATTTGATGGTACTGGACTTGAAAAAAAGAACATCAAATATATTCAGTTTGATTTGCTTGTTGGCGACGGTGAAAAGGACAGTTTTTGGCTTGATGTCAACCATGGAAAATGGCGAAGTGCCGAAAATCCGCTCATGGAAAATCCAAGGATTTATATGGAACAAGGAATGATAAACCGACCCCTTTCCCCATATTTGCTCAAACGTGGGTATCACGAGGAAATAGTAAAAGCTTATATTTGGATTAACCATCGTTCAAGTGTTGAACAAGGACAGGACGTTTATTGGCCGTTTTATCGAGACAAGGACAAGCTCAAACCAGCGGTGCCAGTGCAAAGAGTATTTCCTCCGGTTACTCTTTGTGATCCACCCCAGATAGTGGCATTGAAACGTACAAAGGGTGGGCATGCGACACCTGTTATGAAGTGGGAATATGCACCTTGCGATGGGATCCTCGTCAAAAAATTCTCCCTTTTTACGTTAACTTTTGGGAAATCAAACGACAACAATTGGGCATTGATTTCGGAGAATGCCGTGATTTCCGGCAGTGGCGAAACAAAAAGTGATTGTGAACAGAAAAATTGTCCCTCTCCAACGAAAGAAAGAACATGACTTGTTATATCTTGGGAAAGATGAAGGCATGGCTTTGCCTCAAAGGATTTTGAAATCGTCGGCTTCGGCGGGAAAAAGAAAATTTGGACAGACATCCCGCAAAACGCAGTGTCTGTCTCATTTGTTGTGTGTTATTTGCGTTTTTCGTCGTTGGATCAAAAATTTTGGGTGCGATCAAGGCATCGTATGCAATTGAATTCACCCGGGATAAAAACTTCGAGAAATATGACCTTGATATACGAGCAGCCTTTTTGAAGGACAAAGGCAGTGCGAAAACCCCTACTGGGCAGCACGAATAAAAGCAACTGGATAATTGGCACGATGGACTTGCAAGGCAATCCCTACGACGGACACACGTTGAGCAAACAAATCGATCCGGTTAAACGCTTGATAAACGACGCCGGGAAGATGACCGTTTATACAGACCGAGGTCACGCGCATGAGATAGACGAAGTAATGATAGAGCGATAGCGACGCGGCAAGATGCCCCGCTGCGAATGGAAAAGGTTGAAAAGGCGCAGTGCGATAGAGCTTCCGAACGGACATTTGAAGGGCGACCATCACTTGGAACGCAACCGACTTCAAGGGAACCTCGGCGACCAGCACAACTGCCTCTTGAGTGCCGCCGGTTTAAACTCCAGAAAATTGCGCGTGCAATTTTTTGGCACCTGTTCTTTTCTCCTGTGGAATCCCTCAAAAACGCCCTGCAAAAAATGAACAGCCCCTTCCTCCCAGCATCCGCACGCTAAAATCAGGGTTTTTCAGGATCGGCTAAATACGAGCCATGGCAACCTGCCGAAAAATTTTCAAAAACCCATTTGACAACACCACCGCTTTCCTAACGATTACTCACCAATGAACAGCCGCTATTGGGGTCAAACCGTCCTTTTTGCCGCATCCGAGCGGCTTGGCGGTGCGTGTGTCGGTGGTCGAGGTAGTGTTTTAGGCACGGACATGGGGGAATCGTCGCAGCCTCGGTCTTGGCCAACCCCGCCTTCTCCTAACGCCATTGGCGACACCGTCGTGCGGACCTACGATGGCAGACACGTGGAGCGATCACATTGACGGACGGACAAAACAGAAGAAAGGGATAAAAAGTGTGTGTTTGTTGGTATAATCCGTTCACCTTGTTTTCAAAGAGCAAACCTCCTGTTACGATGCGACAGCAAAAAGAAATTCAGAAGGCATTGCAAGCGACCTTGTACTTTTTGAGATGTCTCTCCTCTGAGTTACGTACGGAAAATAGTGACACAGGAAGACTTCTGACATTTTCACAGGGTTTTTTGGAACAACTTAGCCGTTCCTATTTTCTTTCTGTGGAGAGAGCGGATTTTAGACAATATGAGATTCCTAATCTGGTTTGGACTAAACTTGGAGAACCCGAATATGATATCCATGTCATTTCATATTGGGATTCAATTTTCAGCATAGATGAGGGGATTATGCATTTAGGACAATTTATTGATGAGGAAGAACGAGAACCCGGCTCTATTTGTTACGTTGATTTTTTGCATGTTCTTGAGCACTTTAATTATGGATGGCACTGCTTAAAGCTGTCCCGAGAAGAGGTTGACGATTTTGATCAAGACGCATTTGAAGAAATAACTAATCACATTCCTAATATCAATGGATTGTTTTTTGAAGAAGAGTGAGACGCAAGAGCAAAAAGAGGAGAAGCAAAAGCAAGAAAAACGCTTTAAAGATCTTCTATTGGAAGACACACCGAAGATCGAATTTGTTTGCTCGCGAGCGCCACTTGCGTAGAAAACCGTCATGGACGCCACTTCGGCCTCCCAATCGCACGCAAGTATGGACTACGACGCGAGTGCCACTGGCGCCATGCAATCTTCAGCCGCATGGCGCATCGCCTCCGCCCTTCCCTCGCCTTGAAGGGACGCCTGCCGTCAGGACAACACGGGCGTATTGCCTTCCGGGAATAGGGATGAAGATATTTTGTGGAATCCGGGCAAAAACCCTTGCGCGCCACTGGCGATTTCTTTCCTAATGCCGCCCGGAAGCGATCACCATGCCACAGGCCAATCTTACCAAACGCGAAATTGTCACCGGAGTTTACGAAAAGCTTCAGGGTGTGCTGCGGGCGCCACGCAGCCGTCTTGCGCAAAAGCACGTGTCGAAAATCATCGCCCAGGCGCTGGACGACATTGCCGTGGCGTTGTCCGAGGGGCGTTGTGTCGAGTTGCGCAACTTCGGGACGTTTGAGATCCAAGTTCGTGCGAGGCGCGTTGGGAGAAATCCCAAGAAGCCCAAGCGCAACATTGTCATCCCGCGGCGCGCGACCGTCCGGTTCCGTGTCGGGCAGGATCTGAAACGGAAACTCAGGACGTTTGACGTTTCCAAGCTTGAGGGGGGGAAGTGACGCCACCGGCGGTGGCGCTGGATTTTTCACTGGTCAACGGAGATGGGGCGATTAGGTTCCGCTCCCGTCATGTCGTTGCGTGAGAGCGATCCAGAGCTTGTTTTTGCCAATGGGGAGGGTGCCCGCGGTGTTGCCGCTGCGGGTGCGCGTGCGATTTTTGACGGGGTGTGGCGCGAGCTTCAGGAGGAGCGGGGAAGCGCGGGTTTGCTGTTTCCCGGGGAAATCTTCTGGCTCAACGGCGCGCCTGGTTCGGGGAAGGGCACCAATACGGAGTTCATCATGCGCGAACGCCGTTATGAGGGCGTCCCCATCGTTGTGAGCGATCTGTTGCACGATCCGCGGGCGCGCCGGCTCATGGATGCCGGGGGACTTGTCGGCGATCGCGAGGTGCTTGCGCTTTTGCTGCGCAAATTGCTCGATCCGCAGTTCCGCGCAGGCGCCGTCGTGGACGGGTTTCCGCGGACGCAAACGCAGGTGGATTTTTTGAGGATGTTTTTCGGACGCCTCAACACGCTGCATTCCGCGGTGCCGCGCTTTCACATACTTGTGTTGTTTGTTGACGAGGAGGAGAGCGTGCGCCGCCAGTTGAAACGCGGGCGCGAGGCGCTTGCCTCCGGTGGGGCCGCCGCAAAAAATGTGCGCAAGACGGACTTGGACCCGGGGCTCGCGCGCGGGCGTTACCGCGTGTTCATGGAGCAAACCTTTGCTCCGCTGCAAACATTGCGCAGCATCTTTGCGTGCCATCTCATCGAGGCGCATGGGAGTGTGGACGATGTCCGGAGGCGTATCGCCGCCGGGCTTGCCGGTGCCGCCGCCTGAGGTGTCAGGCTCTCCACACCGGGATTTGCGGCGGGCCCGCCCATTGCCGGAGGCAGTTCAGCACCAGCCCGAGCATGACAAACATCGTGACGAGGTTTGTCCCGCCATAGCTGATGAATGGCAGCGACATCCCCTTTGTCGGGAGCAGATCGGTGACCACGCCCATGTTGATCACCGCTTGCAGGACGATGAAAAGGATGGCGCCCAGGCAGATGTTGAACTGGTAGAGATTGTGCGCGTGGCGCAGGTTCCATGCCACGACGCCAAACATGCACAGGTATGCCGCCGCCACCGCCGCCGTTGCAATGAGGCCGAATTCCTCGCCGATGATTGGGAATATGAAGTCGGTGTGCGCCTCCGGCAAATAATGCCGTTGCTGGATTCCCTGCCCCAGTCCTTCTCCATTGAGCCCTCCGCAGGCGAACGAGAGCATTCCCTGCCAGAGCTGATAGCCCTCCTTCATCTTGAGGCCCTCAGGGTCGAGGAAGGAGAGGATGCGCGCGATGCGCGTGGGCAGGTAATAAACCGCCGCCGCGAACACCGCCATCGCCGCGATCCCCGTGGGGATGAGGTAGCGCATTCGCACGCCTGACACAAAGAGCAGGCTTGCGCCCACGGCGGCGCACAATGCCGTTGTGCCCAGGTCGGGCTCGATGCCGATCAGTCCGCAGATGCCCGCGAGCAGGGCGCAGGGGAGGAGGAATCCGTGCCATGCGTCGCGCCGTGCGTCCGCCGTCAGCCTCACACCGGTGAATCGCGCGCGCTCAAACCATCGGAAATGAGCGGGGCGCAGGTGGCGTTGCGCGCCGGCGAGATAGTGCGCAAGGGAGAGTATCAGCGCCACGCGGGCGATGTCCGAGACTTGGACGTTAATGTTGGCGAGGGGGATTTTTATCCACCGCCACGAGCCTTTGACTTCGCGCCCGATCCCGGGGATGCGCACGAGCGCCAGCCCGACGCATGCCGCGCCGTAGATCCACCACACCCAGCGGCGCAGCTTTTCGAGATTCACCCAGAAGGCTGCCAGTCCGCCCGCCACCGCCACCGGGACGAAATAGAGTTGCAGGCGCAGGATGAGGCGCGGGTCACCTCCGGACTTGGGGGCCTTGGCCCCGGCGCTTGAGAGCACGACCAGCCCGAACGCTGTCAGGGAGAGCGCGATTAACGCGAGAAATGCCGCCATCGGCCAGAATTTCGAGGTGTCTGTTGTGCCTGGCGGTGGCGGCTCCCCGGGCGCGAACAACGCCTTCCTTTGGGGGAAGGCGGTCGCGGGCGGGTTGTGGGGCGGGTGGCGTCGAACCATGTGCGGTGCGATGCGCGCCGTGCGCGCGCTCAGTTGCTGAATCGTGGCACGGGCTCACCGTTGTTTGCGGGCGAGCTTGACGCGTCCGCAGGGCGATCCTCGGGTTGGGGTGTGGCTGTCACGACGCTGGAGGGGGTGTCGCCAAGTTGGAAGAAGCCGCCCGCATTGGTGTTGTCCGTGGGTATTACGGGAACAGGAACATTGCCGGGGGTGTGGGATGGCTGCCTTGCGTCCGCGGGCCTGCCCGCGCTGCCCGGGGTGGTCTTGCCGCCGATGGGAACGATGAGTTTTTTGCCGATGCGGAGGCGTTTCTCGTCGGCCTTGGACAGTTTGTTGGCGGCTTTGATTTTCGCGACGCTGCTGCCGTGGGTTTTTGCGATGACGTCCAGCGTGTCTCCGCTCTTCACTTCGTGGACAACAGCCTCGCCGTTGAGCACGGCGGAGTTGCCGCTGGTGGCGTCCACGGGCACGGCGTTTTTCTTTGTTGGGAGGATGAGCTTTTGCTTGGGATGGATGACGGCGTTCTCGTTGAGTCCGTTTGCGGCGGCGAGTTCCTTTGTGGTGATGCCGTTGCGGCGTGCGATGATCCAGAGGGACTCGTTTTTCTTCACGATGTAAACCTTGCCGTCTCCGGCGGGGACAGGGGGCGGCGGCACGACGGGCGGCGGGCTGACCTCAGGCGGCGGTGGTGCGGGCTCGTTGAAGGGTGGCAGGGGGCGGTGCTCCACCAAGACCGTGGTGTGGGCCGCTGGCTGGGGCTTCTCGGTGGTGGGGACGGGCGTTGCGTGCGCGGGCACGGGCGTTGTGTGCCCGCTTGGTGTTGGCGGGGACATTTGCCCTGAATAGATTCCTGTGGTGTCTGTTTTGTTCTCGTAGCCGGACTGGCTTTTGCAGCCGCCGACGATGAGTGCGATGGGGACGGCGTGCGCGAGCACGACCGCGGTGATGGTGATGGTGGATTTCATTTTCAATGGTTGGAAAAGTTGAAGAAAGGTCGTGTTTGTGGGGGATTATGCCGTGCGACACAAATGCATTTTGCATCATTTTGCATTCGGCGCGGCATTTTTCAACGCCTGCACGGTTTGCTCGAACACCAGCCCGCGTTCCGCGTAGCTGGCAAACATGTCAAAACTGGCAAAGCCCGGGCTGAAGAGCACTGATTCGCCAGCCGAGGCGGCGCGCCATGCGCCGTGCACCGCGTCGGGGAGATTTTTAAAGATGGCGCTTGGCACGCCGTTTTCCAGGAAAATCCCGTGCAATTCCGGGGCGGTTTCACCGATGAGGCAGGCGGATTTGACGCGTTTTGACAGGCGGCGCGCGAACGCGCCCAAGTCGCCTCCCTTGCCTTGCCCGCCGCCAATCCAGTGTGTCGCGGCGGTCCGGGGCATTGCCTCCAGGGCGGCCATCACGGCGTGGAAGTTTGTCCCCTTGGAGTCGTTCCAGTAGGTGACGCCGTCGATTTGCGCCACCTCGGCCAGCCGGTGGCGCACGGGTGTGAATAGGCGGGCGGCGTCCTCCAGGGTGTGTTCTGAAAATCCTTCCGCGAGCCAGTAGCAGCGTGCCAGCGCGTAGTTTTCCATCTGCGGGAATGTGCTGAAGACGCACCCTTGCGGCACCCTGTCCGCCACTCCGGCGCGTGAGGCCACCTCGGTGAACGAGGGGAGGGCGAGCCCGAGTTTCCGGGCAAATGCGACAACGGATTCGCCCACGATGAGGCGGCGCGTGGCGAGCCGGTCCACCAGTTTGTGTTTTGCGCGGAAGTAAGTTTCCAAGTCCCTGTGCCTGTCCAGATGGTCCTCGTCAAAATTTGTCCACAACAATGCCGAGGGCGCGAAGTGGCGCAGGTCTTCCGCTTGGAATGAACTCACCTCGCATACGGGAAGTGGCGTGCGGTTCCCCGCCAGGCCGGGGATGCGCGAAAAGGGGAATCCGTTGTTGCCCGTGGCGATGGATTCGCGCCCGTTGCGCTTGTGCGCGAAGACGAGAAATTCCGTCAGCGTTGTTTTTCCGTTGGTCCCGGTGACGGCGATCGCGGGGGCCGTCCAGAACAGTGATGCGAAGTCGAGCTCGCCCATGCACAACGCCCCTGTGCGGCGCGCGGCGAGAAGCCATGGGTGGTTTTGGGCGAAGCCTGGGCTGTAAACGACCAGCCTGTGGCGCCCGGCTTCCGCGGCGCCGAAGGCCGTGGCGGCGTTGTTGCCCCCTTTCTCGTCGTAGAGGGCGGGCGTCGCCCCGATGCGCTCCAGCAGGCATGATGCCGCTGTGCCGCTCACTCCGGTCCCGAGAACGGCGACGGGTCGTGACAGGAGGGGGGCAATGTTTTTCGGAATGTTCATGCTGTTTTCGGCGGAGCGTTTTTCGTCGCGGGGAAAACGCAAACTTTTTGCGGGCTGGCGCCGGCAAGAATTTTGTCGTGCCCTTGGGGAATTTTGTTTCTCTGTGGTTCCAGCATGAAAATTGTTCTCGCATATTCCGGCGGGCTCGACACGTCCGTCATCGTCAAGTGGCTCAAGGAGGCCTACGCGGCGGACATCATTACCTTTGCCGCCGACATTGGGCAGGAGGAGGAGCTCAAAGGGCTTGACAAAAAGGCCGTGGCGACGGGTGCGTCCAAGCACTACACGCTTGATCTTGTCGAGGAGTTCGCCCGCGATTTCATCTACCCGATGGTGCGGGCGAACGCGATTTACGAGGGGCAGTATTACCTTGGCACCTCGATTGCCCGACCGCTCATTGCAAAGGCGCAGGTCGGGATTGCCCGCAAGGAGCGTGCCGACACCGTCGCCCATGGCGCCACCGGCAAGGGGAACGACCAGTGCCGTTTTGAGCTGACTTACATGGCGCTGGCGCCCCGGCTCAATATTGTCGCCCCGTGGAAGATAGACGCCTTCCGCGAGCTCTTCCCCGGGCGTGCCGAGATGATTGCCTATTGCCAGAAACATAAGATTCCCGTCGAGGCGTCGCTCAAGAAACCCTACTCGATGGACCGCAACCTGCTGCACATTTCCTACGAGGCGGGCATTCTTGAGGATCCTTGGTTCGACCCCACGATTCCGGCCAACAAGGACATGTTCAAGCTTTCCGTCTCGCCCGAGGATGCCCCTGACAAGGCGGAGTATGTCGAGCTCGGGTTCGAGCGCGGCGACTGTGTCGCTGTCAACGGCAGGACGCTTTCCCCGGGCAATGTTCTGAAGGTGCTGAACAAGCTTGGCGGCAGGCATGGCATCGGGCGTGTGGACATTGTGGAAAACCGTTTTGTGGGCATGAAGAGCCGTGGCGTTTACGAGACTCCGGGCGGGGCGATCCTCGTGCACGCGCACCGTCAGGTGGAGACGCTCACGCTTGACCGCGACCTGCAGCATTTGCGCGACTCGCTTGTCCCCAAATACGCCGAGCTGATTTACAATGGCTTCTGGTATGCGCCCGAGCGCGAGTGCCTGCAGGCGTTCATCGACAAGAGCCAAGAATACGTGACGGGCACCGTCCGGCTCAAGCTTTACAAGGGCAATATCATCACTTGCGGGCGCAAATCGCCCTGTTCTCTCTACGACGAGAACATCGCGTCCATGGAGGGCGTCAAGAGCTGGTATAACCAGAGTGACGCCACCGGGTTCATCCGCCTCAACGGGTTGCGCTTGCGTGCCCGTGCAAACGCCCAGGGGGTTCCCAAACACGCCAAGGCCAAGGGGCGTTGACGTTTACAGAATCGTTGCAGTCCGCAGGTGGAAACCCGTTGACAGTGCCGGGGCGATTTCACGTAATCCGAGGGCATCCCTTTGAATGCCATGAGTGAAAAGCCCCAGTCGCAACGCGGAATTTTTACGGTGGGCGCGGTGTTGGTTGCCGTCGTCCTTTTTGCCGTGTTTTATTTTGTTTTTGGCGCCGGCAGTTCCGCCCCTGACGATGGCAGGGCGGCCTTTCCGGGCGAAAAACGGCAGGGTGCGCCCTCGCCTGTCCATCATCCCGACGTTCCGAAACAGGTGGCGTCGGGCGGTGCCGCGGCTGTCGCGCCGGTTCCTCCCCGTGCCGATCCCGGCAATGGCCCGGGGGCCGCTCCCACTTCCACGATGAGTCCCGCCACCGATGTTTCCGGGGGGAAGTCCACACCGGCTTTCCCGATGCGCGCGCGCAATGCGACGCCCACGCCCGATGCTGCCCGCGAGCCTTACAAGATTCGCGAGGAGACGCGCGACATTGAGGGGCCGTCCCTGATGGAAGTGGCGCGGCAGTTCAAGGCCGGGGCGGCTTTGGAAATGGCCTTCCCGCTTTTTGATGGCGAACAGGTTGTGCTGACTGATGTGCGCCTTGAGTCCATTGACGCGCGTTCGGGGGTTTTCCTCGCCAAGGTTCACGGGGAGCCGGGCGGCGGACATGTGGCGTTGAGCTATGTGAACGACATCATGGACGGCGAGATTCACATCCCTTCGCAAAACCGTTATTTCATCCTGCGCACGACCGGGGGAGGGACGCCCCGGAATGTCCTTGCCCAGTTGGATGGCGCGAAGATGCCGCGTTGCGGCTCCTGCCCGCCGGTGCCTTGACGCTTGGCCTTTTCAAAAAAACTTTCAGCATGGTTCCTCCCTTTGAATTTTTCACACCAAAACATTCCTCCAACCAACCTCGTTTCACAATGATTACACCCAAGTCCGAAGGTTTTCTAAAACGCTGCCGCGCCGTCTGGTTAGGCTTGCTCGCGGTGGCGTCGCTTCTGGCGCCCTCCCGGGCGCCCGCCGCCGAGGTGCCGCTCGACCGCACGGTTGACGTGCTGGTCGTTTACTCCAAGGAGGTGCTGGCCTACCACGGCAGTCCGGAGGGCGTCCTCGCCCACGTCAATTTGTGGGTGGCGCAGACGAACCAGGCTTACGAGAACAGCCAGATCACCGCGAAAATCCGTCTCGTCGGCCTTGAGCCGCTGGCCTATTCGGACGCGCGGACGGATTACTACGATGACCTTATGGCGGCCACCGGCCTTGATGTGTACAAGCAGCCGCTCCCCAGTGCGACAAGCCAGACGGTGGCGGCGTTGCGGGAAAAAACGGGGGCGGACTTGGTTTGCTTTTTGCGCAAAGGCGCCGTGGACGGCGTGGCAGGGCTTGCATGGATATTGAGGGCGACGGGAGGGGAGCGCGAATGCGGTTTTTCCGTGGTGGGAACGGACATGGGGGTGAAGGCGTTTGCCCACGAGCTTGGGCACAACATGGGGTGCGCTCACGACCGCGCCAATTCCGGGGCGTATTACGAGGGCGGCGGCGGACTGTTCCCTTACTCCTACGGATTATACATGAGCAATGGCTATGGCACGATCATGTCCTATCCGGGGCGGGAGATCATGCACTTCTCCAACCCCAACGTGTCCTATGGTGGCGTCCCCACGGGGATTGTGGAGGCCTCCGTCAATTCCGCCGACAACGCGAAGACCATCAATTATTCCATCGCGGTGCTGGCAGCCTACTCCCCGTGGAAACCCATGGCGGCGGCGCCCCGGATTGTCCCGAATGGCGGTGGCCCGTTCACCGAGCAGATCTCCGTGACGATTGAGTCGGATGATCCCGCCGCGACCGTCCGTTACACGATAGATGGCTCGGAGGTCACGGAAAATTCCGACGTTTATGCCGGGCCCTTTGCCATGGAGTTCACGGGCACGGTGCGGGCACGGGCATACCTTGCCGGGGATTCGATCCCGAGCTGGCCGGTGACCGCGTCGTTTACTTTCAAGTATGAAAACACGGTTGGCACGCCGGAGATCGTCCCGAATGGCGGTTCGTTCAGGGATGGGGTTGACGTCCATCTTTCCGTCGCAACGCCGGAGGGCGCGACCTTGCGCTATACCCTGGACGGACGCGACGTGTCGGTTGAATCGCCCGTTTACACCGGTGTGCTCCGCCTCACGGCAGCCCACGTCGATCCGCAAAACAAGCAGGTTGCCGTGAAGGTGCGCGCCTACAAGAGCCTCCACAACCCAAGCGCGCAGGTGAAGGCTGTTTTCAAAATAACAAGTGCGCCGCCCACGGGTGCTCCGCGTTTTGAGGAGGAGGGGGACGTGATCGAAGGGCGGCGTTTCAACGGGCCGGTCGAGGTCTGGATCGTTCCCTCCGCCCAGGATGCGGCGGACGCCACCACGACAGTCCGCTACACGATTGATGGCTCTGATGTTGATGTGCATTCCCCGATTTACGCTCTGGGACTGGAGGAAACCCCGGTCATAATCCGCGAGTCCTGCACGTTGAAGGCGCGGGTGTATCGCAAGGATCACCAGAGCGGGGAGCAGAGCGACATCAGCTTTGAAATAGTGCCCGCAACGATGGCGATCCCGGGCATTTCGCCCAATGGCGGCAATCACGTGAACTTTGTCACGGTGGCGTTTTCAATGGCATCGCGTTTCGCCCAGTTGCGTTACACGACCAATGGCGACGAGGTTGACGAGGACTCGCCGCTCTACAACGGCCCGTTCACATTGTACTCGTCCGCACGCGTGAAGGTGCGCGGTTTTGGCAGGGGCTACGCGCCGGGCATCCAGGTTGAAAATTTCTTCAACATGCTCACCTCCGAGGATGTGATGCAAATTGGCACGCACAAGCTTGCCGCCGGTGGCGAGCACAGCCTTGGCATTTGCGATGGCATGTTGTTGGCGATGGGCGGGGGCGGATACGGGCAGCTGGGCAATGGCTCTGTGCACTCCAGCAACGTGCCGGTGCTGGTGGCGCTGGACGTGGCCAATGTGGCCGCGGCGCTCAACCACACGCTTTACGTCACCAGCAGTGGCGGGCTCTGGGCTTTCGGGCGCAACGAATATGGACAGCTCGGGCTGGGGGATCTCGTTTCGCGCTCCACCCCGGCCTTTGTTTCGGGGGGCGTCCGGCTTGTGGCCGCCGGGCGTTACCACAGCCTTTTTACAAAAACTGACGGCACCCTTTGGGTGGTGGGACGCAACAGCGACGGACAGCTGGGCCTTGGCACGACCGGGGACCGTTCTGTGCCCGTGCAGGTCAATGTCGCCGTCGAGCTTCCCTCGGATGTGAGCATTCCGGGCGCGAACAATGTCATTTCTGTCGCCGCCGGCGCCTTCCACAGCTTGTTCGTCGCGGGTGACGGGGTTCTCTACGCTTTTGGGCGCAACGAGTTTGGGCAGCTTGGGGATGGGTCCAACCTGAGCCGCAAGTCGCCCGTTCCCGTCAGGGATGGGAGAAACGTCATTGCCGTTTCCGCCGGGGACGCGCACACGCTCTTTTTGAAAAACGATGGCACCGTCTGGGCGATGGGGCGCAATGATTTCGGGCAGATCGGCGTCAACCCCTTGTCGCAAACATTGGTGCCCCTCCAAGTGGGCACGGATGCCGTCGCCATTGCCGCCGGGCTTAATCACAGCGTTTATGTCCGCGGGGATGGCACCGCTTGGGCCTTTGGAAGCAATGCGGACGGGCAGCTTGGCGACGGCACCCGGATTGACCGGGGCGCTCCCGTCCAAGTGATAAACACGTCAGGGCGTCCCATTGTGGCTGTTGCCGCCGGGGATGCGCACACCCTTTTCACTCTGGACAACGGGGAGCAATTGAGTGTCGGGCGCAACAGCTCGGGGCAGCTTGGCAATGGTGGCACGGACGGGGCAAGCACCCCCGGTGACGTCAACGCGTATGCGATTGTCCCGCCGGCCATCAGCCCTGTTGGCGGGCAATATGAGGACCGGGTCGAGGTGGGCATTGCGAATGCTGTCGCCGATGCTGGTGCTGTCGTCCGTTACACGACGGATGGCGCCGATGTCTCGCCGGCGTCACCCGAATACACCGGCGCGTTTGTGCTCACGACAGCCGATGTTTCCCCGGTGGATAACAAGGTGGTAGTGAAGGCTCGCAGCTACCTCGGTGGCGTGAGCAGCGCGCAATCCAGCGCCGAGTTTACCATCGTTCCCGCGCCCGTTTCCATTGCCCCGGTGATCGTGAGCCACCCTGTGTCGCAGACCACCCTTGTTGTCGGGAGCCGTGTCACGCTTGAGGTTGTTGCCAGCGGCACGCCCGCGCCCACTTATCAATGGTTCCGCAATGGCGTGGCAATTCATGGCGCCATCGGCACCGTTTACACGATACCGAGTTTTTCGGACGCGCTCGCCGGGTTCTACTCTGTCAAGGCTCGCAATGCCGCCGGTGCGGTGATGTCCGATCTGGCCGAGCTTGCGTTGTCATCGATTCCGGAGCTCGCGCCCGTTTCCGGGCAGTTGAATTTTGAGGACGGCGTGGCGACCGTTGCCGTCGGCGCCGCATTGACGCTTGCCGTCACGGAACATCCGGGCGCCGCCTACCAGTGGCGTCGCAACGGGATCGCCATCCCGTTGGCGGGCAGTTCGTCCGCCTATGTGGTGCCGCAGATTTTTGCCGCGGACAACGGTTCGTGGTATGATGTCATAATCATCACCGCCACCGGTTCCGTTGCCTCGACGCGCGTCACGCTGGCCGTGTTGAGGAGCGATGGCGCGCCGCAAATCGTTGCCGGTCCCTCGCCGGCCAATGCCACGCGCTGGGAAACGGAGTCGATTACGTTCACGGTGGGCGCGACAGGTTCGACGCCGCTGGAATACGAGTGGAAGCGCAATGGCTCCACCGTCAGGAAAACCTCGGTTCCCACCTTTACCATTGACCGCCTGTCGGTGGGTGACGCGGGCTCCTACACGGTCTCCGTCAGGAACAGCCACGGTGTCGTCACCAGCGGCGGCACGGCAGTTCTCGAAGTGCGAAAAGCGCCGGAGCTTCGGATTACGGCCCAGCCGCAATCAAGCATGGAGAGTGCCATTGGTGGCGAGGTGACATTCCGGGTTGAGGCCGCGGTTTCCGGGTACACCGGGCTTGTGCTCACTTACCAATGGGCTCGCAACGGAGTCCCCATTGCGGGTGCCACGGACGCCACCCACACGATCGCGCACATGGGAAGTGAGGACGCGGGACGATACACCGTCGTCGTTGGCATTGCCGGCACTCCGTTCACGGTCACGAGCCGCGAGTCAACGCTGTCCATTCTCCAGCCGCCGAAAATCAAAACGCTCCTGCCCGGTTCGCGCGAAGTGGCTGCCTACGCCGTGAGGGGGGCAACCATTGGCGTTGTGTTGGAGCCCGGCCTCGAATCCTCCTACTTGTGGCTCGACGAACAGGGCGATCCCGCTCCGGGCACCAACAACGCCGCGTCTTATTTTGCGGAAACCCCGGGAAAATACAAGGTGCGCGTCACCAACGCCGGTGGCAGCATTGAGAGCGAGTTTATCACGGTGAATTTCGTCGTCCCGCCGAAGATCGCCGCTTTTGCCGCCAGCGCGAGCACCATTGTCACCGGCGGGGAGGTCACATTCACTGTCGTGCTGCGTGACGGCACCGGGATTGGCGGAGCGCTTTCCTATGCGCTGTATCAGTCTGGAAATCCAAAGCCGATCCACGTTTCAGACAGTCCGGGATTCACACTGAGGGTTGACCGGAACGCCAGCTACTACGTGGTTGTGACGCAGACCGTGCCCAACTTCTGGACGGACACGGTCAGAACGGTTGAGAAACGGGTTGTCGTCAACGACCCGGTTGCAATCGTGAGCGGGCTCATGAATCTGGAGCTGCGGCCCGGGCAAACCGGCAGGCTGTCCGTCATCGCCACCGGAAGCGCGCCCATCACTTACGGATGGAGGAAGAACGGGCAGTTGCTCCCCTGCGAGACGAATGTGCTGACACTGCCCAACGTCACCATTGACGATGCCGGAACTTACACTGTGACCGTGAATAACCCCGTGGGGAATCCCGTCGTTTCGACTTCCGAGGTCCGCATCGGTGCCGCCGCTGCCATGGCCTCGGCAAGCGCCGCGAGTGCCAGCGGAGACTTCAATCTGACGGTCGATGAGGGCGTCATAAGGCTCGGGGTGCGCAGTGAGTTTCCGGCGCCGCAAGGAGCACTGTCGTTTGAGGCAAATCCCTTTGCCTTTGCCCTTCGTGAAGGCGACCGGATTGTGCTTGAGATCACGGAAGGTTCCAAAGGCTACGGCACTCTTCTGGAAGTGCTCTCCTCAACACGGCTTGCCAACGGCACCTACACTTACGCGATCACCGGCTGGAACAGTGCCCGCATAGACTACGTGATCACCGGCGATGACGAGGAGACCTTCCGCATCGAGACGGGCGGCATAGGGCTCGTGTTCAGCGTGGCCGCCCCTGTATTGAAAAATGGAGACTACGCGATCAAGGGCTCCATCAAGGTCGTGGATGCCGCGGGAAATCTCACCGAGACTCCATTTGAGGGCAGGGGCCGGTTCACGATTTTCCCTGCTGGCAACAGCGTTCCCCCGGTGGAAAACGAGGCGAAATGACCCCCCGAAAAAAACTTGAAAAAAGTTCTTGCGCCACCGGGAAAAATCCGCATCGTCCCCTTTCGTAGTTCAACTTCTCCTAATGGGAGATGGGGTAATAACAACGAGATAAGATAGACAAAAATGGCCGGGCTGCTTAGGGGTAAGCAGCCCGGTCTTCTTTTACGGATTGAGCGAGATCCTCTCGTTGCGCTCGCGGCGGCGCACCGCCTCGCGATAAAACACATACAGCCCTGAGCTGATGATGATTGCGCTGCCCGCGAGAGTCCATGCGTCGGGAACCTCGTCGAAGAACAGATCGCTGATCACGAGGGCGCCGAGCAGCTGGGTGTAGCAGAAGGGGGCGAGCATGGATGCCGGGGCGTTTTTATGCGCCAGTATCAGGAGCCAGTGCGCGAGCGCGCCGACCGTGCCCAGCGCGCCCAGCAATGCCCAGTCGAGCGCCGCCGCCGGTGCCGTCCACACGAACGGCAGCACGGGCAGCAGCAACGCCATGCCGACCATGCCCGTGTAAAACATGGTGGTCTCGGGCGCGTCCTCGCCGGCGAGCTTGCGCGTGGCAATGTTGTAGAGTGCGTTGAGCACTGCGCCGACCAGGGGAACAAGGGTGATGGCGTTGACGGCGGACGAGCTTGGGCGCAACACGATGAGGACTCCGATGAAGCCCACGATCACGGCGGCGATGCGCCGGGGGCCGGTCTTCTCGCCGAGGAAGGGGCCGGCCAGCAGTGACACGACGAGGGGCGATGCGAAGTAGATTGTTGTCAGCTCGGTGAGCGGCAGAAAACCCAGGCTGATGTAGGCGAAGACTGTGCTCAGGGCGAGGCAAGCGGAACGGACGATTTGCAACACCGGGCGCCCTGTCCTCATGCGCCGTGGCGCGCGCCACGGGCGCAGCAGGAGCAGGGTGACAATGACGCTGCCGATGTAGCGCAGCGCCGCGATTTGCAGCGGGCTGTGCGTTTTCCCGAGATGCTTTGCCATGGAGTCCATGCAGGCAAAGCACATCACCGTGCAGACGATCATCACAATGCCTGTGGCGATGCGCGGCGCTCCGGTGGTGTTCGCGCTCATGGGGGATTATCTGCCCAGCAACGAGACCAGTGTCGAAAGTGTTTCCAGGGAGGGGGCGCCCATGAGGCTGATTTGGAGCCAGTTGCGTTCGCGCAGGTAATTGCTCCGGTAACTCAGGACGAAGCCCTCGTCCTCAAGCGCGAGTCCCGTTTCCCAAGCGTTGGCACCGTGGCGCGGGATGAGTGTGAGCACTGCGGGGCACGCGCCGGGCCCGTGTGTGAGGATTTCAAAACGGCTGTCCTTGAGCGCGTCGCGCAGCCACGCGTCGCGCCCGGCGATGACCTTGAAGCGTTCCTCGAAATCCTGTTCCGCCAGCGAGGTTGCGAGTGCGGCGACGAGGTTTGAGGAATGGGTGAAACCCACGCCGTTTTGCAAAATCCAGTAGCCCAGATCCAGATAGGAGGGAATGTCGAGGCGTTGTTCGATGGTGGCGTTGCGGTGGAACACGATGCCAAGCCCGGGATAGCCGCAGAGACCCTTGCCGCTGACCGCGGTGGCAAACTCGATGCCGTCCAGATCAACCGCGATGTTGCCCAGCGCGCTGATGGCGTCCACGGCGGACGTGAGCTGGCGCGCGCGCGCCATGGCGATGATCTCGCGGAGCGGGTTGATGATGCCGGTGGAGGTTTCGTGGTGCACCCACCAGACCCAGCCGCCCACAGGCACGGTGTCGAGGGCGTCACGGATTGCGTCGAGTGAGAATTCCTGACCCCAGGCGATTTCGAGCACCTTGTGCGCCATGCCCGCGCGCTTGACTTGTCCGGCGAGGCGTTTGCCGAATTCGCCGTTCACGAGCACGAGCCCCGGCGTGTGGTTGCGCCCCAATTGCAGGGCGACGATGTCGTTGGCCAGCGTGCCGCTGCCCGGGAATATCTGGCAGTGCGGGGCATTGGCGAGTTTGCACACACCCCGCCTGGCTTCGTCGAGCATGTCGTGGAAGAGTGCGCTGCGATGCGAGAAGGGCTGCACGCTCACTGCCGCGAGCACCCGTGGCGTCACCGTCACCGGGCCCGGGAGAAATGAGACGATTTTGCGGCGCAGGATGGAATCGAGGTTTTCCTTTTTTGAGATTTCAGCGAGGGTGGCGAGCACCGTGCCCACGCGTTTGGGGCGCACGAACATGGGTTGGAAAAGGGCGTCGTCCTTCCCGACGATCGGACCGAAGGGCTCGAAGCCCAGATGCCTGTAGAGGCGGAGCTGGCGCGTCGTGGCGGAAATGATCACCAAGTCCCATCCATTGCGCGGCGCCTGTTCGAACGCGTTGTCCATCAACATGCGCAGCACCGGGCCGCTGCGGTATTCCGGCTCCACCGCGAGCAGGCGCACCTCCACGGGATGCGTGCACTTCGGGAGGTATTGGTCCAGGGCGGGCAGCTTGGCGTCCAGCGAGAACGGACGCTTGTCGCGCATGGCGAACATGCCCACGACGCGCTCCCCGTCCTTGATGACAAGGTAGGAGTTTTCCGCATGAAACTTGTCCACGAGACGGCGTTCGGGATTGGGCGGGTGCTGGGGGATTTCCTCGACAAAGGTCCGGTAGTTGAGACGGTGGATCTGCTCGATCTCATCGGGCGAATCCGCGACTTTGCATATCAGGTCGGAGACATTCATGCGGTGGCGTTGTTGTTATTTCGTTTGAAGGCGGTTTTGAAATTGGAACGATGGGCGATCTGGATGCAGGACACGACAGCGAGGGCGAGCGCCGTTGCCGCCACGTTGCCCGTGGCATACCAGAGGGTGATGGGCTGGGAAATGAGTGCGCATAGGGCGGACATGAATGCACCTTTTTTGAGCGGCAGGAAGAACAAACCTGCGGCGATTGGCGCGAGAAGCGTCAGCGGGGCGAACCAATGTTCCGGCCACGCCACCGCGCCCAGCGCAATCCAGACACCGATGAACGGGGCCACGCCTTTGCCACCGCGAAACCCCAGCAACACCGGCCAGATGTGCCCGATGATGACGGCCAGCCCGCACATGAGATGAAGGGAAAAGACTTCCCCCGACGGCGTTCCACTCCCCGCCGCCCCCGCGCCCGCCCACTGCGCGATGGCGGGGATGGCCACGGCGAGCGCCGCCTTGAGCATATCGAGCGCGAGCACGGCGTAGAACCAGTTTTTCCCCAACGCCCTGGCAGTGTTTGTGGCCCCGGTGCCGCCGCTACCCTGGTTGCGCACATCGCCCCTGCCCCACATGCGCACGAGCACCAGCCCTGGGGAAAAATTCCCGACGAAGTAGGCGGCGACAAAAAAAACTGTCAGTGTCCAAAGGTCCATGAACGGCGCGACAAGCTAAGCACAACGGTTCCGTTACCAACAAAAAATGCACCGCGAAAATGCGGAACTTTGCCCCGCACAGCAACGCCTCGCATGGACGGATTTCCCCAGACAGGATTGTTTGGGAAAAAAGGCTTGCCTCCACCCCATCCCTTTTCACCCACGCCAACAACGCCACCACCTACACCGACGCCTTTGCCGTCGCTTTTGTTGCTGGTGAAATGGCGTCCGGTTATGGAGTGCGGGACTTTAGTCCCGCTTTGGGAGCGGGGGTTTCATCCCCGGCGTCGTTGAATCGGAATAACGCCCTGGCTGGACAGACGGCGATAAATTTCCTTCGCGAAAGCGGCGATGTTCCGAGCGAAGCGACAAGACCGAGCGCGAAGCGAACCGGACCATCTCCGCACTCCAATAACGGAACCTCCCGCCGCAGGCGGAATCGCGCGCAGCGCGACAATGTCCCGTGCGGACACGCACCGGAATCGGGCGCAGCCCGACAATGGCTGCGCGGGCACCACGTCCCCCGGAGTCGAATTCGTTATTGGCAAGGAACCCTCCCAGTCTGTTTTGGGGAAAACCCGAGGGCGGTGGGATGCCTCCGTCCAAGGCGGGGGACGTTTACCGGGAGAACGGCGGGCTCTGCGGACACACAATTTGCCCCAAGGGGCGTTCCGGGACATTCCCCAGAGCGGCAGGGACGTTCCCCTGCGCGACTTTGGCGGGGGCCAAAAGCGAAGCGGCAACCCAATTTTTTCATCATAACCTAATCGCCCGGGACGCGACAATTACCGAAGTTATGAACCGAGTGTTGCATGCAGTCTTAAGGAGGACGTTTTGTTGCTTGTATTTGAAGTCACTAAAAAATCGAATCGCGCTCATTTGACTTGTTCTTACAAGGAAGAAGACATAGATTGGGAAAGAATAGTTTCCGATACAACTCTATTGGGCCACTGGGCCGAGAGAGGTGGCGTTAAAGTGCCAAATATATATTCCGGTAAAAAAGAATTGGAAGTTCCATTGGAAGGGAAATACACCGTATTTGTGGGAAATGCAATAATAGCCAGTGGAAAACTTTTAAACGGGAAAGTAAGCACTTTTAAGATAGATGAAAATGAGAAGGCGACTTACTATTTTTCGTTTTTCGGATTTAATCCCAACGGAAAAACAGGAAAATTTGTGGTTATGATAGAAGGGAAGGCAGCTGCGCAAATGCGAGGACGCGATCTGCCTTTTTCAGTAAGAGTTCCTTCACTTTTATGAGCGAAGACATTATATTTTCATGAAAATCCGTCATTGTCTCAAGAAAACAATAGCCTTGTTTGTCGCGTTTACTTTTGCGCAGGGGAATGTTTCCGCGCCATGCCGCGGCTTCCGGAATCGTGGAACAAAAGCGCCGAGGTGCTGTCTCAGGTTCCCTCAACCAGCAAACATGAAAGCATTTTCACGCATTGTCGCATTCGCGCTCCTCGTCTCCGCCACTGGCATTATGTCCGCCGACATCACGCCTGAGGCCATCCTTGCCTCTGCGCGCAATGTCGCGTGGAAACCGCTCTTCAATGGCAAAGATCTTGACAACTGGGTGAAACGCGGGGGCAACGCCCCCTTCACGGTCGAGGGGGACGAAATTGTCGGCACCTTTGTTCCCAAGACTGCCAACACCTTTCTTTGCACCGGGCGCAACTACGGCGATTTCATTCTGGAGCTCGAATTTAACGCCCATCCCGATGTCAATTCCGGCGTCCAAATTCGCAGTGACGACGCGCCCGGGGAACGCATCCTTGAGGGATATCCGCCACTTGCCGGAAAAAAACCGGCGAAAAAAATCCGCATCCAAGGCAACCATGTTTCCGGTTACCAAGTTGAGATCGAGCCCCGGCACGGCAGAACCGCAGGGCTCTATGACGAAAACCGTCGCAACGGATGGGCTTACCCAACGCCGGACATTGCCAAGGATTACGTCAAAAAAATCCGTTCAATCGAAAAGCCCGGCACATGGCAAAAACTGCGCGTCGAGGCCGCCGGTGACACCATCCGCACTTATCTTGACGATGTCCTGTGCGCCGACCTCACGGAGAATCTGCCCACAAAAACAGGGTTTATCGCGTTGCAAGTCCATTCATCGAGCCAGCGGGACGCCGGCAAAAAAATCCGCTTCCGAAATATCCGCATCAAGGATCTCGACAAAAAATAACGGACGTCCCGCCGAGCCCACGAATCGACAGAACGAATGCTGAAAACGACCCCCAGCCCGGCCCCGGTGCCGGTCATTGATTCCGACCTCGATGACGCGGACGCCACCTCGGAAACGCCGGGTTCGGGCGCGCTTGACCGCGACGCGTTCTTCAACCAAGCGCCCTCGCCATGGCAGGAAATCAGGCAGCTCGAATACGGCGGCGACCACACCTTTGCGACGCTCATTCAAAATGCAGTCCTGACTGCCCCGCCGCCGCAACACGCGGCATTGGAGAAACGGCTGCTCGCAGTGCTTGCGGACAGACGAACCACCATGGCCGCCCAGGACTTCATTTGCCGGATGCTCGCCATAATAGGATCGGAATCCTGCGTGGACGCCTTGATGCCATTGTTGGTGGACGAAAAAATGAGCCACTATGCACGGCTGGCGCTCGAACGCATCCCCGGGAAAAAAGTGGACGCCGCATTGTGGTCGGCGGTGCCAAGACTGACGGGCGCCGCCCTGGAGGGTCTGTTGGGAACCATCGCCGTTCGAAAAACCACTCGCTCAGTTCCGGAAAAATGATTCCGTGACGGCGCCGCCCAAGTCACCACGACTTGTTTCTCCGCATGATGAGCGAGAGAAAAACAGGCGCCCCGAACAACCCCGTCAAAATCCCAATGGGCAGCTCCGCCGGCGCCACCACGGTGCGCGCCGCCATGTCGGACAGGAGCAGCAACGCCGCGCCTGCCAGCGCCGACACCGGCAGCAAAAAACGATGGTCCGTCCCGACAGCCGTCCTCACAATGTGCGGCGCCACAAGCGGGATGAACCCGATCATGCCGCACAGCGCCACCGTCGCCCCCACGAGCGAGGCCGCCAGCGCCACAAGCGCGCGCTTCACACGCCGCACATCAACGCCAAGATGCTGGGCATCCTCCTCGCCCAGTGAAAACGCATTCAACGCCCTGGCCAGCCGCGGCATGAGGAACATCGGGATCACCACAAAAAACGCCCCGGAAAAAATCAACTCCCACGTCGCGCGACTCAACGAACCCATCGTCCAAAACGTCACCGTCTGCAACTCCTCCGCCGTGGCGACAAAGGCCGAGACAAGCCCGATGAACGCCCCCCCGATTGCATTGATCGCAATCCCCACAAGGAGCATTGAAATCAAGTCCACCTGTCCGCGCCGCAACGACAGGCGGTAGATGAGCACCGTCATCGCCACCGCGCCGGCCATCGCGGCCAGCGGCACGAGGTAGTGCCCAAACCGTGCCGAAAGCTCCGGGAACCAGCGCGCCCCCAGCACAATCATGCTGATCGCCCCGATTGCCCCGCCACCGGAAACGCCAATGATTCCCGGATCGGCCAGCGGATTGCGAAACACTCCCTGCATGGCCGCGCCCGCCATTGCCAGCCCGCCCCCCACGAGCACCGCCAGCAGCGTGCGCGTGAAACGAATGTTCCACACCACGATTTTTTCCGCCGCGGAAATCCCGTCGCCGGCTTCTGCCAGATGAAACTTCTCCAGCACGATGCGCGTCACCTTGCCCACCGACAGATCCATCGGGCCGATCGTGAGCGACGCCAACGACGCCACCACAATGACTGCCATCAACCCCCAAAACAAACACCGCCGTCGCAAGACATCCGGCCTTGCTCCTTTCCGTCCAGACTGTTCAACATCGCCAGTGTTCAAGGTTTTGCTCGAAATAAGACTCATTCTCAAATAAGAAACTCTCCACCCCCTCTCCGCAAGAAGAATTTCCCCCGCTTCCCACCAACGAACGAAGTCTGGAAGAAACCGCCCTCCCGTCCCCGAAAATCTCATGTTGTTGGGGCGTGAAAAAACTCTCCACTTTTTGCTTGCGTTCTACAGTGAAAGGATATGCTGGCGCGAATCACCAACGCCACCTCGGGACGGTCTCGCGGACGGCGGGGGTGATTCAACAAGTCACACAACCAACAAACATATACACTCATGAAAAACACATCCTATGAAACACACCGTCTCCGTGACGGCACCGCAAGCGACGCCACCTCGGCGTTGAATTGCGTTACCCCCCCCCCCCCCCCCCCCTGCTAACTCCAGCCTGACAAAGCTCGCCAGACCAGCCCTTCTGGCCGCAGCTTCGCTTTTGGTTGCCAGTGCGGGCCAGATTCAGGCCGAGACCTATTACTGGGTCGGCGGGGCCTCGGGGAACTGGAGCGCCGCCAATGCTTGGAACACTGCATTGGATAATTCAGGAACGCCTCTCACTTGGAACGCCAGCCGTCCGGCTGACACGGCCATAATCGGTGCGGGTTTCACGGTCTTCAACGACTTTGCCACCGCGGTTCCTCCCGGTCAGCGTGCCCTTGCCATCCAGCTTGAGGGCGTGATTAATCTGAGCGGGAACTGGCTCAATTGTGACACACTTTCCGGGAACGGAACCATAACCAATAAAAGTGGCGGTGGTTTGGGTGCTGCGAACAACGGAAACGACATTATCGTGTATGCCGACAGCACTTTTGACGGAATTTTCGCCGATGGGACGGGCGGGCGCACTGGCGCCACCGCGCTGGGCTGCACGCTCACGCTTACCAACGTCAACACCAATACCTTTCGGATGACACTGGCCAGTGCAACCGGCGACTCAATCATCAAATTGACGGGCGCGGGCTCCATCGACAACAGCTACGTCAACTTCAAGGGAACAAACAACACACGGTTTGACATCTCCGGCATCAGCCGGGAAGTCGCCATCATCAAAATGATCGGGACGGACGTCAACGCTGGCGCGGCGGACGGACAGTTCATTCTCGGGTCCAAGTATTTGCAAATCGGCCATCACGGGCAGTCAAACAACACGAGCAGCGATTGGAACGGCACCTCTCACTACGCAGGGATTGCGGGCAGTATCGGCTCGGCCAATGGCACGGATACCGGGGGCATCATCAAGGAGGGCAAATTCGCGCTTACTTTCAATCCCGTCCTGGATGGGCGGCAAGCGCGCTACAGGGGCGAAACCCGCATCAACGAAGGCGTCTTCAGATTGGGCGGAAACGCAACCACTGGCGCCACCGCGATGGCCAGTTCCGCAGGGATTGTGCTGGCGGCAGTCAGTGCCGCCGACGCCAGCTTTGACATCGCAACAATGGCCGCCTCCGACACCTACATCCAAACGCTCAACGGTGGCGGCGGGGTCACGCTGGGCGCAAAAGGCCTGCGCATCGGCGGCACCGTCACAAGCCCCCTCAGCGAAATCGGCACGATCACCGGCACGGGCGCGGGCGTTTTCGACGGCGTCATCAGCGGCACCAACGGGCAGTTGAACAAGGACGGAACGGGCACGCTCACGCTTGGCGGCGTCAACATCTACACCGGCAAGACGACGGTTTCTGGTGGCGTTCTGACCTTTTCCGGA
The DNA here is from genome assembly GCA_031279675.1 of Puniceicoccales bacterium. GTDB lineage: Bacteria > Verrucomicrobiota > Verrucomicrobiia > Opitutales > UBA953 > CALNBE01. The sequence continues at coordinate 379 of JAITIB010000053.1, read as the reverse complement.
AGCGGCAGCATCGCCACGAGTTCGGCGATTGAAATTACGGGTGGTGAATTGCGGCTGACTGACAGCGCCCAAGTCAACGCCACCGCGGCGATAAGCGTCACTGCCGGCACCTTGTCATTGGGAAGCGGCGTGGCGAATTTCTCCAACGCCCTTGGCGTCAGCAACAGCGGCTCGCTGCTGTTGAACGGGCAGACGCTCGGTGGCAGCACCGTCGTGAATGTGGGTTCTGGCGCGCACGTCGGCGGCACGGGGACGCTAAAGGGCGATGTCACGATTGGCGCTGGCGGCACGCTCGTCGTTGGAAATGTCGGCAGCGCAAACAACACGCTGTCCTTGTCCGGCGACGTCATTCTGGAGGCCGGCGCGACGGTCGAGGTGA
>JAITIB010000049.1 GCA_031279675.1 Puniceicoccales bacterium | reverse complement strand
ACAAAACCAATCCACCGCCCCGTCCCAACCCCGCCCCCGCACGCCCCCCCCCCCCGGGGTTTAATTGGGCAACCCCCCCCCCCCCCCCCCCCCCCCTGCTAACTCCAGCCTGACAAAGCTCGCCAAACCAGCCCTTCTCGCTGCGGCTGTTGCTTTGGCAGTCTCCAGCGGGGTTAGTGCCGCCGAATACACCGCCAACATATCCTCGGGAAATCTCACGTGGACTGCCTCGAACGCAGGTTGGGATGTGGGCACGCCCAATGACGCATGGGATAGCGGTCAGCATAATACGGCGATCATTGTTTGGGCCCCGACTTCGGACCGGACGATTATAACACCGACCGACCTCACCATATATCTTGATGCGCTGAAATTCACCGATGCGGGGACCCAGTCGTATGGTGGCAAGAAAATAGACATGACTAACAAGCTGACATTCGATTTCGGGACGACCCAAGGTTTGCTTGACCTGACGGGCATCCCAGGTGACGCGAGTATTAATATCAACTCCAAGTTCGCTGGCACGGGCGGATTTCTTATCAAAAGTTCTGTGCAAAACATGACAGGTTCCAGCAATTTGCTCCGGCTCATCTCGCCAAATACAATCACCGGGGGCATCACCATTGAAAACGGCTTTGTCACACCGGATGCGGGCGCTTTCGGCTCAAACCAAATCACGCTCCAAAATAACGGCGGGCTTGCTCCGTATCAAGCAGGCGCCTCTCTGACGGTTTCCAACGACATCCACATTGGTTCCGGCGGGGGGCGGCTTCGTACGTGGTCATCGCCTTCCCTGACTTTGACGGGGACGATTACCGGCGACGGGAAAATGACCATTGGCGGGCGCAATGGATTCCCGATTATTTTTTCGGGCACGTTCCAGCACGCGGGCGATATTGAGGTCCAATACGAGCAGATCGATTTCAGGCAAAATGTGAACTTGACCTTGGCCCAGACGATCACGGGCAACGGCGGTCTCATCAAATCCGGCTCGGGGACGCTTGTCCTCACCAACGCTGTCAGCCTCACCGGAACAGCCATCAACTCTGGTGGCGGCAGTAACGACAAGACACCGACGAAGGTGAATGCGGGCACTTTGCAAATCGGCAACGCCTCCGGTGGCGTGGACACGGGCTCTGTGTCCAATGACATTTTGGTCAATGCCTCCACGGCAAATCTGGTTTTTGACCGCAACAGTGCGCTGGGCTTCTCAAATGTCATCAAAGGCGCTGGCAAGGTTGAGAAAAAAGGCGGCGGCACGCTCACGCTCGGCGGCGTCAATACCTACACCGGCAAGACGACGGTTTCCGGTGGCGTCCTGGCCTTTTCAGGAAGCGGCAGCATCGCTGATTCGACTGCGATTGATGTCAGTGGCGGGACTTTGCAGCTCAGCGCGGACAACCAAGTCAACGCCACCGCGGCGATAAGCGTCACTGCCGGCACCTTGTCATTGGGAAGCGGCGTGGTGAATTTCTCCAACGCCCTTGACGTCAGCAACAGCGGCTCGCTGCTGTTGAACGGGCAGACGCTCGGTGTCAGCACCGTCGTGAATGTGGGTTCTGGCGCGCACGTCGGTGGCACGGGGACGCTAAAGGGCGATGTCACGATTGGTTCTGGAGGCACGCTCGTTGTTGGAAATATTGGCAGCACAAACAACACGCTGTCCTTGTCCGGCGACGTCATTCTGGACGCCGGCGCGACGGTCGAGGTGACGCTTGACACTTTCTCGCGGGCGACGCTCGACTTTGGCGCTGGCGGGAACGTGACAGCTGATGACGCCGTGACGCTGGTGGTGACAAACTGGGTGGACGGCGGCGAGTTGCACATCGTCCCGGCAACCGGCCAAATGCCAGCGATTCAAAACTGGACGGTTTTGGGTGTTGGGACCGGGGCGGGTTTGACCTGGGACAATGGCACCTACACGATCACGGCCATTCCCGAACCCTCGACCTACGCCTTGTTCGGTGGCGTCGGCGCGCTGGCGCTGGCGTTGCTGCGCCGCAGGCGCAAAGCTTGAGCGGCATAAAAACTCAAAACAGGGGAGAGCAAAACGCTCTCCCTTTTTTTGTGCCTGCTGGCAATCGTGTGTGGTGAAGAGGGTTTTTTTTTGTGGTTTTTTTCACGAGGTCTTTCAATGCTTCCCAGTCATGAATACGTCCAAGCTCAGGGTCGGGGTTGTTGGTGCGTCCGGTTACACGGGTGAGGAACTTGTCCGTTTGCTGGCGCGGCATCCTCGTGTGACGCTGTCACACGCTGCGTCGCGCAGCCTTGCGGGGACGCCACTTGTGAGGGCGTTGCCGCAATATCGTGAAGTGCTTCCGGAGGGACTTTTGTTTTCGGATGCGGACGCCACCGCGCTTGCCGCCGAGGAGGTGGATTTCTGGTTTTTGGCGCTTCCGCATGGAGTTGCGGCGACGTTCGCGCGTGCGTTCGTGGATGCCGGGCGGCGTGTGATTGACCTTTCCGCGGATTTTCGGCTGGGGAGCGCCGCGCTTTACAGGGAATATTACGGGAGCGAGCATCCGGAGCCGGATCTTCTGGTTGCCGCGCCTTATGTTTTGCCGGAGTTGGTGAGCGGGGTGTCGTGGAAAATGGCGGCGTTGATTGCCTGCCCGGGGTGTTATCCCACGAGCATTCAGATTCCGCTGACGCCGTTGCTGCGCGCGGGCCTGTTCAGGCCCGCTCCGGGGGCTGTTGTCATCAATAGTTATTCGGGAGTGAGTGGCGCGGGGAAAAAGGCCGAGGCAATGTATCTTTATTGCGAGCGCGAGGGGTCGGTGAAGGGTTACGGAATGCCGCGCCACCGGCATCTTTCGGAGATTGAGGAAAATCTTTCGCTCGCGGCGGGCGCGCCCGTGGTTGTGCAGTTCAATCCGCATCTTGCGCCGATGAAACGCGGGATTGCCACGACGATCACGATTCCCGCGAAGGGTGTTTCCGTGGAGCAGGTTTACGCGATTTGGGAGGGGGCCTATGCCGGGCGTCCGTTTGTGGGGGTGCTGCCCCCGGGGCAGTTTCCCGACACGTCGCATGTGGCGTGGACGAATCGCGTGGATATGAGCGCGGTGGCGGATGCGCGCACGGGCAATCTTGTCATTACTTCGGCGATGGACAACCTCGTCAAGGGGGCGGGCGGGCAGGCGGTTCAGATCATGAACTTGATTGCGGGTTTTGACGAGGTCGCGGGGCTGGTCTGAGGAAGGGGAGGGGCGCTACAGTTCGTCAAACTTGCGATCGAAGAGCGCCTCCATGTCGTCGAGCATTTTTTTTGCGTGAGGGGCGGCGCCGGGTTCCGAGGGGGTGGCGACGAAGGTGATGTGCGAGCCGTTGCCCGCGGCGAGCATCATGAGTCCCATGATGCTTTTTCCGTTAACGGTCTCGTCCTGTTTGAGGACTTGCAAGTCAACGTCATTGAATTTGTTGGCAATGCGCACAATCATCGCCGCCGGGCGCGCGTGGATGCCCATTTTGTTTTTAACGGTGAGACTGCGGATTTGTTGAGATGATTTGTCCGATTGGGAGGTCATAAGTCGTTTGAAACCGGGCTGCGGAATGCTGCATCGCGGGCACCTGATTCCGTGGATTGGGGGAGTCCCGTCAATCTTATTCGGACCGGGATTTGCGTCAGATGCCGAGCCCGTTCGCAAACAGGGTCGCCCAGTGCAGCACGTGCAGTGCGAGGCAGGCTGCCAGCGCGGCAGCGATGTCGTCGGCGACAATTCCGGCGCCTCCGGGCCACGATTGCAGTTTCCGTATGCCAAGGGGTTTGCTGACGTCGAGGATGCGGAAGAGCGCGAATCCGGCGAGGAACCAGGCCCATGCGTATCGGTTTTGCGCGCTGAGGAAGTTCGTTGTTTCCGTGCCGGCGAAGATCAGGGGCATGGCGATGAATTCGTCCAGGATGATCTCGCGCGGGTCCGTTTTGCCGAGGCGCTTTTCGGCGACGGTGCAAATGGCCATTGCGAGGATTGCCAGCGCGGTGAACATTCCCAGGAAGACCGCCCATTGCTCAAGCTTGTTCACGCGCGCGAACACGATCAGGTAGAGCAGCAGCCCGGCTCCGCTGCCCCAGGTGCCGGGCGCGGGCATGCGGGTCCCGAGCGGTCCCAGTGTGGCGATTGCCGTGCAGATGCGTCCGGGGGCGCCTTGGATAAGTCGTTGCGAGATGCTCATGTTGGCCTGGGTTGAAAACGCGGGTCAGTCACGGGTTTGCGGTGGCGTCACCGTGGGCTCGCCGACAAAAACCCGCCAGTATTTGACGAGATACACCGTTCCGGATGTCACCGTTACCAGCGTGGCCGCGCCAAAGGTGGCGAGCGCGCCGATGTGGATTTTTTCCACCAGCGCCGGTTCCCATCCCCAGTCTTGCCTTGCCGCGAGGACGAGGAGGAGCGCGGCTATGGCGAAAATTTGCAGCACGGTCTTTATTTTGCCGGAACGCTCCGCGGCGAGCACGAGGCGCGAGCTTGCCGCCACGAGCCGCAAGCCTGTGATGAGCAACTCCCGCACGAGGATCACCACCACGAAAAACACGCAATACGCCGGCAGCAATGGCTGCCCGGCGGGATAGACGAGGAGGAAGATCAGCAGTCCCACGTTGAGTATCTTGTCCGTGAGCGCGTCCATGAGCTTGCCAAAATTGGAGACGACGCCGAGCCGCCGCGCCAGCCAGCCGTCGAGGTAGTCAGTCACCGCGGCGAGCAGGAATACGAGGAGTGCCAGTGTGGGGGCCCAGCGCGCGCCCCACGCCACCAGCATGGCGATGACGAAGAGACACGGCACGCGTGACGCGGTCATCAGGTTGGGAAGTTGTCGCAGCATGGCAGCGTGGATGAAGGGCGGGGGAGGGGACTTTTTTCAATAACCGCCCTTGGCGATTTCGCGCCGGAGCAGGACTTGGAACTGTTGCACGTCCTGTTGCGTCGGTTGGTAACCCTCGTGGGGCGGGATGAAGCCGAGCTGCCCGTAGGCATCCATCTGCCATTGCCCTGTCTTTCCGTCGGAAAACGTGACGCTGCCCCCGAGCGCGATGCCCGGGCGTTGCACCGGGTCGATGTTAACGGAAACCTTTCCTGCCGCCCCGGTGGCGTCGCCGCCATCGTCATCAGGATCGGCGGGCGCGTCGGCATCCTTGGCGGTGGCGTCAGGTGCGGGCTCCGGGGCCGCTGGCGCCTTGTCTTTGAGCCGCAAGTCGAGATCGTCGATGAGAAAACGCACGTCCATGTATGTCATGGAAAACCCGAACTCGGCGTTGATGCGTTTCTGGATCTCGGACAGCGAAACGCCGTCGGAAACCCACCGGGCGAGGGCGTTTTTCTGCTCTTGCGAAAAAGTGGCGGACATGCCGCGCACGCTGGGGATTTTTTGAAATCCTGAAAAGCGGAAAATTCGACCGGACAGACATGCCCCTTGCGCCTCGTGCGGAAATGCATTTTCATCCGCGCCCTTTAGAAACCAATTTCACCATCCGACACACCATCCATGAGCAACGCCACCAGCAAACCCTCCGGAAAAGCCCGTTATGAGGCCGAGGACATCAAGCGACTCAAAGGCCTCGAAGCCGTCCGCGAACGCCCCGGAATGTACATCGGCGACACCAACGAGACAGGCCTTCACCACTGCGTTTACGAGATTGTGGACAATTCCATCGACGAGGCGCTCGCGGGCTACGCCAACCACATCAAGCTGGACATCCA
>JAITIB010000002.1 GCA_031279675.1 Puniceicoccales bacterium | reverse complement strand
CTCGTGGGAGTTTAGGTCGCGCGCCCGGCCGGGGGGGGGCGGCGGGGGCGCCCCCCCCCCCACACGCACTTCCACGCCACGGTGGCGTTGCTTGCGGTGCCGCCATTGAGACAGCGCGTTGTGTTGGATGTATTTTTCATGAGTATTTGGACTCCTGTGTTTTTTTGAGTTAGTATTGATTGATCCTCGCCGCCATTCGCGGGACCGTCCCGAGGTGGCGTCAGTGATTCGCACCAGCATGTCCTTCTACCGGGAAACGCAAGCAGAAAATCAGAGAAATTTCCGGCAGGACTCCGCGTTGGCGTCATTTTCCAAGTTGCCGATATTTCCGGCGGGGCCCACGCTCCGGGCATTATGAAAATTTTCCCCGACAAGGACGCGTTCCGGCTGCTTGCCCAACACGGGAACGTCGTTCCCGTGTGCACCGATTTGATGGCCGATCTGGAGACGCCCGTCTCGGTGTATGCCAAGTTGCGCGAGCGCGGGCCCGCGTTTCTCCTCGAATCCGTCACCGGTGGCGAGCGCATCAGCCGTTACAGTTTCGCCGGTGCGCGCCCGAAGCAGACCATTACCGCGTGGGCGGATCGCACCACTGTCACGGGGCGCGACGGGCGCGTGGAGACGTTTCCGACGCCGCCGGATCCGCTTGCGCTGGTTGAGAGGATCATCACGCCGTGCCGTCCCGTTGTTTTGCCCGACATGCCGCCGTTCACCGGCGGTGCGGTCGGTTTCGCCGGTTACGAATACATCCATTGCATCGAGCCCGCGGTGCCGCCCGCGGCGCGCGACGAGCTCGGGGTGCCGTTGCTTCATTTCATGATCATGGATTGCGTGGTGATGTTTGACCACGCGCGGCAGCTCATCCGGCTGTGCGTGAATGCGTTCACGGACGAGGCCGCGTCGCCTGACGAGGCGTGGGAGCGTGCCGCCGCGGAGTTGAAATCGTTGCTCGGGGCGCTGGCGGCGCGGCGCGCGCTGGCGCCCACGGCATTGTGCGCGGAGCCCGGGGTGACGCCGCCGCCGCCGGGCAATTTTACCCGGGAGGATTTCGAGTCCGCCGTGCTGCGCGCGCGCGAATACATCCACGCGGGCGACGGGGTTCAGGTCGTGCTTTCGCAACGTTTTGAGAGGGATTTTTCCGCGGATCCCCTGAATCTTTACCGCGTGCTGCGCTACATCAACCCGTCACCCTACATGTTTATCCTCGAAGGGGGCGCGGGGTTCCAGATCGTGGGAGCGTCGCCGGAGGTGAACGTGCGCCTCACGGGGAAGGCGGTGGGAATCCGCCCCATCGCGGGAACCCGCCCGCGCGGGCGTTCGGAGCCGGAGGATAGGCTGCTCGAGAAAGAGCTTCTCGCCGACGAGAAGGAGCTCTCGGAACATCTGATGCTTGTGGACCTGGCGCGCAACGACATCGGGCGTGTTTGTGTGCCTGGAAGCGTTACCGTTTCCGAATACGCCGCGGTGGAGCGCTATTCCCACGTCATGCACATCGTCTCTCAGGTGGAGGGGCGGTTGCGCGACGGGCAAAACGCCTTCGATCTTTTCCGGGCGACTTTCCCCGCGGGGACCTTGAGCGGGGCGCCCAAAATCCGCGCCATGCAAATCATCTCGGAACTTGAGGGCACGCGGCGCGGATTTTACGGCGGGGCGCTGGGTTATTTTTCCTTTTCGGGAAATCACGACTCCTGCATCGCGATACGGAGCGCGTTGCTGAAGGACGGCAAGGCATGGATTCAGGCGGGCGCCGGGATCGTCGCCGACTCCGTCCCCGGAAACGAATACATGGAGGCGATCAACAAGTCCATGAGTGTCGTGAAGGCCGCCGTCATCGCGGAGCAATTGACGGACGCGGGGGCGTGAGGGGGCTCAGGATGGGAATCCGGCGCGGCGGAGCTGCTCCGGGAGGCGGAGGCGTTCGTCCCCCTGGATTTCGAGCGTGTCGCCCGGGCCGGTCGTGCCACCGACGCCCAGCGCCGTTTTTAGCGAGCGCAACAACGCCTGCCGCCCGGATTCGTCGAGCCGCGCAATGCCGGGGCCAAAAAGCACGGTCACGGTTTTGCCCCCGCGGCCCGTGCGCTCCATGCGCAAGTGGACCTTGCCCCGCTTGGGCGAAGGTGGCGCAGGGTTGCCGGCGGGCGGGCGCACGGGGGCCGGCGGCAGGGCGCCCAGATCGAGCGCGGCAAACGGCTTGTTGTCGAGCGGGCCGCCGCCGTGTGTCGGGATTTTTCCGGTCATGGCGCGGGGGGCGTTTGCGGGGGATTGAACTCGACGCGCAGGTCCACCACCTCGGAGCGCGTGCCGATGCGCGCGGGGAAACCCCAAAGGTTCAGGCCCGATGTCACGTAAACGGACATGCCGCCCTTGCGCCCAAGTCCGTTGGAGACCTCGTAGAGGAATTTCACCACCCAGTTTATCGGCCAGACCTGGCCGTCGTGGGTGTGCCCGGATATTTGCAAATCCACACCCAGCCCGGCGGCCTCGGCCAGGCGGTTGGGCTGGTGGTCAAGCAAGATGACCGGTTTGGAGCGATCAATGCCGCGCAGGATTTCGCGGAGCGGCTTCCGGTGCTTGCGCTCGGTGAAGTCCCTGCGCCCGACGAGATAAAACCCGTCCGCCACAAGCACCACCTCGTCGCGCAGGACGCGGATGGCGCAGCGTTCCTCCAAATACCGGGCGCAGCGCTCGCTTTGCGCAAACGAGTCATGGTTGCCCAAAACGGCAAAAACGCCCAGCGGAGCTTTGAGCCGCAACAGCTCCTCGTGCATTTTTTGCGCCACCAAGGACTCAAGCCGGTTGTCCACAATGTCGCCCGGAAGCACAATCAGGTCCGCCTTCAAGGCATTGATCTGGGCGACATTTTTGGCGAGCCGCGCCTTGTCATTCAAATCACCCAGATGCAGATCGCTGGCGACCGCGATGCGCAACACCTGGCGCTCCCCGCACGGCTTGGCAACGCGCACCGTGGCCGGCGTCGTCACCGGATTGGCAAACCGCAGGCAACCCTCGAAAAGGATCAGGCCAACGGCGCCCACGGTGGCAAAAAACACACCGCGCTTCACACCGGCGTAATGGCTCCGCACCCAATCCGGGAAAAACGGACGCCGCCGGTCGGCAATGCGCAACACGTCGCACGCCACCACAGCCATCACCCAATAGGGCAGCGTGATCATCCAGCCGACACTCACCGTGTGCCAAAGGAAACCCACCGGGCTGCCGCGCAAAAGCTTCCCCGGGAAAAGCCCCAGCAACACCGCGCCGACCGCCACCATCCAAAGCACCCGCAGCCAGCGGCGTGCGAACAACGCCTGGGCGCCACGCCAGCCAACATAAACACCGGCGCACACAATCATCAAAACGAGCAAACCCCAATACCACATGGGAACCGAAAAACAGCGAACGCGCGCGGGCGCGCAAGCAGGAAACACTCGACGCGAGGGAAGACCCATAGAGATTGCGAAAATAATGCCTTGCCCACGGGCAGGATTTCGTTTTTCATGCCCCCTCTTTCTAACACGCAAAACATCCGGACATGAAATTTTTTCCTTTCGTAATTCTCACACTCGCCACTGTGGCGGCAGGTTGCGCACGCATCGACGACCCGACCCAATATGGCGCGACGCCGGCGGGGCCGGGCTCGGGCCTTGGTGGTGACATCAAGGGGAATGACGGCCTTGAGCAGCGTCCGCACACGCCCAACGCCTTCGCCCTTTTCGACCCGCAAAACGGCTACGACCCGCGCGCCATTTTGACGACGATCTATTTCGGCTTCGACAGATATGCGGTGGCGGATTCCGAACGCGGCAAGCTCGCCTCCATTTTGGATCAGGCGAAAAACACCCGCATCATCATTGCCGGATACACCGACCACTTTGGAACCGCCCAATACAATGTGGGACTCTCCGACCGCCGCGCCCGGAGCGTGAAGAGTTACCTCGTCAACCTTGGTGTCCCCGAGGGAAACATTGAGATCCAAGCTTTTGGCAAACACTACGCCCGCCCGGCGGGAAATCGCGATGCCGTGGCGGAGGATCGCCGCGCCGTCGTCGTCAATGCCAATTTCAAACCGTAACACTTTTTCATAGCGTTATCAGAAACGAGTAGTTGGAAACCGTCCTGCGGAAATCCGCAGGGCGGTTTTTTTTGCGAGTATGCCGCCGGCCTGAGCTTATCGTTTCTCGTCCTCGTCCACGAGGGCGATGCGCAGGTCGCGGAGTTGGCGCGGGGTGACGGCGGCGGGGGATTCGGCCATGAGATCCTGGCCTTTTTGCGTTTTGGGAAAGGCGATGACGTCGCGGAT